>NZ_JBEXOP010000001.1:0-169473 GCF_040611575.1 Streptomyces sp. NPDC006610
GCGCTCCCGCTTCTGGGGGGCGCGGCCCGCCCCCGCCATGACGGAGGGCGCACAGCACCGGCCGCGACCGGCCGTCCGACCGCGACCGGTCGGGGCCGGTCGGACGCCGTGGGGGTGCAGCCCGCGCCGCCTGTTTCTCCGTGCGCGTTCCCCGTGCGCCGTGCTCCCGGCCCGGGCCTGCCCCGCGCGGCAAGTGCCCTTCGCCGCCCGCCCGTCGCGCACGAGGCGGCGTCACCGGTCGGCGGCGCGCACGTCAGGCCAGGCCGGGCCCCCGCACCGGAATGTGCGTGAACGTCGGCTCGGGAGCCGGGTTCTGGAAGAAGTCGTTGCCCTTGTCGTCCACGACGATGAACGCCGGGAAGTCCTCGACCTCGATCTTCCAGACGGCCTCCATGCCGAGTTCCTCGTACTCGACGACCTCGACCTTCTTGATGCAGTCCTGGGCGAGGCGGGCGGCGGGGCCGCCGATGGAGCCGAGGTAGAAGCCGCCGTGCGCGGCGCACGCGTCGGTGACCTGCTTGCTGCGGTTGCCCTTGGCGAGCATCACCTTGGAGCCGCCCGCCGCCTGGAACTGCTCGACGTAGGAGTCCATGCGGCCGGCCGTGGTCGGGCCGAAGGAGCCGGAGGCGTAGCCCTCGGGGGTCTTGGCGGGGCCGGCGTAGTAGACCGGGTGGTCCTTGAGGTACTGCGGCATCTCCTCGCCCGCGTCCAGCCGCTCCTTGATCTTGGCGTGCGCGATGTCGCGGGCCACGACCAGCGGGCCGGACAGCGACAGCCGGGTCTTGACCGGGTACTTGGTCAGCTCGGCGAGGATGTCGTCCATCGGCTGGTTCAGGTCGATCTTCACGACGTCGCCCTCGGACTCCAGGTGCTCGTCCGTGGTCTCCGGCAGGAAGCGCGCCGGGTCGGTCTCCAGCTGCTCCAGGAACACGCCCTCGGCGGTGATCTTGGCGACGGCCTGGCGGTCGGCGGAGCAGGAGACGGCGATGGCGACGGGGCAGGAGGCGCCGTGCCGGGGCAGGCGGACCACGCGCACGTCGTGGCAGAAGTACTTGCCGCCGAACTGCGCGCCGATGCCGATCTTCTGCGTCAGCTCGAAGACCTTCTCCTCCAGCTCCTTGTCCCGGAAGCCGTGGCCGAGCGGCGAGCCCTCGGCGGGGATCTCGTCCAGGTAGTGCGCGGAGGCGTACTTGGCGGTCTTCAGCGCGTACTCGGCGCTGGTGCCGCCGACGACGATCGCCAGGTGGTACGGCGGGCAGGCGGCCGTGCCCAGCGAGCGGATCTTCTCCTCCAGGAACTTCATCATGGAGGCCTCGTTCAGGACCGCCTTGGTCTCCTGGTAGAGGAACGACTTGTTGGCCGAGCCGCCGCCCTTGGCCATGAACAGGAACTTGTACGCGCCGCCGTCGGTGGCGTACAGCTCGATCTGCGCCGGCAGGTTGGAGCCGGTGTTCTTCTCCTCCCACATGGTCAGCGGGGCCATCTGGGAGTAGCGCAGGTTGAGCCTGGTGTAGGCGTCGTAGATGCCCCGGGACAGGGCCTTCTCGTCCTCGCCGGCGGTGAGCACGTTCTGGCCGCGCTTGCCCATCACGATCGCGGTGCCGGTGTCCTGGCACATGGGCAGCACGCCCGCCGCCGCGATGTTCGCGTTCTTCAGCAGGTCCAGGGCCACGAACTTGTCGTTGTTCGACGCCTCGGGGTCGTCGATGATGCGGCGCAGCTGGGCGAGGTGGGCCGGGCGCAGATAGTGCTGGATGTCGTGGATGGCCTCCTCGGCGAGCTTGCGCAGCGCCTCCGGCTCGACCTTGAGGAACGTCCGACCGTCGGCCTCGAAGGTGGAGACACCCTCGGAGGTCACCAGCCGGTAGGGGGTGGTGTCCTCTCCCATGGGGAGCAGATCGGTGTACGCGAACTCAGGCATCTCGCCCATTCCTCACTCACGACAGACGGCGCTGGCCTCCGTTGGCAGCGTCCACCAGCCTAGGACCTGGCGGACGGGGCGAACTTGTGAGGTAAGGCTCAGTTCGGCGGGCGGCGGGGGTGTCGCGATCTATCGTGTGTGGGTAGGCTGCTGCCGTGGACCTTGAGAAGGACGTTCAGAAGGACGCCGCACCGCGCCCCGCCGATGCCGGGCTGCGCGCCTCCGACGCCGAGCGCGACCGGGTCGCCGACATCCTGGGCGACGCCCTCGCCGAGGGGCGGCTGACCCCGGAGGAGCACGCCGAGCGCGTCGAGGGCGTCTACCGCGCCAAGAAGGTCGACGAGCTGGAGACGCTCGTGCGGGACCTGCCGGGTGCGCACCGGGAGCGCCCGGCCGCCGCGTCCGGTGCGGCGCCGGCGCGTCCGGCGGGCGGCGGCGCCTTCCCGGTCCACGCGGACGACAGCGTCGTCGCGGTGTTCAGCGGCGCCGTCCGCAGGGGCCGCTGGCGCGCGGGCCGCCGTATCCACGCCTACTCGGTCTTCGGCAGCGTGGAGATAGACCTCAGCGAGGCCCTCTTCGAGTACCAGCAGGTGCTGGTCAAGGCGTACTCGGTGTTCGGCAGCGTCGAGATCACGGTCCCGGAGAACGTCTCGCTGCGCGGCACCGGAGGCGGCGTGCTCGGCAGCTTCGAGGTGGACACGCTCGACTCGGGCGACCCCGACGCGCCCGTCGTCTACGTGGACGGCTGGGCGGTCCTCGGCAGCATCGAGGCGCGGCCACGGCGGGGCAGGCTCGTCGCGGACATCAGGGACCGGGTGCGCGGCGCCCGTCGCAAACACCTCGGGCACTGACGGCGGTCCCGGCGTCCGCCGCAGGACCCTCTTCGCCGTCCGCGGCGATCGGCCGCTTCGGTCCGGGGACTCCCCGCATAGGCGCGCGTACAGCGGGTAGACCTTGCTGCATCGTCTCTCGCTCGCGAAGCCGTCGTCAGGAGTAGACCGTGCCGCAACCGCCGCATTCGTCCTTGCAGGTAGCTGCCGTTCCGTCTCAGCGGGTGCCGGCGCGCGACAGGGACCAAGACGCCCCCTGGCACACGGAGGCGGTGTGCCGGCGCGACGAGGCCGGCCTGTTCTTCGCCCCCTCCAAGGAGCCCACCGCCGCGCGGCTGTCCCGCGAAGAGGCGGCGAAGCGGGTCTGCGCCCGCTGCCCGGTCATGGTCGAGTGCCGCGAGCACGCCCTGCTCCAGCCGGAGCCGTACGGCGTCTGGGGCGGCCTCACCGCCGCCGAGCGCCGCGTGGTCCTGGCCCGGCGGCGCCGCCGCGAGCTGGAGCTGAAGAAGGCGGCCAGGGCGGCCGACCGCATAGCCGCCGCGGGCTGACCGCCCGACGGCACGCGAAAGGGGCGCCGCCTCCGCACCGGGGCGCCCCTTCCCTCGCGGCGGTCCTACTTGGCGCGGTCGAAGTCGATCGCGCTGTACGCCCGGAGCTTGCTGAGACGGTGCTCGGAGTCGATACGGCGGACCGTGCCCGACTTGGAGCGCATCACGATGGAGTCGGTCGTCGCCGTCTCCGAGCGGTAGCGCACGCCCCGCAGCAGCTCGCCGTCCGTGATGCCGGTCGCGACGAAGAAGACGTTCTCTCCGGTCACCAGGTCCTCGGTGGTCAGCAGCCGGTCCAGGTCGTGCCCGGCGTCGACCGCCCGCTGCCGCTCCTCGTCGTCCTTGGGCCACAGCTTGCCCTGGATGGTGCCGCCCAGGCACTTCACCGCGCAGGCCGAGATGATGCCCTCGGGGGTGCCGCCGATGCCGAGCAGGAGGTCGACGCCGGTGCCCTCGCGCAGCGCCAGGATCGAGCCCGCGACGTCGCCGTCCGAGATCAGCTTGATGCGCGCGCCCGTCTCCCGGATCTCCTCGATGACGCCCGCGTGCCGGGGCCGGTCCAGGATGACGACGGTGACGTCCTCGGGCGTGGCCCGCTTGGCCTTGGCGACCCGGCGGATGTTCACCGACACCGGGGCGTCGATGTCCACGAAGTCGGCCGCGTCGGGGCCGGTGACCAGCTTGTCCATGTAGAAGACGGCGGACGGGTCGAACATCGACCCGCGCTCGGCCGCCGCCAGCACCGCGATCGCGTTGGGCATGCCCTTGGCGCTGAGCGTGGTGCCGTCGATCGGGTCCACGGCGATGTCGCACTCGGGCCCGGTGCCGTCGCCGACCCGCTCCCCGTTGAAGAGCATCGGCGCCTCGTCCTTCTCGCCTTCCCCGATGACGACGACGCCGTTCATGGAGACGGTGGAGACGAGGGTCCGCATGGCGCGCACCGCGGCACCGTCGGCGCCGTTCTTGTCACCGCGCCCCACCCAGCGGCCCGCGGCCATCGCCGCCGCCTCGGTCACGCGGACCAGTTCGAGGGCGAGGTTGCGGTCGGGGGCCTCGGAGGGGACATCGAGTTCGGACGGCAGATGATGCTCGGTCATCGGAGCGCACCTTTCTGATACGACGACGGCCGGATGAGGGTGTTGGCGTCGACTCTATAGCCAGGTCGACAAAGTGAGCAGGGGCCCCCACGGATGAGCGGCCGGGGCACCTGCCACCATGGAGGGCGTGGCAGGCAGCAACGGCAAGACGAAGATGGTCCGCAGCATGGTGCTCTCCATGGGCGTCACCCTGCTCGCGGGCGGGGTCATGTACCTCTTCACCCCGCACGACGAGGGCGAGCCCGATCTCCCGCGGGTCGACTACAAGATCGAACTGGTGACGGCGCGCCGCGCCGCCGCCTACCCGGTGGCGGCCCCGGAAGGGCTGCCGCAGACCTGGAAGGCGACCTCGGTGCGGTTCGACGGCGCCGAGAACGACGCCTGGCATCTCGGCTACCGCGCTCCGGACGGCGAGTACGTCCAGATCGAGCAGGCCGCCACCGGCAAGCGGGCCGAGTTCCTCGCCGAGGCGACGCAGGGCGCCAAGGAGACGAAGGTCACCGAGGAGATCGGCGGCCGGACCTGGATCCGGTACGCCGACGGGCGCTACGACGCGCTCGTGCTGGACCCGGCCGACTCCGAGAAGGGCGCGACCACCGTGGTGGCCGGCACGGGGACGTTCGAGCAGCTGAAGCAGATGGTGCGCGCGCTGAGGATGGCGTAGGCGCGCGCCGAGGAACGGCGCGAAGACGCACGGGCCCCCGGTTCGGTCGAACCGGGGGCCCGTGCCACGCCCGCTGCGGGGCGGCGTCCCGGACGGTGGCGTCCCGAACGGTGGCGCTGATGCGGTGGCGTCTCAGACGGTGGTGACGACCTCGTCGTAGGCCAGGCGCGGGGCGCGCGGGCGCCAGGCGTCCGGGCCGGGGCGGCCGATGTTGACCACCATCAGCGGCGCGTGGTCGTCGTCCAGGAACTCCTTGCGGACGCCTTCGAGGTCCACGCCGGTCATCGGACCCGCGGCCAGTCCGGCGGCACGGACGCCGACGATGAAGTAGGCGGCCTGGAGCGCGGCGTTCAGCAGCGCGGCGCTCTCGCGCACCGCGCGCTCGCTGAAGAAGACATCCTTGGCCTGCGGGAAGTGCGGGAGCAGCTGCGGCAGCTCCTCGTGGAACTCGTTGTCCGCGGACAGGATCGCGACCAGCGGGGCGGCGGCGGTCTTGGCCCGGTTGCCCTCGGCCATCAGCCCCACCAGGCGCTCGCGGGCCTCGGGGGAGCGGACCAGGGTGACGCGCAGCGGCGTCTGGTTGAACGCGGTGGGCCCGTACTTGACCAGGTCGTAGATCGCCCGGACCTGCTCGTCGGTGACGGGCTCGTCGGTGAAGGCGTTCGCGGTGCGGGCCTCGCGGAACAGCAGGTCCTGGGCGGCGGGGTCGAGAACGAGCGACATGGGGAACCTACCTCGGGTCGTGCGTCGGGCCCGGGAGGGCCGGACCGGCTGACGGCACGACAGTACGACGGTGAAGTTCAACATTCAACCAAAAGTGGGGCGGGGTGATCCGCTTCACAGCCGCCGGCCCGCTCCGCTCCTGCCCGGCTACTCCTCGTGCCCCTCGCCACCGGCGCCCTCCGCCGCGGCCTCCTCCGCCAGCGCCGCGTCCAGTCGCGCCCGCGCGCCCTCCAGCCAGCGCCGGCACACCTTCGCCAGCTCCTCGCCGCGCTCCCACAGGGCGAGGGACTCCTCCAGCGTCGTGCCGCCCGCCTCCAGCCGCCGCACGACCTCGATCAGCTCGTCCCGCGCCTGCTCGTAGCCCAGCGCCTCGTCCACCTTGCCGCTCATCCACCCAACCTATGCGTCCGTGCCGACCTGTACCTGTGGGGCCCGTGCCGACCTGTGCCTACGCGTCCGTGCCGACCTGCGCGCCGGCGTCGTTCCGTGCGTCGGCGCCCGCGTGCGCGCCGGCGTCGGTCCGTGCGGCGCCGTGCCCTCGTGCGCCGGCGTCCGCCTGCGCCTCGCCGTGCGCCCGGGCATCGCCGTGCGCGTCCGTGGCGACCCGGACCGGGAACTCGCCCTCGGCCACCCGCGCGCGCAGCGGCTCACCGGCCGCCACCTCCCGAGGGGCGCGCACCACGTGGCCGTCCACCCGCTGCAGCACCGCGTACCCCCGGCGCAGCGTCGCCGCCGGGGACAGCGCCACCACACGCGCGTGCGTGTGCGTCAGCTCCGACTCCGCGCGGTCCAGCCGGTGCCCCAGGCACCGCCGGGCGCGGTCCGCCAGCGCGGCCACCTGCTCGGCCCGCTCGTCGATCATCCGGTGCGGATCCTCTATCGAGGGCCGCGCCAGCGCGTGCGCCAGCCCGCGCTCCTCGCGCTCCAGGAACGCCTCCACACACCGCCGCGCCCGGTCGCGCAGCAGCCGCACCCGCTCGAACTCCTCGCCCACGTCCGGTACGACCTTCTTCGCCGCGTCCGTGGGCGTGGAGGCCCGCAGATCCGCCACGTAGTCCAGCAGCGGGGTGTCCGGTTCGTGCCCGATGGCCGACACCACCGGCGTCCGGCAGGCGGCGACCGCGCGGACGAGCTGCTCGTCGGAGAACGGCAGCAGATCCTCCACGCTGCCCCCGCCGCGCGCGACGACGATGACGTCCACCTCCTCCATCGCGTCCAGCTCCTGCACCGCCCCCACCACCTGCGGCACCGCGTGCACGCCCTGCACCGCGACGTTGCGCACCTCGAAGCGGACGGCGGGCCAGCGGTGCCGGGCGTTCTCCAGCACGTCCCGCTCGGCGGCCGACGCCCGCCCGCACACCAGGCCGATCAGCTGCGGCAGGAACGGCAGCGGACGCTTGCGCTCCGCCGCGAACAACCCCTCGCCGGCCAGCGTCTTCTTCAGCCGCTCCAGCCGCGCCAGCAGCTCGCCCACACCCACCGGCTTGATCTCCGCGGCCCGCAGCGACAGCTGCCCCCGCGGCGCGTACCACTCGGGCTTCGCCAGCACCACCACCCGCGCGCCCTCGCTCACCACGTCGGCGACGGCGTCGAACACCTGCCGGTAGCAGGTGACGCTCACCGAGATGTCGTACGACGGGTCGCGCAGCGTCAGGAACACGACCCCGGCGCCCGGCCGCCGCGACAGCTGGGTGATCTGACCCTCCACCCACACCGCGCCGAGCCGCTCGATCCACCCGCCGATCAGCCGCGACACCTCGCCGACGGGCAGGGGGGAATCCGGGGACGTGTTCACAGCCATGCGCCCGAGCGTAACGGCGGCCACCGACAACACGGGCGTGATCCGCGCCCCGTGCGGGGCCTCTACGATGGGTGTCATGACTGCTTCGACTGGCCGCCGTGTCCTGCTCGCCGCCCCCCGTGGCTACTGCGCGGGCGTGGACCGCGCCGTGATCGCCGTCGAGAAGGCCCTGGAGCAGTACGGGGCCCCCATCTACGTCCGGCACGAGATCGTGCACAACAAGTACGTCGTGCAGACCCTGGAGAAGAAGGGCGCGATCTTCGTCGAGCGGACGGAGGAGGTGCCCCCGGGCAACATCGTGATGTTCTCCGCGCACGGCGTCGCCCCGACCGTGCACGAGGAGGCCCGGCAGGGCAGGCTCGCCACCATCGACGCCACCTGCCCGCTCGTCACCAAGGTCCACAAGGAAGCCGTCCGCTTCGCGAACGAGGACTACGACATCCTGCTCATCGGCCACGAGGGCCACGAGGAGGTCATCGGCACCTCCGGCGAGGCCCCCGACCACATCCAGCTGGTCGACGGTCCCGGGGACGTCGCCAAGGTCGAGGTCCGCGACCCGTCCAAGGTCGTCTGGCTCTCCCAGACCACCCTCTCCGTCGACGAGACCATGGAGACCGTCGACGCCCTCAAGGAGAAGTTCCCGCAGCTGATCTCGCCGCCCAGCGACGACATCTGCTACGCCACGCAGAACCGCCAGCTCGCCGTGAAGCAGATGGGCGCCGAGGCCGACCTGGTCATCGTCGTCGGCTCGCGCAACTCCTCCAACTCCAAGCGGCTCGTCGAGGTCGCCAAGCTCGCCGGCGCCCGCGAGGCGTACCTGGTCGACTTCGCCGCCGAGATCGACGAGGCCTGGCTGGAGGGCGTGACCACGGTCGGCGTCACCTCGGGCGCGTCGGTGCCGGAGGTGCTGGTCGAGGAGGTCCTGGAGTGGCTGTCCGCGCGCGGCTTCGAGGACGTGGAGATCGTCAAGGCCGCCGAGGAGTCCATCACCTTCTCGTTGCCCAAGGAGCTGCGCCGCGACCTGCGCGACGAGGCGGCGGCCCTGGTGGCCGAGCGCGGCGGTTCGGGCACGCCGGGGGCCTGACCGCCGGGGCGGCCTCGGACATCGTGTCCATGACCGCCTTCGTGACCGTGGGTGGGCCGTCGTAACGTGGTGCCATGCAGATCTTCGGCGTGGACATCGGTGGATCCGGGATCAAGGGCGCTCCCGTCGATCTCGACAAGGGCGACCTGACTGAGGAGCGGTACAAGGTGCTGACCCCGCACCCGGCCACGCCCGACTCGGTGGCCGACGGGGTCAGGGAGGTCGTGGAGCACTTCGGCTGGACCGGACCGGTCGGGGTCACCTTCCCCGGCGTCGTCACGGGCGGCGCGACGATCCGCACGGCGGCCAACGTCGACAAGGGCTGGATCGACACCGACGCCCGCGCCCTGCTCGGCGAGCGCCTCGGCGGGGTCCCGGTGACGGTGGTCAACGACGCGGACGCGGCCGGCGTCGCCGAGATGGCCTTCGGCGCGGGCCGGGGCCGCAAGGGCACGGTCGTCCTGCTCACCTTCGGCACCGGTATCGGCAGCGCCCTGTTCACCGACGGCGTCCTCGTGCCCAACTCCGAGCTGGGCCACCTGGAGCTGGACGGCCACGACGCGGAGAAGCGGGCGTCCAGCAAGGCCCGCGAGGACCACGACCTGTCGTGGGAGGACTGGGCCCAGCGGGTGCGGGCGTACCTCGCGCACGTGGAGATGCTGTTCTCGCCCGAACTTTTCATCATCGGCGGCGGCGTCAGCCGCAAGGCCCACAAGTTCCTCCCGTACATCGACGGCATCAAGGCCGAGATCGTCCCGGCGCAGCTGCAGAACAACGCGGGGATCGTGGGGGCGGCGATGCGGGCGCAGCAGGCGGGTTAGCCGGCCGGCCGCCTCGTTCATCCGGCCGTCCGCCGTCGGGCGGCCACCCGGCGGCGCATCATCCGCACCTTCCGCGCGGTGACGACCACCCCGGCGATCAGGGTCCCCCCGTAGAGCCAGCCCGCCTCGGTGGCGAGCGCGGTGAACAGGCCGGCGGCCCGGTCGCCGAACCCGTCGCCGCGCCCGCCGAGGGACGCGAGCCCGAGCGTGAAGGCGATCGGCACGACCACCGGCACCGTCACCAGATCGCTGCGCCGCACCCACACGGCGGCGAGCAGGCACACCGGCAGGAACAGCACCCCGTACACGGTGAGCGACGCCCCGAGCAGCAGCCGGTCGAGGACGCCGAGCAGGAGCATCAGCGCGGCGCAGAAGAGGGCGCAGCCAAGGCCGGTCAGGCGCGGGTTGGGGAAGCGCCGGGGCGGCGTCCGGCCGGGGGCGGGGGCCGGCGGACGGGCCCGGGGGACGGTCCTGCCGCCGCCGGGCGCCGGGCCGCGGGCCCCCGGACCGGTCCCGCCGGGCCCGCCCCTGGCCGGTTGCGGGGGCAGCGGCGGGGAGGCGCGGCGCGGTGGTCCTTGCCGAGGGGGACGCGTCCTGGGTTGCTCCACCCGACCAACTTAGGTCGGCTTATGTGCCGAATGGGCCATCGGACACGCCGGGAAACCGGCCTTGTGCAAGCGTTCGACACAGCGCCGGTCGGGCGCGCGTCACCCCGTAGACTGGTGGATCGGCCAGCCACCTCCCTGGCCCCGGCCGGCCCACGGGCCGCCTCCAGGACCCGCCCTCTCACGTACGGGAAGTCGCAACGTGTCGCTCACGATCGGAATCGTCGGTCTGCCGAATGTCGGCAAGTCGACCCTGTTCAACGCCCTGACCAAGAACGACGTGCTGGCGGCCAACTACCCGTTCGCCACGATCGAGCCGAACGTCGGCGTGGTCGGCGTCCCCGACGCCCGCCTGGCCAAGCTGGCCGAGATCTTCGGCTCGCAGCGGATCCTCCCGGCGACCGTCGACTTCGTGGACATCGCGGGCATCGTGCGCGGCGCCTCCGAGGGCGAGGGCCTGGGCAACAAGTTCCTGGCGAACATCCGTGAGTCCGACGCGATCTGCCAGGTCATCCGCGCCTTCAAGGACGAGAACGTCGTCCACGTCGACGGCAAGGTCTCGCCCAAGGACGACATCGAGACGATCAACACCGAGCTGATCCTCGCCGACCTCCAGACGATCGAGAAGGTCCTGCCGCGCCTCCAGAAGGAGTCCCGGATCAAGAAGGACATCGCCCCGAAGGTCAAGGCCGTCGAGGAGGCGAAGGAGATCCTGGAGAAGGGCGACACCCTCTTCACGCACGGCCTGGTCCAGGGCAGCGAGCGCGCGGAACTCCTCCACGACCTGCACCTGCTCACCACGAAGCCCTTCCTCTACGTCTTCAACGTCGACGAGGACGAACTGACCGACGACGCCTTCAAGGACGAGCAGCGCGCCCTGGTCGCCCCCGCCGAGGCGATCTTCCTCAACGCCAAGCTGGAGGCGGACCTCGCCGAGCTGGACGAGGAGGACGCGATGGAACTCCTCGAGTCCGTCGGCGCCGAGGAGCCCGGCCTCGCCACCCTGGCCCGCGTCGGCTTCGACACCCTGGGCCTCCAGACCTACCTGACGGCCGGCCCCAAGGAGTCCCGGGCCTGGACCATCAAGAAGGGCGCGACCGCTCCCGAGGCCGCCGGAGTCATCCACACCGACTTCCAGAAGGGCTTCATCAAGGCCGAGGTCATCTCCTTCGCCGACCTGGTCGAGGCCGGCTCGGTGGCCGAGGCCCGCGCGAGGGGGAAGGCGCGGATGGAGGGCAAGGAGTACGTGATGCAGGACGGGGATGTGGTGGAGTTCCGCTTCAATGTGTAGTGGGTGACTTACCACTACATCGCTGACCTGGCAAACATGCAGGTCAGATGGGGTTCGGCTCTTTGGGGTCGGGCCCCTGGTTTTTTCCCGTGCTGGGATGGTGCTGGGAAACCTGACCCGTCGTCACCTGGCATCACCCCTGCTCATCCCTACCGTGCTGGGATCGTGCTGGGATGCCGGTGAGATGCGGCCACATCGCGTCGGCTAACGCAACAAGGCGCGCTTCGGCGCCTGACAGCCAGCCCTGCCCGGGAGAGCCCAGGCCGAACACTCTGGGGGCGACTGGAGGGAGATGTGTAAGACCACACTCTGAGTTGCGTCCGCTGCAGTCAGCGTCGCGTGTGGCGCGCCCGCGAGAACCTGGTCGAGCGAAGGGCAGGGAAGTAGGTTGTCAGGGAGACTGGCGGCGCTTGGGGGCGATGTGGAAGAGCGGGAATTCAACGCGGCCGTTGCCCGGCTGATTCGTGAAGCGCGGACGCGTGCCGGGGTGACGCAGGAGTACGTAGGCCGACGAGCGGGGTTGTCGCGCGGTTCGATCACGAACATCGAGTCCGGGACCCAGACCCCGCCCCTCTACCGACTAGCTTTGATCGCTGAAGCGGTGAACGTGGAACCCTCGGATCTTCTTCCGCGGCTCCAGCTTGATGAGGCAGCCGGCCTTGCCGCGCGTCACGCTGCCGATGTCGCCGCAGTGTGGGCACAGGCATCGGCGAGGAGGGACGCTCGTGGCGAAGGCTGACCTGGCGGCTCGTGCGCTGCTGCGAGAGTTTCGGATCGTCACACCGCCGGTCAACCCGTTCGAACTGGCCGAACGACTCAACGTCCTGGTCGTCCCGCAGGGGATGGACGACGACGTCTCAGGCATGCTTCTACGCAAAGACGGAAGCTGCATCATCGGCGTCAACGAGGCGCACTCGTTCGAGCGGCAGCGCTTCACGGTGGCGCACGAACTGGGGCACCTGCGCCTGCATGAAGGGCGTCCGCTGATCCTGGACATCGACGCGCGCGTGAACTATCGCAACGCGATGTCGAGCATGGCCACTGACCGCGAGGAAGTCGACGCTAACCGATTCGCTGCGGCGCTGCTGGCACCGGAGGAGATGGTTCGCCAGGCGACGCAGCGCATCAGCTTTCGGACGACGGAGGACCTTGTGCGGGTCCTGGCCAGGCGATTTCAGTTGAGCGAGATGGCCATGACATACCGCCTGATGAACCTCGGCATCGTCTCCGGCCCCGCTCGCTGACAGCGCCCGCCCGAGCGGTCAGCCCGAGCCCCTGCGGGCAGCTCGCTCGGCTCCCGATGTCCCATTCCCTCGCGTCCGAAACGCTCACGTCTTTGTGTCTCGGCTTCGCCGAGGCCGGTGATAGTGCAGCCGGACTGGCCTCGTCCCAGAGCAGGCTGAGTAGAGGTCAGCCAAATTGACATTCAAAATGTGTCTTGCGTGAGTGTCGCTCTATGTGGTGTAGTAGTTACGACAGAGAGGGATCGGCCTCTCTGCTCACGAGGTGGCCCCTGCTCGGCGTGAGGCTGACGGGGACGGTCCACCCTCGGGCGGTACTGCGGGACGTGCCTGGCCGTGATGGCCCGTACTGTCGACCGGACTGCACCGACCATTTCCGATGGCCAGCCGACGCGGACGGCCATCCGCGATGCCCCGCATCGGCCGACCCTCTGCCTTGTGCCATGGCCGGTTTTCCCGCGAGTTCATGCCAGGACCCTCGCGCACGCACACCAAACCGATACCCACGTGTGCCCATCCGTCTCGCGGGCCTCTCCATGCTCATGCCGTTGCGCCCGCCGCCGGCATGCCCCCAATACACCCGACCCCGTCACGTCTTCACAGCAGTCCCCAAGCGTGTAACTCGCGCAGAAAGGAACCCTCGCCGTGCAGCACATCAAGAGCTTCAACGCCTTCCTCCAGGACACCGTGAACCTTAGCCAGGCCAAGCTCGACCTTCTAGCTGACCGTGTCGAAGCCATCTACAACGCGCTTAAGGACGACCGAGAAATCGGCCCGCTGGTCCTAGGTAAGAAGCCGCAGGGGTCTTGGGCGCAGCGCACCATCATCAATCCTGTCGGCGACAGCGAGTTCGACGCCGACTTCATGCTTCACCTCTCCGAAGTCGTCGAGTGGGCCGACAACCCGAAGACGTACATCGACAAGGTCTACGCCGCGCTCCACCGCCACAGTGTCTACGGAGACATGCCGCACACCCGCAAGTGCCGTTGCGTACAACTCAGTTACGCCAATTCTATGCATGTAGACATCGTCCCCTACCTCCACTTGCGGGACGGCCGTGAAGTGATCGTCAACCGCGACGACAACAAGTGGGAACAGACCAACCCGTCCGGCTTTACCGCCTGGATGCAAGAGAAGGACGGTATCGCTAACAACAACCTGCGCAAGGTCATCCGCCTGATGAAATACCTGCGCAACCACCGGAAGTCCTTCACTGGCACTCGCTCCATCATCCTCACCACCCTGCTCGGCCAGCGAGTCCACGAGACCAGGGCGGTCACGCACCCTGGCTGCTATGGCAACGTCCCCACCACCCTCCTCACCATCATCGAAGATCTCGACGCATGGCTGCAGGACCGTCCCCACAAGCCCTCGATCCCCGACCCTTCCGGATCAGGCGTCACCTTCGACCACCGATGGGACCAGACGACGTACAGCTACTTCCGTGCCCGCATTCACACCCATGCTCGCCAGATCCGCGAGGCATACGATGAGCCGGACTACGACCGGAGCGTCCGACTGTGGCGGGACTTGTTCGGGGACGCCTTCCCTGACCTGCCGCGTGATAGTGCCTCGATTACCCCGACGGCCCAAAAGTTCCCGACTCCCCTGCTCATCACCACCACCTCGCGCACCGGGCGCGCCGGATGAGCAAGCGCAAACCGACCGCAGCCCGCCCCAATTCGTGGCAGCGCGAGCTCTTGGGGCAGCTCACAGCACTCGCAGATGCGGACCACTCGGACCTGCGCGTCTCAGGCCGCCCTCACACAGGTGCCGACGGCTTGGTCGCGGTTTCCATCAGCATCCGCACTGACGGCATGCAGCCCGCCCCGGGAGGCTTGGTTCTGAGGGAGATTGAGGACTTCATCCTCGGGCTCTCCGCAGACCCCGCGATACCGCCCTCAGTGCAAACCACCCACACCCGGTTTGCCGGCACCCCTCATGTTCTGCAAGGCAACCGGCTGTGTCTCTACCTCGACCCAGCTCGTGAATGGGACCCCACCGCCGGAATCGTCCCCGTCATGAATCGCCTGTGGCAGTGGCTCACGGACGCGGCAGTCGGCAAGTTCGACCCTGCTACCGCTCTCTACCACCCCGTCGGTGGCGTCCTGCACCACACACCAGGCACTCCCACCGTCGTCGTGCGAGAACCCGTCCCCCACCGGCCTACCACGTTCTGGCTCACCCAGCGCACTGCCAACCGGCTCGACCTGATCAGCAGCCCTGCAGACACCCACAGCTATCGAACCCCGATTCTTCCTGTCAGCACGCTGCCTTTAGGGGCGGGCAGCACACTGGCCGAACTCATGACTGTCACTCATTCCGTCGCCACCCACGTCCCAAAGCCAGCCGACGTCTCACCAGCGGCGCTGTTGACCGCACTCGCTGCCAGCGCTCTGCGTGCCCCCGAAGGCACCGCCCAGCACTTCGTCCTGGCCGTCCGACATCCCACCACGCCGACGGCAGCCCCATTCCTCCTCGCCGGCCGCCTGCAGCCCCAGGTCAGCGACGCGCTGCGCTACCTCACGCGCCGCAGCGCCCCTAGCCGCCTAGGTAGCCTGCCCGGCGAACTGCGCCAAGCCCGCATCGAATGGTGTTACCTGTCCGACGAACGTCCGGAGGTCACCACCCGCCGCGACACGCAGCGCCCTGTCCACTCCTTCGCTGACGCTCACATACACATCTGGGGATGCGGCGGCATCGGCTCATGGGCAGCCGAGCTAGCGACCCGAGCCGGAGCTTCACGGCTGACCCTTTGCGATCCGGGCCGCATCACCGGCGGGCTCCTTGTCCGGCAGAACTACACCGAGGAGCACCTCGGCATGACCAAGGCCGAAGCCTTGGCCACCCGTCTCCGCGACATCAGGGATGACATCACCATCGACATCACCGACCCGCCACCAGCCCCCACTCTCCTGGACGCCGCGGGCCACGCCGACCTCATCCTCGACGCGACCGTCAGCATCACCGTCGGACGCTTCCTCGACCTTCTTGCCCAGCGACCCGACCGCAAAGCGGTACTCGCCCAGATGGCAACGGATAGCCTCACAGCTAGCCTGGGGATTCTCACCATCGCCGCCCCCGGGACCCGCGCGAGCCTGTCCGCAATCGACCACGCCACCGGAAAGTACGTCCTAGCCGACACGAGCCTTGAGCCTTACCACCCACTGTGGACGGAACCAGCTCCAGGCGATGAGCTGCGCCCCACTCGCGGGTGCTCGGTCCCCACCTTCCACGGTTCCGCCGCCGATCTCATGGCAACGACGGCCAGCCTGGTCAATTTCCTGGGCGCCCAGATGCGTCACCCTGTCTCAGGAACGCACCTATGCGCCCAGCCCCACACAGGAATCACACCCGCGCATCGCTTCATCGCCCACACGACGTTGGATCAATAGGCTGTCCAAGGCGCCGGCCGGGTACAAGCCGCCTAGTGGCCGACCCAACCTCAAGTGTGGGGACATAGCTCCCTGCCAACCGCTCGTAGATCACCAACTGCGGATGAACCTGTGGATGGTGAGCTTGCCCCAGCACCACCGCCGCAGACAGCGGCACGGCAGGCAGGACGTGCAGTCGCCGTAGATCTTTAGCCTCGACCTCCATGCGAGCCAGAAAGCCTCGCCACGTCTCCTCGAACAGTCGCAAAGACCCGTACTGGTGCAAAATATCCGGGCAGGTGTCCGCGGTTGCCGGGCTGATCACATAACGGCGCAGCGATACGAGATCGGCAGGGACCTCGTGTTGGGATATCGCACCTGAGACGTTCACTATTACTACAGCTTCGTCCCTCACGCACTGAGCTTGAACCTGCCGAACCGCAAATTCTGTTCCCGAGACACTTTCGGCTGGCCATACCCAGGACTGATCGCGTCGGTGCCGCTGGTAGACATCGGTTGGCACCGTGTCGTCCAGTCGGGCACCTAAGTACACCAGCAGCGGCAGACGCGCGAACCCGAACACGCTTACATGCTGAATAGATCCACGTTTTATACCCGGCCGTAGCTGGTGGTTGATGACGTCATCAATGACCCGGACAGCTTGCCGATAATAGTCACGGGTCGCAGAAGCAGCCTGCATGGAACCCACGCCCTGAACATAGGACTCGCCAGGTATATGCTGTAGGTCGATCTCCACACCGTGGCGGGAATAGGACTCCAGGAACAGTGGGAAGCGGTAACGCGCCACCACGGCGTCTGCAGCTGCCTGCCGTGACAGCTCCACGGCTTGCCCATGCACCGGTCCCAGCATTCGCACTACCGTGGTGGCTCGGTCTTGACCAAGTCCGGTCACGTGGCGAATGCGATCCTCGTGCTCCTGCTTCAAGCGACGCAGCCGCTCGACGGTGAACACGTCCAACGCGGCCTCGGCGTCGATTTCGTCGTGCTGTTGAGCACACAACAGCATCAAATTATCTGCCTCGTCCCGAAGGCTCTGGTCCAACAAATGTCGGCCTCGTGGTGAGCGCTCGTGTGTATTCCGCCCGACGATATGCGCCAGCTCACCCAAATGCAGCGTACGTGCCGACGTGGCCCCCTCAAGCAGGTACGTGTTGCATAGCGCGCACCGCCCCCCGCTGCGTACCCACACCTCCAGGCGGGTTTGCGTAGACACAGCACCCCGTTTGCCTGCAGGTCTGCCTCCAGCCACCCCTGCTGCCCATGCCTTTCTCGAGTTGATGGGGACGACACTAGGCCACAACCGCCTGCGGCGCAGAGCAGCTTGACACGGAGCGCTCGACCCGCCGAGTGCGACCTCGCCTCTGTGGTGTTTGCAGCGAAGTCCGGCTTCACCATGGCGCGCGGCGTCCCTTCCAGGCTCATCTCGAAGTTCAACATCCCGATGGGCTTGACCAAGAGCATCAAGAGCCGAATCGCCGTCACACGGCGATCCATCCTTGGGGGCATGCACGGTGCGGCTCGAACCCCTGTGGCTGTCTGCTGCAGCGCCCGAGGCCGGAACGAGCGATCACGGCCGAGTCGGACGAGATTTACAAGTGCCTACGTTGAGAGCCGGCCGCTTTGGGGGCCCAGTCTGGCCCTGGCCTGCAGCCTTGTTGGGCTCGCTGCGCGCTCGAAACTGCGATCGGTGACCACCGTGTTGCTGGTGTCGGCGGGCAGGTCGGCGCTGCGGCGCAGACGCCACACCAGCACGTCGCTGACGGACTCGGCGGTATCGAGTTCCCTGCGCCCCGCCGCGTCGGCGAGGAGCGCGGCGGGATCATGGTCGGCGGCTTCGGCGTCGGCGAGGGTCGCGGCGAGTGCGTACCAGCCGGGCTCGGCCAGGACCTGTTCCGCCAGCTCCGGGACGGCCTTGCGCAGCACGGTGGTCTGCCGCTGTAGGAGCGGGCGGCCCAGGCGCCGGCCGCGCTGGTAGAGGGCGCCCAGCGGCTGGGCGGCGGCGGCCTGGTAGGTGGCGCGCAGGTGCTCGGCGGCCTGGCGGGCGGCGGCCTGCTGGGCGTGGCCCTTCTTCGCGTGCCGGTGGAGGGCGGCGGTGACGAGGAAGAACAGCATGTCGATCGCCATGGCGGTGGTCGCTCCGTCCTCCCCGCGGCCGAGCGCGGGACCGCCCTGGACGAGGTCGCGGGCGGCCTGCCGCAGCGCGCGGTCGTGGCCGCGCTCGGTCCGTACATGGGAGCGGGAGGCCCGTTCGAAGGCGGTGGCGGCCTCGCGTAGCTCCGCGCGGGTGTGCGCGGCGGAGGTCTTGGCGAGCGCGTCCAGGACCTCGCCCGTCGAGGCGATGTACGCGGCGGTGACCGCGTCCTTCTCCTGCTCGATGACGAGCAGCGCCTGCCAGGCCGCAAAGGCGGTGCTCCGGCGGGCGGCGGACGGGCTGCCCGGCCCTGTATGCGAGGGCGGCTCGGCAGGCGTGGCGCCCTGGTTGTCATCGAGGGTGGCGGTGAAGCGTTCGCGGATCCGGGGCAGGGAGAGGTCCGGGGCCAGGCGCGCGCCGGGGTAGAACACCGGCTCGCCGTCCTTGTTGCGATCGTCGGGCAGGGCGACCTAGTAGCCGAGCAGGTCACCCGAGGGCGCGGTGCGCTTGCGAATCAGTAGGCCGGCGGCGGCCAGCCGGTCGAAGAACTCCTCCTCGCCCGCCGCGCCGGCCACCGCGCGCCGTACCGTCTCGCGCAGTTTCTCGCGGGCGGTGCGTTCACGGCCCTGGCGCTCGGCCTTGTGCCGCTCGGCGCTGGTGGGCCGCTGGGCGGCGGTTCCGTCGCCGGGCGCGACCTGGTGCAGGCCCAGCTCCTTCTCGATCAGGCGGCACTCGGCCTGGGCGCGCTTGCCGGAGCGGAAGTCGTCGGGGCGGCTGCCGTCCTCGCACACCAGGGTGGCGACGATGTGGATATGGTCGTCGGCGTGGCGGACGGCGGCCCAGCGGCAGCCGGGCCGGCCGCCACCGGGATCGATACCGGTGGCGGCCATGATCCGGCGGGCGATCTCACCCCACTCCTCATCGGTGAGGGTCCGGTCGTCCGCAGCCGCGCGCACGGAGGTGTGCCAGACGTGCTTGGCGGGACGGGCATGCTGGGGGAGGGCCATGACAGGCTGGTCGAGGAGCTGCTGGAGGTCCTTGAGGGTGGCGGCCGAGTCGCGGCCGGGGCCGGGGGACATGCCGTCGAACGAGGCCACGAGGTGCGGGTCGGTGTGCTCCTCGTGCCTGCCGGGCCCGTAAAGGTAGGTCAGCAGGCCGATCGTCCGGGACTCGTTGACGCTGGGGATCACGACGTGCGCTGCTCGATGAGCTGTGCGGCGGCTGCGTGGACGGTCTCGGCCGCCCGGTGGACGGCGGCGATGGTCGCCTGGAGTTGCGGGGCTTCGGCGCCGGAGTTGAGGATCTTGACCGCCTGGTTGAGGTTGCTGCTGGCCCAGCCGAGTTTGCGCCGGCTGTCGAACAGGAGGGTGATCACTTCGCGTTCGTCGGCGATCTGGGCGCTGGTGCGGTCGAGATCACGGGCGGCGGCGAGCGCAGAGCGGGCGAGGAACCCGGCGACGGACAGGTTGCACCGGGCGGCGGCGGACTTGATCAATTCGAACT
The DNA here is from genome assembly GCF_040611575.1 of Streptomyces sp. NPDC006610. NCBI lineage: Bacteria > Bacillati > Actinomycetota > Actinomycetes > Kitasatosporales > Streptomycetaceae > Streptomyces > Streptomyces sp. NPDC006610. Next base: position 19,656 of record NZ_JBEXOP010000001.1, read on the forward strand.
CTTCCTGGTTGAAACGGGTGTTGGGCTGATGCAGGCGCTTCTTCTCGGGCGGCTGACGCGGACGCTGACGGGCACGGACAACACGGTCACGGCGGCTCTGGCGCTCGGTCGGCTTTTCGTCCTGCCCCGGCTTCGATCCGCCCCCGGTCGAAGCCACCAGGACCTGCGCCCCCTGGTGCCGGTCCCCTTCCGCCCTCTCGGGGGCGGGTTCGGCGGAAGCTACGCTTCCGCCCCAACTTGCTGGGTCCGAGACCGAGGTGGGGTTGGGAGAACGCGTCGGGGTGTTGCCGTTGTACTTCAGGTTCGTCATCGGGATTCGGGCCTCGTGAAGCGGTCATGGGCTGGGTAGCCGCGGCAGTTCGACCGCGTCGGTCGAACTCGCGCGGGCCGAGATGGGCCCGTCGGGCTGGACGAGCCACTGGCTGGTCGATGCGGCGTGTTTCACGCTGGATGTCGCCTGCGGGCCGCCCTCGGAGCGGAAGATGCCAGCTGACCTCCCACGTGTACTCCGCACGGACAGTGTCGAACTCGTTGCATTTCTTGTCGGCGGGCACGTCTTGTCTCGGTGACGTCGTCGTTCCGCAGTTTCTGCAGAGCGAGGCTCAGTGGCCGTCCCGACCGCCTGGCAGGCCCTCACATCGGATCAACCGGACGAATTGGTCCACGGACTGTGCCGGCTCGTAGGGCGGACGCTGTGCCGTTGGGCCTCGGGTCGGGACCAGCCGCTTGCTTCCCCGTGCCCTCTGGACTCGGCGTTCGAGGGCGGCCCCGTCTCGGTGGTGGTTGGTCCCCGGTCCCCGTGGTCGATGGCCCCGGGATGGGGTCGGTCCCCGGTCCCCGGTCCCCGGTCCCCGGTCCCCGGTCCCCGGTCCCCGGTCCCCGTGGTCGGTCTCCGACTGGTTGGTCCCCGGTCCCCATGTTCGGCGGTCCCCGGATGGGGGTGGGTCCCGCGGTCGGTCCCCGACTGGTTGGTCCCCGGTCCCCGGGTGGGGTCTCCCCGACTTGGTGCCCCTCGGTCCCCATATCGCTGCTCTCGGTCCCCACGACTTCCTGCGCGCCGTGGTCTGGTCCCGCGGACCAGACCCTCGCTTACGTGGTCGCCGGTCCCCGATCAGGTCGACGGGACCGCGGGGACCGATCTTGGGCTCGCCATGGTCCCGCTGCCCTCCCGGTCCCCACCACACGGCAGTGAGGCGATCAGCCGTGTCCCCTGTCGAGGACGTGACCGGGTCGGTCCCCGTCTCCCGCAGCTTGCCTCCCGTTCCGGGTCCATCCCTCGTGACCGCAGGTGATCAACCGGGACTCGGAAGAGCCGGCCGGGGCACGTGCCCGGCACGGTGCGCACGCCACTTCGCGTCGGCGATGCGCAGACCGTCCTCGCCGCGGCGGTCGAGGTGACCGTGCTGGTGGACCGAGATGTGGCTGGCTGGGTCGACCTGCCAGTCGGTAGCCGAGTGACGGCGGCACCACACTACTGCCTTTACGGTTCAACTTAGGTTCTCTACGGTTCTGGGGGTCGGATTCCGTACCGTGCTGGTGTCGGATTCCGGCACGTCGAGGGGTCGGATTCCGTTACGAGGGGTCGGATTCCGCACCGGTCGGATTCCGACGGAAGGGGTCGGATTCCGCACCTTCGCAGGGTCAGATTTCGTACCGTCGCAAGTCGCCTTCTCGGCTTCCCGGGCGTCGACACTCATCGTCCCCTCGGACGCAAGGATCGACCGCACCTTGTGGACGGCAGTGGTTCATGCAGAGTGGGAGGCATGTAACAACCCCTTTGCAGCGTTGCCACGCTGACGTGGCCGGTGGAATGGGATCAGTGTGGTGGTGGCTGGCGGGCGTCGCCCTACCGGGGCGGGCCATGCCGTTTAGGAACTCGACGCCCGGGGCAACGAGCATACGCACGGAACCGCGTCAAGATCCAGAGTTGGCTCTCAAACTCTGTACTAGTTGCAGAGAGTGATGCGGGGGCGCCCCGCAGTCGACGCTGAGGTGTGCCGATTCGGGCCACCGGACAAGCGTTGTCGCAATCACCCAGAGCGGTCGTCAGGTGCTTGTCGGAAGGTGGCGCGTGGGGCAGGGTGCGTCTCTTCTGGCATTCGCCCACGGCAGACAAGAAAGAACCCCGAAAGACTGGACCCTCGGCCGGGATCATGTCAACGTACAACACCCCGGCAAACACCAAGCCAGATGGTGCAGTTACTGCGCCGGGGCCAGGGGTGCGACAAGGTGCGGGGTTCCGCACCCTGAGGCAGCTCTGCTGTCGTGGTCTTGAGAGGCTCGTCCGTCTGATTCCGCTACTCGATCCCGCTCCCTTCATTCCGTTTGCCCGCTCTGCCCTTGGCCCCTGAAGGCTTGGCCCTCCTCCTGGTGGTGGCCGCTACGGCGTCGTCTCCACCAGGCTGCCCTTCTGACTGTGGGCCACCGGCCTGTCAGTGAAGGCGATCCCAGCGCTGTGCTCATTTCGGCTGGCTCGAGGGCTGCGGCCGGCCCGTGACGTTCGGTTCCGGCCGACGCGGCGCGCAACATAGACCATGATCGCCGGTTAGCCAAACCGGCGATCGTCGCGACCATTGATGAGTTCGCGCTCGGTCGCCCTCGGCGGCGGAGTTGTGGCGAACGCAGTGGGTCGCGCCGTCAACTCGCATGTGGAGAAAGGCACGCCCTCTGCTGCACAGATGACCGTGGTGCCCGACGCTGAACCGTAACGGCACCCCAGCCGTGGAGGGTGATGCAAATGCTCTTTGAGTTCCGAGGTTTTGCCGGGGCGAGCGGGCAGGTGGCGAGTTGACCGCTGGAGGGAGTAATCGCCTGCTGACCCCGGAAGAGGTGGCGGCGTGGCTCAAGGTCAGTGAGATCACCGTCAAGAACAAGTACCGGACGTGGGGACTCAAGGCTCAGAAAGTCGGCCGTCTCCTGAGATTCCGTGAGCGCGATATCATCGCCTACCTCGAAGACAACTACGGGTAAGGGTCGCTTGGCCGTGCCCTAGAAAGCGAAAGGCTATATTTGGCTACCGTTTTCCAGCGATGCAAGTCCGACCCCAAGGTCTCCACCTATCCGTGCACGAAGCCCCGTTGCGGCCACTCGTGGACAGTGCGTTATCGCGAGCCCGGTGGCAGGACCGCGCGTCAGCGGGAGAAGACCTTCGACAAGAAGACCGGGCCGAACGGAGCCGACGCCTTCGCCGCGCGGGTCGAGGCCGACAAGGACGAGGGTCTCTATATCGACCCCAACGCGGGCAAGATCACGGTTCGCACCTATGCCGAGGACTGGCTCGCCCGCCGAATCGTCGGGGAGTCCACGTACGCGAATTACAAGGGCTTCATCGACAACCACCTCATACCGAGGCTCGGTCGCAAGACGATCGCAGGGGTCACGAAGAGGGACATCGAGCACTTCAAGGCGGCCATCGCCAAGGAACTGGCGGCCAGCACGGTCTATGACCGGATGAAGATGGTGAAGCACATCTTCTGGTCCGCGAAGGAAGAGAAGCGGATCCGGGAGGACCCGACCAAGGAAGTGAAGAACGCCCCCGGAAGCCACGCGGTGGACGAGGACGAGATTCCCACTCTGGCCGAGGTCCGACTCTTGCACGCGCACATGTCTCCGCAGTACAAGCTGACCGTCTGGCTCCAGGCCGGGGCCGGTCTTCGAGTCAGCGAGGCCCTGGCCTTCCACGTCGGCTGCCTGCGGAACGACGTGATCCGCATCCGTTGGCAGATCAGCTCGAAGGCGCACCGCGAGGACTGCAAGACGCGCCTCGTCCCCCTCAAGCACCGTGAGGAGGGCGAGTACCGCGACGTGCCCGCCGCAGACTTCTTGTGTGCCGAGATCGCCGCCCACGAGGAACTGTGGAAGCCGATCCCGCTCGCCTTCCAGACCGCAACGGGGAAGACACGGCAGGTCGAAGTGTTCTTCGCGCCCCGCGAGCGCGGGAAGGGCATCATGCCCACCGCCAACACCTACACGTACCACTTCAGGAAGGCGTGCATGGCGGCCGGGCTGGTGGACGCCGAGGGCAAACCGAAGTACCACCCTCACTCGTTGCGGCACTTCTTCGCCTCGACCGCGCTGGCGGCCGGCATCCCGATCCACGAGGTCTCGCGCTGGCTCGGCCACAAGTCGATCAAGACCACGGTCGACATCTACGGGCATCTGGTCCCGGAGTCATGGGACCGATGCCGCGACATCATGCAATCCGCCTTCGCGTCCGCAGCCTGAGTGATCGCCCTTGCCGGGCCCAGCCCGCCCCGCCCTCTCGCCGCCGAAACTCAGTGCTCGCGCGGTGACTGACGAGGACGTGTTGTTGGTGGTCGACGCCCAGAGCGAGGACCCGGCTGAGGGCGACCTCAGTCCGCAGGCTGACCGGACAGGTTCGTGACGGTCTGACCAGAGAGAGACTGGGCGATCTGCCAGAGTTGTCCGCCGCGCGAAGCCTTGACGAGAACGGTGTCGCCCGGCCTGATGACGGTGTGAAGGTAGGCAGCGGCGGTCTTGTTGTCGCCCACCATCGCCACCTCAGGTACGCCCGCTGCGCCCGCCGCGAGGGCGAGCTGCTTGGCGAGGTCTCCGCCGACTGCTACGACGAGATCGACTCCGCTCTCAGCCGCGAAGCGGCCGACCTCGAGATGAGCCTCCACCGCCTCGTCGCCCAGCTCCAGCATTTCTCCGAGTACGGCGATCCTCCGACCGCCTGCGGTCTGAGTCGTTTCCCCGTCAGCCTCGGTCATCGGCAGTCTCCGTCGAGGTCAGGGGCGCGAAGGTGATCGCGCGTCCGGTGTAGGAATGGGACAGGCGGCTGAGCGGGACGCGATCGTGCGTCTGGCCCCACGCTGACGGGTCTCGGAAAAGGAGCAGCGGGTCGGGACCGCGCTCGTAGCCGCGAAGGATGACGAGGTGGCCGCCTGAACGGCCGTCCTCGGGGAACTGCTCGGTCACAGACACGATGAGCGGGGCGTCGTCGAGGCGGCCGAGCAGCTCTTGGACGGGTACGGGTTCCGCCACGGCGGGCACTCCCAGCTCCGTGGCCAGGTTCGCGATCCCCGCGTGGAGTGCTCCACGCGGGGTCAGGACTTCGTGCTTCACCGCGAGTTTCAGGAGTTCCGTCACCGTGGGCGCCTCGCACCCGTAGGCGAGCAGGATCATCCTGAGGGATGCCAGGCCGCACGCCCGGTTGGACCATTCGAGCCTGTCTCCGAGTGCCCACCCGCCGTGCAGGTCCCACTCGGCGGGGTCGATGAGCTGTCGGCACATGGGGACTTCGTGGACGCGCGGCACAGCGGCAGGCTCCTACGCAGAGACGGCAGCCTCCCGCGTCAGCGTGGTGCTGGAGAACGCGGGAGTGGGCAGGGGGATATCGTACGGCGGGCGTGTCAGGGCCTCGTGGAGCATCGCCAGAACGACATCCGTGTGCGTGAGCCCGATCATCGCCGCGCCGACCGCGAAGTTGCTGTCACGGGACATGCCCGGTGTGCTGTTGACCTCCAGCACAGACGCGCCGCCCTCCTCGGTGACGATGAAGTCGATGCGTGCCGAACCGCGCAGCCCGATCCCATCCCACAGCGTTCGGGCGTCCCTGGCGATTCGGTTCATCGCGACGGTCTCCAGCTCGGCGGCGCGGACGGTGACGGCGCCCTTCGAGTCCACGTCGAGCTTGGTGTCGGCGTCGTAGAACTCGGCATCGGTCGCCTCGGTGGACAGTGGCGGGAAGACGACGACCGAGCCGCCGGGAAGCTCCAGCATGCCCACGGTCACGGGGGCGCCGATCACGTAATCCTCGACGAGTACTTCGTCGCCGGATTCGCCGGCAGCCTCCGCGAGGGCTCGCGGCAGGTCGGCCGCGTCGCGGACGAGACTCATGCCCACGCTGGAGCCGCCGAAGGGTGGCTTGACCATGACGGCTCGGCTGCCCCAGTTCACCGGGCCGCCGGACCAGACCCGCCAGCCGGGTGTGGGGACACCGAGGGACAGCATGATCCGCTTGCAGAGGATCTTGTCGGCGGCCACCGCGGATGCCTGGACCCCGCTGCCGCAGTAGGGCACGCGAAGGTAGTCGAGCAGTCCCTGGAGACGGCCGTCCTCGCCGTACGGACCGTGGAGGTTCGAGAGGGCCACGTCGTAGTCGACCAGTTCCTTGATGAAGCCGGGCTTCGTGGGGTCCAGCACCTCCCATCGCGCCCCGATCTCGTCGAGCGCCTCGCCCAGGGCGGTCACGGACCGCTGCTCGACGGGGCACTTCGAGTGGTAGAGCCTGTCCTCGGCGGACACGGGTCCGTAGATGAGGGCGACGCCGAGGCCGCGCCGGCTGCGCCCCCACTCACGGAGTTCCTCAGCGGCCTTGCGTGCCGCCTGGGTCGAGCTGGAGTCGAGGAAGACGGTCATGCGAGTACCCCTTCGAAGGTGTAGGTGACCGGCCCGCCTACCCATGCGGCCCGGTTCGGCTGGTGCTCGTGCGGCCGGACGGTGAGAGGCTCACCGGCCCGGTTGTGGACAGTGACCTCGCCCTTGGGGACGAGCCCGCGCATGGTGGCGGCGACGACCGCCGCGACGGCTCCGCTGCCGCAGGAGAGCGTTTCGGCCTCGACTCCGCGCTCGTAGGTGCGGATCTTGAGCGACCTGCCGCCAAAGGGCTGGACGAAGTTGACGTTCGTCCCGAGTGGGGCGACGTTGTCGTGGTATCGGACCGCCCGGCCGACGGTTGCCGCGGTGATGGCGTCCACGTCACTCACGACGGCGACGACGTGCTCGGTGCCGGTGTGCACGCTGTCGAACCACGTCGGCTGACCGTTGATGACCGTCTGCAAGACGCGGGGCTGGATGGAGTTCACCTGAGCCGTGACCCAGACGGACGCCGGATCGACGACGGCCTCGTGCATGACGCCCGCCATGCGCAGCCTGAGGCGCCTCTTCACGTTGAGTCCGTCGTCGTGCTGAGCCGCCCACGCCGCGCAGCGCAGCGCATTGCCGCACATGGTGGCGATCGAGCCGTCCGCGTTGAAGCACTGCACTTCGTGCACGGAGGGGCGGTCGTCGGTGACGCGACTGACGACCAGGCCGTCAGCGCCCACGCCGGTTCGCCTGGCGCACAGGCGTTCCGCTTCCTTCGCCCAGGTGGCGTCGTCTCTGGGTTCGGGATTCGTGAACAGGATGAAGTCGTTGCCCGCTCCGTGGATCTTCCGGAAGCGCATGGGCATGGCGAAGCTCCTCGTGGTGGGAGGTGGAGAGGGGTGCGAGGCCCGAGCGTGCGAGATCAGCGGTATGTGACCGGCCGGTAGACGGACCGGCCAGTGCGCATGACGAGAGGGGGGCGTCCGGCGAAGTGCAGGACGCGGGCGGAGGTGCCGGCGGCCCTCATGTCCCGGATGCACAGGTACTGGTGGCCGAGAAGGACGAAGTCGCCGATGTGAACGTCCCAGGGCTGCTTAAACTCTTCGACGGTCCCGAATGGCGGAGGGGGCGGTCCGGGCCGTACTGAGCTGGCCGTTTGTGCGCTTCGGTTTCGATGCATTCAGCTCCTCCAGATGCCAAGCAGGAGTGCGCCTCCAATCGCGACGAAGGGTGCGATGTAGGCGAGTTGCTGGTTACGGGGGCTCATTCGGTCACGATCAGATGGCGCTCGACGCGGCTGCGCAGTGCCGGCATGTTGATGTCCGAGAGAGGCCGTCAGGCCGCTGCGCCCGCTTCGATCACGGAGGGGAGGACGGCGCCGGAGTGGGCCCGGAAGAGGTAGCGGATGCCGACCGAAGACGGCGTCCGTACCTGTGGTGTCCCGGCCCGGTCACGTCGACCAGGAACGGGCCCTCGGCGCCGAGCTGTGTCCACACGTCCCTGATGCCGACCTGCTCGGCCAGCAGGCGCAGGGCCGCCTCGCTCAGAGTGGCGTCCCGCTCCTCCGGTTCGGCCTCGGCGAGCGCGTAGCCGCCCTCGTGCCGCAGGCACAGTACGCGGGCCTGTTCGTCGACGACGACGGCTCCTGTCGTCATGAGCGGGCACCGTTGCTCGTGCGTGCCAGCCTGGCGCCGCGAGTGGTCCACCGCCGCGTCGTAGACCGGCATCAAAGGCTCTTGTTCGTCGGGGTGTTCGTGGATGTAGTGGGACAGCTCCCGGATGATCTGGTCTTCCCTGACGCTCACGGTGCCCCCAGTTCGTTCTTGGTGGCGTAGACCCACAGGAGCCGGCGCGACAGGTTGGCGAGATCGCGGAGGTAGGAGAACGTGCCGAACGTGGGGGTGTCGACGGTTGGGCGGGCCGTGAGGTCGACCATCTCCCGCGCCTTGCGGACGAGCTGCTGCACGTCGGGGTCCTCGTCGGCTCCCAATTCCTTGCTGAGGAGCCGACGCAACTCCCTGGCAAGTCTGGGCACGTAGCAGTCCAACTGCTCACGGGTCGTGGTGCCCAGCCGAAAGCCGAGAGCGGTGTCGGTCAGCGAGGTAATCTCCGCGACGCTGATCTCGACGCCTGCCTCGGGTTCCCCGGCCGAATTCCTTGCCTTGCCCGTACTTGCCATCAACATCACTGGCCCCTCCGGAGCACGCCTTTCGTCGTGCCCATAAAGCTAGGAAGAAGGAAGGGCGGGGCTCCAGGAGTGTGCCCATACTTGCCAGACGTTCACCCGAGAGATTCGATGGCTGCCGTGATGAGTTCACGTGCAGCCGGGCCGTGGACGGCAAGTTCGTACAGGTCGCTGAACGTTCTGGCATACATGGCAAGTTCGTGCTTTGCCACGATCGTGAGGTGAGCTGACACCAGCTCGACGTTCACCGTGTCGTCGTCGTACAGGAAGAAGCCCTCGACGGGCCAGAGGCCCGAGCGGTCGGCGTTCTGGGGGATGATGCCGATGCTCACCGAGGGCAGCGCCATAGCGCTCAGCAGATAGCCGAGCTGGCCCGCCATCACGTCGGTGCCGCCGATGCGGTACCGCAGGGCACTTTCCTCAAGAAGGATGGCGAACTGGTGAGGCCCGTAAACGATCTTCTGTTTCTCCACGCGCACCTTGACGGCCTCTGGCACGTCGTCGACGAGTCCTCGGCGGTCACGAATGGAAGTCAGCAGCGCGTTGATATAGGAAGCCGTCTGCACAGGGCCAGGGATGAGCCAAGGCGAGTAAATACGGAATCGCTGGGTGCGTTCCCAGAGCGGAAGAACGGACTTCTGTGCAAACTCCAGACCGTCTCGTTCCATGTCGCGCCACTGGACATACATGCCCTCGATGCCGCGGGCGGTCGAGATGAGATCTTCCGCCTCGCCTTCCGCGCCACAGGCCCTGCACCAATCACGAAGGTCGCGCTCCGAGGGTGCACGGGTGCCTCTCTCGAAGCGCGAAGCCTTCGACTCGTGCCAGCCCAGTCCCTGGGCCAGCGCTCGCTTGGTGAGTCCGGCTCCTTCCCGGATCTCGGCCAGGCGTTTCCCGAGCGCCTTGCGGGCTTCCTGGACGCTCGAAGATGGCGATGTCATGTGCGGAGGTGCGGATCAGGCCGTCAGGCCAACTCGAACTCGGCGTGTGGCGTCGCCCGCTTCCACACGGCCTCGAAGGCCGACTCGCAGAGCTTCGCCACCTCCGGGTCTTCCGTCAGCTCCAGCTCCAGCGTCTCGCCCTCGCCGTCGAAGTGGTTGACGAGGACGAGCGAGGAGTCGAACAGCCAGAAGTCATTGCCCGGAAGGGCGAGGTCGGTGGCGGTCCGCCGCGACAGCCAGCGCACGGATTCGCCGGCAGCGATGTTCAGCCCGTCCGTTACGTCGTACTCGAAGCGGATGTACTCGCTGACGGGCGTCGAGACGATACGGGCACGTCGGACCTCCACGCCTCGCCCGGTTGCCTCCGTGACGATCGCGTGCCAGTCGGCCCAGCGCTCGGCGGGGTCGAAGGTCTCACCGGCCTTCCAGTCGATGAAGGCCGGGTCCGACTTCATGTAGGCGTCGCGCATCTCCAGATGGACGGCAGTCCTCTGGCAGTCACGAAACAGCTCCTCAAACGTCGGGGTCCTCGTCACCCTGCTTCACCTCCTGGAAGAACTGCACCATGCGCCGGGGGATCTCCACCACCGTCTCGTGGCCGGGGATGTCCATCTGCCTCAGCCGCTCGATGTCCTCCACCTTCCACCCCTGCACGAGATAGGTGTCCTTCTCGTCGTCGAGGTAGACGGTGGGGGAACCCCCGCTGGGGCTCTCGGGGTCCTTACCGAGCTTGATCAGGGCCATGATGACCACCTCCGGTGCCGGTAACGAATGCTGTGCCAGAGCTTGCCCGCACCTTCACGGAGAGGCGAGGAACTTGCCCGAACTTGCCAGAGATCGGCGAGGTGACCTTAACGCCGCGGCGCTCAGGGTGACGAGGAGTGGACCGGCCGCCGCACTCCAGAAGTGGCCGGATTCAACCGCCGCCGAGCCATCGGCGACGAGGCTCTTGTGAACGGAACCGAGAAATGTCTCGCGGAACACTCCGGCCACCGCACTACCTCCGCCGTGTGACCAACTGGCTCACCACCGGACAGTACGCCACGCACCGGAAGCGGGCCGAGATACTCGCCACTGCGCACATCCGCCTGCACACCGCCGTCCTCACCGCCGCAGGAGCCCGCCGGTGACCTCCGCCCCGACCTCAGGTTTCTCCGCCTTCGCCCTGGAGCCCTTCCCCGAACTCCAGCCGGGCGACGATCTCGCCGGCACCATCACCGGTGTCCTCAGCCACACCGGCACCGAACTGCGTGACGGGGACATCGTCGTCGTCGCCAGCAAGGCCGTGTCCGTGGTGGAGAAGCGGTACGTCGACCTGGCCGGCATCACCCCCGGCCCCGAGGCCCTCGCCCTGTCCGTCAGGACGGGCAAGCCCGCCGAGATCGTGCAACTGATCCTCGACTCCTCCACTGAGCACTTCCTGGCCACCGAGAAGGGGCCGATCATCACCCGCCACACGCTCGGCTACCAGCTGACCTCCGCCGGGATCGACCGGGCCGGCACCGAAGGCGCCTGGCTGCTGCCCGCAGATCCCGACGCTTCCGCCCGCTCCCTGCGCGACGCCCTGAATACGTACTCCGGCGCCACCGTGGCCGTGGTCATCGCCGATTCCGACGGCCGCGCCGACCGGCGCGGTGCCACCGTCATCTCCATCGGCGCGGCAGGCGTGGCGCCCCTGCGGGTGACGGAGCACGGCGGCAAACGGCAGGAGGAGACCTTCACCGACCTCATCGCCGCGGCAGCCGGCATCATCCTCGGCCAGCGCGGCCGTGGCGCTCCGGTCGCGGTTCTGCGCGGCATCGCGTACGAGACCAGTGACGAGGACGTGGCCGCGACGCTCCACCACCAGCCGTGAAGCTCGTCATCATGCCGCTTGCCAGACCCGCCGTACTCCAGCCCTCTGCGAGAGACGCCAGAGCTGCATGATGCTGGGATAGCGCTCCCGTGCTGGGATGGTGCTGGGATGACCGGCTCGAAAGAGACGTTCCCGCAGGTCACAGCGCTTGGCCAGACGTTTCGGTTCAACGTGTGAGCGGATGAAACGACACCACGTCGCTGACGTGGCAAACATGCAGGTCAGAAGGGGTTGGACTCTGTCGAGTCCGACCCCTTCGGCGTCACCGTGCTGGATGGGAGCCGGATACTCTGACGAGGGGTCAGTGCCTGCGGCGACATCATAAAACGAGCGCTCCATCGATCAGCTCGGTATGGCGTGGCGCCTCAGGGCGGCGGTCCAGGTCCTCCGCGAACCAGCCTTGCGGGCGCGGCGGGCGCATCCAGTCGGGCGCAGCGGCATGGCGCAACTGCAGCTCCACCTGAAATGGGCGCGGGCTCGTGCAAGAGCTACTGAAATTTGCAGGAACTGCTTGCTCGGGTTCTCGCCAGGGTGCTTGACTCGCAGCGGTACCACCGAGCCGATGATCGACGGGGTTGTCACCAATCCCTCGGGTAGACGCGGCACTTCGGGCCACGCGCCCGCCCCCGCGACGGATGGAGCACACCCATGGCCCTGCCTTCCTACGACGTCCTCGTGGTCGGCGGCGCCGGTGTGGACACCGTCGTGCGGGTCGAGAAGCTGGAGGTTCCGTCCGGGGACTCGCTGCACGTCCCGCCCGTGTACGACTACGTTGCCGGCACCGGGAACGGCGTCGCGCTCGGCTTTCACGCCCTCGGGCTCGCCACCAAGTTCATCGACTACCTCGGGGACGACCCACAGGGCCGCGCGGTGCTCGCCGCGTACGCCGAGCGGGGGCTCGACTTCAGTCACCTGGTCTCACCGCACGGCACCCCGCGCGGCATCAACCTGGTCGACGCGCAGGGCCGCCGGTTCTCCTTCTACGACTCCCGGCACCCTGCCGACCTGCGGCTGCCCCGCGCGTTCTGGCTGCCGCACCTGGAGCGGGCGCGCCACGTCCATCTGTCGATCACCGGGGTCAACCGGGACCTGTACGAGGACGTCCACCGGCTGGGCCTCACCAGCTCCACGGACCTGCACGACTGGGACGGCGCCAACCCCCACCACCTGACCTACGCGCTCTCCTCCGACTACGTGTTCCTCAGCGCGGCGGCCCTGCGCGGCCGGCTGGAGGAGGTCCTGCACCGGATCGTCGACGAGGGCCGCGCCCGTCTCGTGGTGGCCACGGACGGCGCGGCCGGCTGCCGTCTGCTGATACGGGGCGAGACGGCGTCGCGGCACTTCCCGGCGGTGCGCCCGGAGCGGCCGGTCGTGGACAGCAACGGCGCGGGCGACGCGTTCGTCACCGGCTTCCTGCACGCGCTGATGGAGGGCCGGTCGCCGGAGGAGTGCGTACTCGCCGGGTCGGTCTCCGGCGCGTTCGCCTGCACAAGCGCCGGCACGCACACCGACTTCATCGACCTGCCAGGGCTGCGCGCGGCGATCGCGCGCGCCGTGCCGGCCGGCTGAGGGACTCCCCTCAGCCGGCCCCCGTCCGGGCAGCGGCGCCCGTCCCCTCCACCACCGCCGCGCACGCCCGCGCGTACGCCCGCACCAGCGGCCGGTCGCCGTCCTCCCGCCGCCAGGCCAGGACGTAACGGCTCGGGCCCACGCCCCGGACCGGGCGGGTCACCACCCCGCCCAGGGTGAGCAGCGGGGCGTTGCCCTCGGCGACCAGACAGATGCCGAGGCCCGCCACCAGGGCCTCGTAGGTCTCCTCGGTGCCGGCGATCTCCGCGCCGACGCGGGGCGGGCGTCCGCCGCGTTCGTCCAGCGCCAGCCAGAAGTCGCGCAGCGGGCCCGCGGCCGGGGGCAGGGCGAGGAAGGGTTCGTCGAGGAGGTCGGCGAAGTCGACGGCCTCGCGGGCCGCGAGCGGATGGTGCTCCGGGAGGGCGACCAGCCGTGCCTCCTGAGCCACCGGCGTCCACGCGTAACGGTCCTCGTCCGGCAGCGGCAGCCAGACGTAGGCCACGTCCGTGTCGCCGTCCGCCAGTCCCGCCGTGGCGTCCTGCCAGTTCACCTGCCGCAGCCGTACGACCGCCTCCGGGCGCCCGGCGGTGAAGCGGGAGCGGATCGCCGGCAGCAGACCGCCCCGGCCCGGACTGGTGCTCATGCCCACGACCAGCGTGCGGCCCCGGGCCGACCGCGCCGCCTCGACCGCCGCCGCGCCCCGCGACCACGCGGCCAGCATCTCCCGGGCGTGCGGCAGCAGCGCCTCGCCCGCCTCCGTCAAGGCCACTTGCTGCCGGTCCCGGCGGAACAGCTCCGCGCCCAACTGCCGCTCCAGGACCCGGATCTGCTTGCTCAGCGCGGGCTGCGACACGTACAGCCGCTCGGCGGCACGGGTGAAGTGCAGCTCCTCCGCCACCGCCACGAAGTAGCGCAACTCCCGGCCGTGCACGTCCGTCGTCGTCATGCCCAACGGTTATCAGCGCAGATCTTGGACCGGCAACCGGCTTTCGAGGGAGGGTGGTTGGCGTTGCGGGACATACCGAGGAGGGGTCATGAACAAGGTCTGGCTGATCACGGGGGCGACCAGCGGTTTCGGGCGGGCGCTGACCGAGGCGGCGCTCGCCGCCGACGACATGGTGATCGGGGCCGCCCGGCGCACCGAGGCCCTGGACGACCTGGTGGCCGCCCACCCCGGCCAGCTGGAGGCGCTGCGCCTGGACGTCACCGACACCGAGGCCGTCGATGCGGCCGTGCGGGACGTGGTGGCCCGGCACGGGCGCATCGACGTCCTCGTCAACAACGCGGGCCGCACCCACGTCGGGGCCTTCGAGGAGACCACCGAGGACGAGCTGCGGGCCCTGTTCGACCTGCACGTCTTCGGTCCGGCCGCGCTGGTGCGGGCGGTGCTGCCGCACATGCGCGAGCGCCGGTCGGGGGCGATCGTGCAGATGAGCAGCGTGGGCGGGCAGCTGTCCTTCGCGGGCTTCTCGGCGTACAGCGGCACGAAGTTCGCGCTGGAGGGCATGTCCGAGGCGCTCGCGGACGAGGTGGCGGAGTACGGGATCAAGGTGCTGATCGTCGAGCCGGGGGCGTTCCGCACCTCGCTGTTCGAGGGCAACCGGGCCGGCTTCAGCGCCGACAGCGGCGTGTACGAGAAGGTGACGCAGACCCGCGCCTACGTGTCCGGAGGCGACGGCACGCAGGCCGGCGACCCGGCCAAGGCGGCGGCGCTGATCCGGGCCGCCCTCGAGGCCGAGCGGACCCCGCTGCGGCTGCCGCTCGGCGACGACTCCGTCGGCGCGGTCCTCGACCACCTCGACCAGGTGCGCGGCGACGTCACGGCGTGGGAGAAGCGCACCCGCGCCACGGGCTTCGACGACTGAGCCGGGCGGGGCGCATCCGTGCGGGCACCCTTGTGCAATTGCCGTGCAGGCCGCAATCTTTCGCTGACGCGCGGGTGCGCCCACCCACAGGATTGACATGCACCTGACTCAAAGGCGGTCACGGGTACCACCGGAATCACCAGTGTCACCGGAATCACCGGACCCGCCGGACGCGCCCGCGCGGCACGCACCACCGTGCACAGCCCCACCAGCGCACCACCGATTGAGGAGGATCCCTCAGATGGCAGTGATGCGTCATGCCCGGCGAAGACTGACGGCGATCGGTATCGCGACCACCGCGGCGCTCGCCGCGAGCCTCGTCTCCGCCCTCCCCGCCGGCGCGGCCCCGGCAGCGGAAGGCCCCATCCAGTACGAGGGCGCGGCCAACGCCGTCGCCGGCAGTTACCTCGTGACCCTCAAGGCGGACCGGGCCCGCTCGGGCTCCGCCGCCGGGCGCGCGGTGGCCGAGAAGTACGGCGCGGACATCGAGCGCACGTACACCAAGGCCCTGAACGGCTACGCGATCCAGGCCTCCGAGACCGAGGCGAAACGTCTCGCCGCCGACCCGGCCGTCGCCTCCGTCGTGCAGAACCGCACCTTCACCCTCGCCGCCACCCAGCCCAGCCCGCCCTCCTGGGGCCTGGACCGGATCGACCAGCGGGCCCTCCCGCTGAACAGCAGCTACACCTACCCCGACTCGGCCGGGCAGGGCGTGACCGCGTACGTCATCGACACCGGCGTGCGCATCACCCACGGCGACTTCGGCGGGCGCGCCTCCTACGGCTACGACGCCATCGACAACGACAACACCGCCCAGGACGGCCACGGACACGGCACCCACGTCGCCGGCACGGTCGCGGGCACCGCGTACGGCGTCGCCAAGAAGGCGCGGGTCGTCGGCGTGCGGGTGCTGAACAACTCCGGCTCCGGCACCACCGCCCAGGTCGTCGCCGGCATCGACTGGGTGGCCCGCAACGCCGTCAAACCGGCCGTCGCCAACATGTCCCTCGGCGGCGGAGCCGACACCGCCCTGGACACGGCCGTGCGCAACGCGGTCGCCTCCGGCATCACCTTCGCCGTCGCGGCCGGCAACGAGAACGTCAACGCCTCCACCCGCTCGCCCGCCCGCGTCACCGAGGCGATCACGGTCGGGGCCACCACCTCCTCCGACGCCCGCGCCAGCTACTCCAACTACGGTTCCGTGCTCGACCTGTTCGCGCCGGGCTCCTCCATCACCTCCGCCTGGCACACCGGCGACACGGCGACCAACACCATCTCCGGCACCTCCATGGCCAGCCCGCACGTCGCCGGAGCCGCCGCCCTCTACCTGGCCGACAACCCCACGGCCACGCCCGCCCAGGTCTCCGGCGCGCTGACGACGGCCGCCACCCCGAACGTCGTCACCAACCCCGGCACCGGCTCCCCGAACCGGCTGCTGTACGTCGGCGGCGGCACCCCGACCCCGCCCGGTCCGCGCTTCGAGAACACCGGCGACTACGCCATCAGCGACAACTCCACCGTCGAGTCGCCGGTGACCGTCTCCGGCGTCTCCGGCAACGCCCCCGCCACGCTGGCCGTCGAGGTGCACATCCTGCACACCTACATCGGCGACCTCCAGGTCCAGCTGATCGCCCCCGACGGCTCGGCGTACACCCTCAAGGGGTATTCGACCGGCGGCAGTTCGGACAACATCCACACCACCTACTCCGTCAACGCGTCCGCGGAGCCCGCGAACGGCACCTGGAAGCTGAGGGTCAGCGACAACGCCAGCCTCGACACCGGGCGCATCGACTCCTGGGCGCTCCAGTTCTGACGTCGCCCGACGCCGGTTCGGTCGAGTGCCGGACCGGCAGCCCGAAGCGGCAGTCCTGAAGCGGCAATCGGACGACTGATGCCGTTGGGGATGCCCACGGCATCCCTGCCGACGTCCCGACGGGTCCCGGCCCCCCGGACCGGGGCCCGTTCGTCGGCGGGCGGCCGCACGGTTTCATCCCGGGGCGGCGGCGCGCTTACCATGCGCCAAGTCGTACGTCAGTTCTGCGTCGCCGCCCGAACCAGGAGCCCGGTACCCGTGTCGATTCCCCCGCCCCCCGGGGCTCCCGAGCCCCAGGGCCCTCACGGCCAGTACCCCGCTCCGCCGCCGAGCCCCTACGGAACCGGCCCCGGACCAGGACCGTATGGAGCCGCACCCGGTCCTCACGGAGCCGCACCCGGTCCTCACGGAGCCGCACCCGGTGCGTACGGAGCCGCACCCGGCGCATACGGAGCCGGTCCCGGACCCCACGCCCCCTCGCCCCGTCCCTCGCAGGCGCAGTCCTGGTACCCCCCGGGCCTCTACCCGCCGCCCCAGCAGCCGCCCGTCAACGGGCTCGCCATCACCTCCCTCGTCCTGGGACTCGTCTGCTGTCTGCCCGGCGTCGGGCTGATCTTCGGCGCCGTCGCCCTGCGGCAGATAGGCCGGAAGGGCGAGCGGGGCAAGGGCCTGGCGGTCGCGGGCGTCGTCCTGTCGTCCCTCGGTCTCGCGCTGTTCGCGCTGATGCTGGCGACCGGCGGCGCCTCCGAGTTCTGGAAGGGCGTCAAGGAGGGCGCCATGGAGGACGTCACGGTCGCCAGGGGCGAGTGCTTCAACACGGCAGGCTCCCTGGAGGGCGTGACCTACGACCTCGACGTGGTGCCGTGCTCCGACGAGCACGACGCCGAGGTGTTCGCCACGATCGCCCTGCCCGAGGGCGAGTTCCCCGGGGACGACCGGATCTCGCTTCTCGCCGACGACCGCTGCTACGCCCTGCGCGCCGACTACGCCATGGATGTCTGGGCACTCCCGAGCCATGTCGACGTCTACTACCTCACCCCGACGAGGCAGAGCTGGCGGCTCGGCGACCGGGAGGTCACCTGCCTGTTCGGCAACACGGACCAGGGAGGCAGGCTCACCGGCTCCCTGCGCAACGACCGGACGAACCTCGACGCCGACCAGGTCGCCTATCTCCAGGCCGTGCGGGCCGTCGACGCCGTGCTGGAGAAGGAGCCCGAGGACTACCCGGAGGACGATCTGGCCGCCAACAAGGACTGGGCGCGCGAGGTCGGCGACGCCCTCGCCGAACAGAGCGCGGTGCTCGACGGACGCGCCTGGCCGGCGGACGCCGAGCGGCCGATGGCGGCGCTGGTGAAGGAGCTGGAAACCGCCCGCGACGACTGGGCGAAAGCGGCGAAGGCCGGTTCGGCCGACATGTTCTACCTCCACTACGACAAGGCCTACGAGTTCTACGACGGCCCCACCACGATCGACGTGCGCGAGGCGCTGGGGCTCGACAGCAGCCCGCCCGAGTACGACTACGACGCGGGCGGCGACACCGGCGCGGACGTCTGACCGGCGCCGCCCGAGGGGTGTGATGCCCACCGGCATGGGGAGAAATGCCTGCGCAGAGCCCTCCCGACCAGAAGTCATCACTTCGAGTGATTCTCTGGCCTTTGCTTGCCCGCGGGAACCGAGGGTTGCCACGCTGTAGCTGTCTGTACAACCTGATGGGAGCGGCCCGTGACATTCGGTGAGCAGCCGGCATACCTGCGCGTCGCAGGTGATCTCCGCAAGAAGATCGTCGACGGTCGGCTGCCCCCGCACACCCGTCTCCCCTCGCAGGCCAGAATCCGCGAGGAGTACGGCGTCTCGGACACGGTCGCGCTGGAGGCCCGCAAGGTGCTGATGGCCGAGGGCCTGGTGGAGGGCCGCTCCGGCTCCGGCACGTACGTGCGCGAGCGGCCCGTGCCGCGCAGCATCGCCCGCTCCGGCTTCCGCCCGGCCTCGGGGGCCACGCCGTTCCGGCAGGAGCAGGCGGACGCCTCCGTGCGCGGCACCTGGGAGTCCAGCAGCGAGCAGACCCTGGCGAGCGGCGCGATCGCCGAGCGGCTCGGCATCGAGCCCGGCGACCGCGTGATGTGCACCAAGTACCTGTACCGGGAGGGCGGCGAGCCGATGATGCTGTCCACCTCCTGGGAGCCGCTCGCCGTCACCGGCCGCACACCCGTCATGCTGCCCGAGGAGGGCCCGCTCGCAGGCATGGGCGTGGTCGAGCGCATGGCGGCCATCGACGTGGTCGTGGACAACGTCACCGAGGAGGTCGGAGCCCGCCCCGGCCTCGCCGAGGAACTGCTCGCGCTCGGCGGCGTCCCCGGTCATGTCGTGCTCGTCGTGCAGCGCACCTTCTACGCATCGGGGCGCGCGGTCGAGACGGCCGACGTGGTAATTCCGGCGGACCGGTACCGGGTCGCCTACCACCTCCCCGTGAAATAGCGCACACTGCCGGGAGGCGCACGCCCCCCTGGCAGTTGCTCCCGGCACCCACGCACCGGGAGCCGTCTCCCGCGCCGGTGGATTCCGGACGTTTTCGCAGGTGGCCCGGGTGGTTCTGACACGTCGTCGAGGATGTCGGCGCACCCCGTACGCAGGGCGCTCGTCGCGTTGTGCGCCCCTTTGGCCATGGCTTGTTGCGTACCTCTTGGTGAAAAGCCGTGTTCGCTGCGTGAAGGTAGGGCGTAGGCTCGGGCATATGCGGATAGAGGTTTCCGCGGTGGGCGGGGTGCGTACGGCGGAGGCGTGAAGCGGAGGGGCGCGATGAACGACAGCACGGTGGCTCTTCCCTGGCTCGTCATACGCCAGGACGACAACGGCAACCGCTACCGCGTGGGCAGATTCGCGACCCGGGCCGAGGCCGAGAAGATCGCCGACAGCCTCGACGCCCGCGGGCACAAGCAGCTCTACTGGGTCGAGCGCATCGGCCAGGGCGTCGGCGACGGGGAATGAGGCCGCAGGGCCGTCCACCACGGGCGGCACCGCCTCCCACGGCCCGGTCCACCCCCTAAGCTCCGGCGCATGAGCGAACGGATCGTGGTGGTGGGAGCCGCCCTGCTCGACGGCGGCCGGCTGCTCGCCGCCCGGCGCAGTGCCCCGGCCGAGCTGGCCGGACAGTGGGAGCTGCCCGGCGGCAAGGTCGAACCGGGGGAGGCCCCGCAGGCCGCGCTGGTGCGCGAGCTGCGCGAGGAACTCGGCGTGGAGGCCGAGACCGTCCGGCGGGTCCCGGGGGAGTGGCCGCTCAAGCCGCCGTACGCCCTCCAGGTGTGGACCGCCCGGCTGCGCCCCGGCTCCGCGGACCCCGCCCCGCTGCAGGACCACGACGAGCTGCGCTGGCTGACCCCGGCCGAGATCTGGGACGTTCCCTGGCTGCCCCAGGACGTCCCGGCGGTCCGCGCGGCACTGCCCCACCTGGGAACTCCCTGACGCCTGCGACGGCTTCGCCGTCCGGGCTCCGGGGCGGGCGTACACCGTTCGTCCCACAGCCCCCGCGGTGGCGGTACTCGCCGCCATTCGCCGGGTATGGGGTCATATAAGCCCACGAAAAGGACAGCGGCGGGCCTGTCGGCCAGGGAAGTGATCCGCGTGATCGAGACCGAGGACGACCGCGCCGAGTGGACGTTTCCGGCGGATCCGGGAGCCGTGCGCACCGCCCGGTCCCTGGTCCGGCGCCGGCTGCACGGCTGGGAGCTGGACAGCGTCGCCGACATCGCCGCTCTGCTGGTCAGCGAGCTGGTGACCAATGCCCTGCGGCACGCCACCGGACCCATCGGCGTCCGTCTCGTCCGCCCCGACGGGGAGCCCGGTGTGCTGCTGGTGGAGGTCTCCGACCCGCTCCCGGACATGCCGCACGAGCGCGCCGCCCGCCCCGAGGACGAGAGTGGGCGCGGCCTCCAGCTCGTCGCCTCCAGCTCCCGTCGCTGGGGGACCCGGCCGGGGGAGTCGGGCAAGACCGTGTGGTTCGAGCTGGCCCTGCCGGACTGAGACGCGGGCTGCCGGGAGGCGCGACGGAACCCGGGCTGCCGGGAAGCGCGACGGAACCCGGGCTGCCGGGAACCACGACGGAACCCGGGCTGCCGGGAGGCACGACGGAAACCCGTCTGAAAGCGTCCGAAACGCGGCTTGCGGTGCGCTCGCTCCGCCCCCTTGGCCCCATGTGCGCCGTCGGCCGTTGCCCGAGTGGGTGATTCGGGGGCGTGTCGCCTGGTTAGAAGACTGGGAGTGTCGTCGCAGCACGGGCCGAAAAGCTTTCGGTCGTGCTGTGATCGTGAACACCGTGTCGTGCGGCCCCGTAGTGCTGGATACTGCGGGCAGCCGCCTTTCGGTGACCGGTGCCGGGCGCGGTGAGCTGGAGGGGACGGTTCGCGTGAGCGAGATACCAGCGAAGGCCACGGAGTCCGAGGACCCGTCGGGCCGCGCGAGGACGGAGGACGCGGGTGTCTCCGGCGAGGCGTCACCCCGTGACGCCGTCTGGCAGAGCAGTCCACCCGGCTCGATCTACGACTACATCAAGGTCGCGTCCTTTTCCATCGGCCCCGACGGGCTGGTCGAGCAGTGGAGCCTGCGGGCCGAGCAGATCTTCGGCATCCCCGCCGAGCACGCCGTCGGCAGGGACCCCATCGACGCCTTCGTCACCCCCTGTCTGCGGGAGCGCGGCCAGCGCAAGATGGCCGAGATCCTGGACGGACGGGAGTGGACCGGCGTGGTCCCCTTCCGGCTGCCCGACCCGGTGGACGACGGGCGCGGCAGGCGCGGGCGGGACGGGCTCGCCGAGGTGTACGTCATGCCGACCCGCACCGAGGACGGGCGCAAGGCCGCCGTGTGCATCGTCGTCGACGTCCGGGTGCTGCGCAGCATCGAGACCGACCTCGCCGCCTCCCAGGCGATTTTCGGCCAATCTCCCTTCGGCTTCCTGCTGATCGACCCCAGTCTGAAGGTGCGGCGCGCCAACCAGCGGTTCGCGTCCATCTTCGGCGGCACGCCCGCCGACCACCGGGGACGCGGGGTCCACGACTATCTGCCGCGCGGCGAGGCCGATCGGGTCGAGGCGACCATGCGGCGCGTCCTGGAGACCGGCAACTCCATCACGGACATGCACGTCACGGGCTTCGTGCCCGGCTCCGAGGAGCGCCGCCACTGGTCGATCAACCTCTACCGGGTGCACAGCGGAACGGGCCGCCCCATCGGCATCGCCTGGCTGGGAACCGACGTCACCGCCCGCCGGGCCGCCGCCCGTGAGGCCGCCGCCGCCCGGCGCAACCTCGCCCTGCTCAACGAGGCCGGCGCGCGCATCGGCAACTCCCTCGACCTGGAGACCACCGCCCGCGAACTCCTCGACGTGGTCGTCCCCGGCTTCTGCGACCTGGCCACCGTCGACCTCTACCAGGGGCTGCTGGTCGGCGACGAGACCCCGCCCGGCCTCGCGGACGGCAGCGCCGAACTGCGCCGCGTCGCCTTCGCCAGCGCCGTCTCCGGCGCTCCCTTTCCGGGCGCGGACAAGCCCGTCGCGGTCGGCGCGGTCCACCACTACCCGTTCACCTCGCCCTGCGCGGACGCCCTGCGCACCGCCCGGCCGCAGCACATCCCGGCCGAGGAGGGCGGCCTGCTGCAGTCCACGCTCGCGGTGCCGATGGTCGCCCACGACACCGTCGTGGGACTCGCGCAGTTCTCCCGGGCCAAGGGCAGCGAGCCGTTCGGCGACCGGGACCGGGACCTCGCGGTCGAACTCGCCGCGCGGGCCGCCGTATGCATCGACAACGCCCGTCTCTACCGGCGCGAGCACGAACGCGCGCTGATACTGCAGCGCTCCCTGCTGCCGCCGGGCGACCCCGTCGCCTCCGGACTGGACATCGCGTGCCGCTATCTGCCCGGCAACGCCTCCACGGGCCGCCCCAGCGAGGTGGGCGGCGACTGGTTCGACGTCATCGAACTGCCCGGGCACCGCACCGCGCTGGTGGTCGGCGACGTCATGGGCCGCGGGCTGCGCGCGGCCGTCGCGATGGGCGAACTGCGCACCGCCGTACGCACGCTCGCCCAGCTGGACCTCGAACCGGCCGAAGTGCTCTCCCAGCTGGACGAGATCGCCCGCGGGCTCGGCACCCCCGGCGGTCCCTCCCAGGCGTTCGGGCCCGGCGGAGGCGTCCAGCAGGCCACCCGCGCCGCCCGCAGGCCCCGCGAGGCCGACCTGTCCGAGGTGTACCTCGCGACGTGCGTGTACGCCGTCTACGACTCCGTCACCCGGCGCTGCACCTTCGCCAACGCCGGCCATCTGCCCCCCGTCCTGGTCGAGCCCGGCGAGCCCGCACTGATGCTCGACGTGCCGCCCGGGCTGCCGCTCGGCGTCGGCGGGGAACCCTTCGAGGAGGTCGAGGTCGAACTGCCCGAGGGCTCCCTCCTCGCCCTCTACACCGACGGCCTGGTCGAGTCCCGCGACCACCCCCTCGACGAAGGGCTCCAGGCTTTCGTGGGCGCGCTGACGGACCCCGCCCGGCCGCTGGAGGACGTCTGCGACCAGGTCCTCGACACCCTTGACACCCACCACGGCGAGGACGACCTCGCCCTGCTCATGGCCCGCGTCCAGGGCCTGCCCGCCGAGTCCGTCGGCGACTGGACGCTGCCGCGCGAGCCGCGCAGCGTCGGACGGGCCCGCGAACTGGCCCGCGGGCGGCTCCTCGGCTGGGACCTGGAACCCCTGGTCGACACCACGGAGCTGCTGGTCAGCGAGCTGGTCACCAACGCCCTGCGGTACGGCGAGGGCGAGATCCGGCTCCGCCTCCTGCTGGACCGCACCCTGGTCTGCGAGGTCTGGGACGCCGGCCTGGTCCAGCCCCGCCGTCGCCGCGCCCGCGACACCGACGAGGGGGGCCGCGGCCTCCAGCTCGTCGGCCTGCTCTCCGCGGCCTGGGGCTCCCGCCGCACCCACCGCGGCAAGACCGTCTGGTTCGAACTGCCCCTCCCCGACGGCGGCACCCCCCTCGCGGACCCGACCGAGGCGCTCCTCAGCCTGTTCTGACGCCCCCTGCCCTGCCGCCCACGGTTGCCTCCGGGCCTACGACGGACCTGACGTCGTCCCCCGGCGGGCCCGCGTGCGCGGTCCGCCGTAGCTCGCCGGCGCGGGGTCGGCCGGGCCTGCGAGGAGGACGCCGGCCAGCAGCGGGGTCTCCAGGTGACCGTGGTCGCGGACGTCGCGCTCGGCGAGGGTACGGGCCTCGTGGGCCAGGGCGTCGGCCGTGAGCGGGTCGTCCGGGAGCAGCCGGTGCGCCGCCGTCAGCCGGGTGCGGGCCTCGGCCCCCACCACGCCCCGGTGCGTCGTGGCGTAGTCCTCCGCCGCGCCCACCGCGCTGCGCGCCGCCAGCTCCGCCGCGGCCCCCAGCACCCCCGCGCGCCCCGACGCGAGCGGCGTCACCGCCCGCACGATCCGGCGCAGGGCGTCCAGCGGGTCGTACGGCCCCCCCGTCAGCTCCGCGCGTACGGCGGCCGGCACGGCGTCGGCGCGCACCGCCCGCGCCGCACCCGCGGCCGCCAGCTCCGTCTCCGCCCCGGTGAGCGCCGCCGGCACCAGCCCTTCCGCCTCCGCCAGCTCCTCGGCGAACCGTTCCACGCCCGCCACCAGCACCCCCGCCTGCGCCACCGCGCCCTCCGCGGCCCGCAGATGCGCGGCGGCGCGGTCGGGCTCGTCCCGGTCGGCGCACTGGCGGGCGAGGTTCAGCCGGGTCGTGGCGAACACCAGCCGGTCCTTGGCGCGGTCGAGGTGCCCGGCGACCGGGGCGACCGCGCCCGGCGCGTACCGCTTGCCCAGATCGGCGAGGAGCGACTCCGCCGCCGGCGCGCGCACCGCCGCCAGCTCACGGAACCGCGCCTCCGCCACCTCCAGCGCGGGCCCGGGCCCGCGCTCCAGCCCGCGCAGCACGTCGAACGCGGCGGCCTGCGCGTCCAGCCGCCGCCCCGCCTCCGCGCACCGGCCGACGATCCCGGCGAGCGCGTGCCGGCGGGCCGTCTCCTCCGCAGGCACCCCCTCGTCGTACCGCTGCCGCATCCGGAACGCGGCCGACAGCTCCGACTCCGCCGCCCGCAGCGCCGCCGCGTAGGGCGCCACGGCCTGCGGGCCGGCCACGGCCTCGGCGAAGAGGAGTTCCTCCCGGCAGGTGCGCACGCAGTCGTCCGCCTCCACCAAAAGGGCCCGCGCCTGCCGTTCGGGGCCGGGATCGGGCGACGGCGCGTCCGTGAGCCGTACCGGCGTCCCGCCCGGCGTCGTACGGGACCGGGCCCGCCGGGTGCGCCGGGCACAGGCGTACGCCGCCACCGCGCCGGCCGCGCCCACGGCGACCAGCGGCAGCACCAGGTCGGCCGTGGCCGTCTCCTCGACGTCGTCCTCGCGGGCGGCCGCGGCCACGGGGCTCGGCGCGGCGGCCGGCCGGCCGGCCCGCGCCGGCGCGTCCGGCACGCCGGGTCCGCCCGGCGTCACCGTCATCACCGACACCAGCCACACCACCGCGGCCGTCACGCCGAGCGCCGTGTGCGCGATCCGCACCGATATGTGCGCGGGCGCGCGCCGGGACCGGCCCCGCTTCGAGGAGGGCGAGGAGGGCGTCACATCTCGGAGCGTAGGGGCGCGCACGCGCTCCCGCGACCGGGCGTTACGTCCCGCGACGCCCGATCTTCGACCCCAGCCACACCAGGGGGCGGTACTTGCGGTCCACCGCGCGCTCCTTCAGCGGGATCAGCGCGTTGTCGGTGATCTTGATGCCCTCGGGGCAGACCTCGGTGCAGCACTTGGTGATGTTGCAGTAGCCGAGCCCGTGCTCGTCCTGCGCGGTGGCCTCGCGGTCCAGGCCGGCGTCCGCCGCCGCGTCCAGCGGGTGCATGTCCAGTTCGGCGATCCGCATCAGGAACCGCGGACCGGCGAAGGCCTGCTTGTTCTCCTCGTGGTCGCGCACCACATGGCAGGTGTCCTGGCACAGGAAGCACTCGATGCACTTGCGGAACTCCTGCGAGCGGTCCACGTCCTCCTGCATCATGCGGTACTCGCCCGGCGCCACCCCGGCCGGCGGCACGAACGCCGGGACCTCACGGGCCTTGGCGTAGTTGAAGCCGACGTCCGTGACCAGGTCCCGCACCACCGGGAACGCCCGCAGCGGGGTGACGGTGACCGTCTCATCGGGCGCGAACACCGACATCCGGGTCATGCACAGCAGCCGGGGCCGCCCGTTGATCTCCGCCGAGCACGAACCGCACTTGCCGGCCTTGCAGTTCCAGCGCACCGCCAGATCGGGGGCCTGGGTCGCCTGGAGACGGTGGATGATGTCGAGGACCACCTCGCCCTCGTTGACGGCGACCGTGAAGTCCTCCAGGCCGCCGCCGCCCGCGTCGCCCCGCCACACCCGGAAACGCGCCTCGTAGCCGCTCACTCGTACAGCTCCTCTTCGGCCAGGTACTTGACCAGCTCCTCCTTCGCGAAGAGGGCGAGCAGGTCCGGGCGGACGGGTTCGGTGGTCTCCCGTACGAGTCCGATCCGGCCGCGGGCCGGGTCGGCGGCCGTGAGACCGCCGGCCGGGTCGGTCAGCCGGCACAGCAGATTGATCCGGCGCCACTTGCGGTCCATCGACGGATGGTCCTCGCGGGTGTGCCCGCCGCGCGACTCGGTGCGCTCCAGAGCCGCCCGGGCCACGCACTCGCTGACCAGCAGCATGTTCCGCAGGTCCAGCGCGAGGTGCCAGCCCGGGTTGAACTGACGGTGGCCCTCCACCCCGGCCCGGCCGACCCGCGCCCGCAGCTCCGCCAGCTTCTCCAGGGCCTGTTTCATCTCCGCCTCCCGGCGGATGATGCCGACCAGGTCGTTCATCGTCTGCTGGAGCTCCTGGTGCAGGGTGTACGGGTTCTCCGGCGGCCCTGCGGGCTCCCCGCCGGGCGACGCGCCCGGCGTCACGCCCGCGGCGGCGCCCTCCGCCGAGAACGGCCGCAGCGCCTCCGCCCCCGCCGCCTCGACCTGGGCGTCGTCCACCACGGGCCGCCCCGCGCCGAGCCCCGCCGCGTACTCGGCGGCGTGCCACCCCGCCCGGCGTCCGAAGACCAGCAGGTCGGACAGCGAGTTGCCGCCCAGCCGGTTGGAGCCGTGCATCCCGCCGGCCACCTCGCCGGCCGCGTACAGCCCCGGCACCCCGCGCGCCGCCGCCGTGTCGGAGTCGACGGCGATGCCGCCCATCACGTAGTGGCAGGTGGGCCCGACCTCCATGGGCTCCGCGGTGATGTCGACGTCGGCCAGCTCCTTGAACTGGTGGTACATCGACGGCAGCCGCCGCTTGATCACCTCGGCCGGCATCCGCGTCGACACGTCCAGGAACACCCCGCCGTGCGGGGAGCCGCGCCCCTCCTTGACCTCGGTGTTGATCGCGCGGGCCACCTCGTCGCGGGGGAGCAGCTCGGGGGGCCGCCGGTTGCCCTCGGGGTCGTCGTACCAGCGGTCGGCCTCGTCCTCGGTCTCGGCGTACTTCTCCCGGAAGACGTCGGGGATGTAGTCGAACATGAAGCGCTTGCCGTCGGAGTTGCGCAGCACCCCGCCGTCGCCGCGCACCGACTCGGTGACGAGGATGCCCTTGACCGACGGCGGCCAGACCATCCCCGTCGGGTGGAACTGCACGAACTCCATGTTCAGCAGCGGCGCGCCCGCGAGCAGCGCCAGCGCGTGGCCGTCGCCGGTGTACTCCCACGAGTTCGAGGTGACCTTGAACGACTTTCCGATGCCGCCCGTCGCGATCACCACGGCGGGCGCCTCCCACACCTGGAACCGGCCGGACTCCCGCTCGTAGCCGAAGACCCCGCAGACCCGGTCGCCGTCCTTGAGCACCCGCGTGACCGTGCACTCCTGGAAGACCTTCAGCCGTGACTCGTAGTCGCCGGTCGCGCGGTGGTCCTCCTGCTGGAGCGAGACGACCTTCTGCTGGAGGGTGCGGATCAGCTCCAGGCCGGTGCGGTCGCCGACGTGGGCGAGGCGCGGGTACTCGTGGCCGCCGAAGTTGCGCTGCGAGATCCGGCCGTCCGCGGTGCGGTCGAACAGCGCTCCCCAGGTCTCCAGCTCCCAGACCCGGTCCGGGGCCTCCTGGGCGTGCAGCTCGGCCATCCGCCACTGGTTGAGGAACTTGCCGCCGCGCATCGTGTCGCGGAAGTGCACCTGCCAGTTGTCGTTCGGGTTGGCGTTGGCCATCGCCGCCGCGATGCCGCCCTCGGCCATCACGGTGTGCGCCTTGCCGAACAGCGACTTGCAGATCACCGCCGTACGGGCGCCCCGCTCGCGCGCCTCGACGGCCGCCCGCAGACCGGCGCCGCCGGCCCCGACCACCACGACGTCCCATTGCTGCCGGTCCACCACGGACATCACAAGGCCCCAGTCATCAGAAGAAGCGCGGATCGTCGAAGGCGCCGGACGCGACGAGGTACACGTACAGGTCGGCGAGCGCGACGCTCACCAGCGACGTCCAGGCGAGCAGCATGTGCCGGGCGTTGAGCCACCCCACCAGCCGCCACATCCGGTAGCGCACCGGATGCCTGGAGAAGTGCTTGAGCTTGCCGCCGACGATGTGCCGGCAGGAGTGGCAGGAGAGGGTGTACGCCCAGATCAGCACGATGTTGACGAGGAAGACCAGGGTGCCCAGGCCCATGTGTCCCCACGCGTAGTGCTCGTCGCGGAAGGCGAGGACGGTGTCGTAGGTGAGGATGGCGGCGACCGGGAGCGCGGCGTAGAAGAAGTACCGGTGCAGGTTCTGCAGGATCAGCGGGAAGCGGGTCTCGCCGGTGTACTTCCGGTGCGGCTCGGCGACCGCGCAGGCCGGCGGGGACGCCCAGAAGCCCCGGTAGTAGGCCTTGCGGTAGTAGTAGCAGGTCAGGCGGAAGCCGAGCGGGAAGACCAGGATCAGGATCGCGGGGGACAGGCCCCACCAGCTGCCGAAGATCTCCCAGTTGGGTCCGGACCGCATGGGCTCGCAGTTCTCCGCCAGGCAGGGGGAGTAGAACGGCGAGACGTACGGGGCGGCGTAGTAGTCGGCGTTCGCGAAGGCCCGCCAGGTCGAGTAGACGATGAAGGCGAGCAGGCCGGCCGCGTTGGCGGCGGGCGCCAGCCACCAGCGGTCGGTCCGCAGGTGCGGGGCGGCGATGGCGGCGCGCGCGGGGCCGCGCACACCGCCGCCGGAAGGCTGGGGCTCCGTGGTGGGGGGTTCCGTACCAGTGGCCAACGTTTGACTCCGGTCGGGTCAGGGGGCGCGACGGTTCGGGTCGGCGCGACGGCTCGGGTCAGGGGGCGCGCCGGTCGCGGGCGCCGAGTCCCTCGTCGTCCGTGTCGACCCACAGGCTGTTGTCGTACGGCGTGTCGGGGATCGTGACCAGCTCCGGCCGGCCGGCCGGGCTCTGCGCGGCCGCCGAGCGTAGCAGCGCCACGCTCTCGCGCAGGTGGTCGCAGTCGGTGCGGACGCGGCGCACGTCGAGCGCGCCGGCGCCGAGCCGCTGTTCCAGCCGGCCCACCGACCTGGCCAGATCGTCGAGACAGCGCTGGATGGATGTCAGTTCGTCGTGCACGGACATGACGTGACCTCACTTCCGTCGGCCGGTCGGCCGGATGCGGACGGGGACGTTCATGCGCCTGAGAGTGTTGCGCGTCACACCCATCGCTGGGAAGGGCGGTGCACCGATTGGCCGAGTCGTGCGGGTGCACTGCCGGGAGCGTGTTGCGCCGCACGGGTGGGCTTGTCACCTCGCGCCGCCGTGTCGCCGGTCGCTGCTGAACCCTTTCCTCTTCAGTGGCCGCATACGGACGAATCTCATCTGATCAGCACCATATACCGCCAAAAGTGATCGTAACGCCCGCGGCTTCCCGGAGGTACCCAGAGATGTCCCACGCCGGAGTCGGACCGCGCGCCGTACTGCGCTCGGTCGTCTTCCTGACCGCGGGAGCGCTCGCGGTCCCCGCTCTCGCCGGGTGCAGCTCCGAGAAGGAGGCCGGCCGGCCGCCGGCCCACCAGGACATCGCCCCCGCCGCCCGGGCCCGCGTCGCCGACGGGGGGACGCTGCGCTGGGCGGTGGACGCGGTGCCGCAGACGATGAACACCTTCCAGGCGGACGCCGACGCCACGACCACGCGGATCGCCCAGGCGGTGCTGCCGTCGATGTACCGGCTCGACGCGAACGGCCGGCCGGAAATCAACACCGACTATCTGGAATCGGCCAAGGTCGTCGACACCAAGCCACGGCAGGTCGTGCTCTACCGGCTCAACCAGCAGGCGGTCTGGAGCGACGGCAGGGAGATCGGCGCGGCCGACTTCGCCGCCCAGTGGCGCGCCCTGTCGGGCCGGGACAGCGCCTACTGGACCGCCCGCAACGCCGGGTACGAGCGGATCGAGCGGATCGAGCGGGGCAAGAACGACCTGGAGGTCAAGGTAACTTTCAGCCGCCCCTACGCCGACTGGCAGTCGCTGTTCTCGCCGCTGTACCCGAAGGACGTGATGGGCACGCCGGACGCGTTCAACGACGGGGCGCGCCGCCGGCTGAAGGTCACCGCCGGGCCGTTCACCGTGCGCGAGGTCGACCGCGAGGACGACGAGGTCACCCTCGCCCGCAACACCCGCTGGTGGGGCGCAGCGCCCAAGCTGGACGCGATCGTGCTGCGGGCCGTACCGCGCGCGCAGCGGGTCGGGGCGCTGGCGGAGGGGCGGGTCGACGTGGCGGAGGTGGACGCCGCCGGGGCCCGCAGGATCACGGCGGCGGGGCCGGACGAGGGGGCGGGCGGGCCGTCGGCGAGCGCCTCCGCGCCGTCCGGCCGGTCCGCGGAACCCGAGGGTGCGGCGGCCGGCGACGGCGAGCAGGGGCCCGCCGGGCAGCGGGGCCCCGACCGGGCGCTGGCCGCCTTCGAGGTCCGCAGGTCCCTGGAGCCGGCCTTCACCCAGCTCGCCCTCAACGGCGCCGAGGGTCCCCTCGCCGACGAACGGGTGCGCCGGGCCGTCGCCCGCGCCCTCGACCGCCGAGAGCTGGCCCGGATGGTGCTGCGGCCCCTCGGCCTGCCCGCGGAACCCGTCGGCAGCCACCTCGCGCTGGCCGGCCAGCCCGCCTACGCCGACAACAGCGGCGCCCTCGGCGACGAGGACCCCAAGGAGGCCCGCGCGCTGCTCGCGGACGCCGGATGGGTGCGGGGCGGTCCCCTCGACGAGCCGGGCAGGAGCGGGAAGGCGGCCGGCGCGGGGGACGAGGGCGAGGGCGGCGACGGCGAGGGTGCGGCGTCGTCCGAGGACGGGGCGGCCGGAGCCGGGTCCGGTGCGAGCGGGTCAGGGGCGACCGGGTCCGCCGAGCCCGAGTCCCCCGGCGGCGAGGACGGCACGTACATCGTGGGCCAGGACGGCAAGGCGCGGGCCGACGGCGAGGGGAAGGCGCCCGGCCGCGAGGACGACCGGGACGCGGACCGCGACACCGACCGCGAAGCCGACCACCCCGCGGACCGTGACACCGACCGCGACCACCTCGCCCAGGACGGCAAGCAGCACAAGCAGGGCGGCGCCCCCGGCGCCTACGCCCCCAAGGGCACCCCCGCCCCGGCCGGCGCCGCGGCCGGGCCGCTGGCCAAGGACGGCAAGCCGCTCACCCTGCGCTTCGTGCTCCCCACCGGCCCGGGCTCCGAGGTCCTGCACGAGGTCGCCGACCGGATCACCCGCATGCTCGGCCGCCTCGGCATCCGCGTCGAGCGGACCAAGGTGCCCGGCGAGAGCTACTTCAAGGACCACATCGCCTCCGGAGAGTTCGACCTGGCCCTCTACTCCTGGCCCGCCTCCGCCTTCCCGGCGACCGACGCCCGCCCCATCTACGCCAAGCCCGTCCCGGCCGCCGACGGCTCGCTGACCGTCGAGCAGAACTACACCCGCGTCGGCACCGACCAGGTCGACCAGCTCTTCGACCGGGCCGCGGCCACCCTGGACCGCGAGAAGTCGCGCGACCTGATCCGCAAGGCCGACGCCCGGATCTGGGCCGCGGCCGGCTCCATCCCGCTCTACCAGCGCCCCCAGCTCACGGCCGTGCGCAAGAACCTGGCCAACACCGGGTCCTTCGGCTTCCAGACCCCCGTGTACGAGGACATGGGCTTCCTGCGGAAGGCCGCGCGGCCCGCCGCGGGACCCTCCGGGGGGCCGCGGCCGTCTCGCTGATCGGCCCGGCAAGCCCGAGCTCCGGCGGCCACGTACCATGGGGTGAGGCCGTGGCGTGTCAAGCCCGGCAGGGCCCGCGTATCACAGACGTACGCAGCAGGGCCGTCCTCACACTCCGGGAGAACGCCGCTTTATGGCCGTGTCCACTACACGTCACGACATTCGCAACGTCGCCATCGTCGCCCACGTCGACCACGGCAAGACGACCATCGTCGACGCCATGCTCAAGCAGGCCGGCGCCTTCGCCGCCCACCAGCTCGACTCCGTCGACGACCGCATGATGGACTCGAACGACCTGGAGCGTGAGAAGGGCATCACGATCCTCGCCAAGAACACGGCGGTCAAGTACCACCCGAAGGCCGGCGGGGACCCGATCACGATCAACATCATCGACACCCCCGGCCACGCCGACTTCGGCGGCGAGGTCGAGCGCGGTCTGTCGATGGTGGACGGCGTGGTGCTGCTGGTCGACGCCTCCGAGGGCCCGCTGCCGCAGACCCGCTTCGTGCTGCGCAAGGCGCTCCAGGCCCGCCTGCCGATCATCCTGTGCATCAACAAGACGGACCGGCCGGACGCCCGGATCGACGAGGTCGTCAACGAGACCTACGACCTCTTCCTGGACCTGGACGCGGACGAGGAGCAGATCGAGTTCCCGATCGTCTACGCCTGCGGCCGGGACGGCATCGCGTCGCTGACCAAGCCGGCCGACGGCACGGTCCCCTCCGACTCCGACAGCCTGGAGCCGTTCTTCTCCGCGATCCTCCAGCACATCCCGGCCCCGACCTACGACGAGGACGCCCCGCTCCAGGCGCACGTCACCAACCTGGACGCCGACAACTTCCTCGGCCGCATCGCGCTGCTGCGCGTCCACCAGGGCGAGCTGAAGAAGGGGCAGACGGTCGCGTGGATGAAGCGTGACGGGTCCGTCACCAACGTGCGCATCTCCGAGCTGATGATGACCGAGGCGCTCACCCGCAAGCCGGCCGAGAAGGCGGGCCCGGGCGACATCTGCGCGGTCGCCGGCATCCCGGAGATCATGATCGGCGAGACGCTGGCCGATCCGGAGAACCCGGTTCCGCTGCCGCTGATCACGGTGGACGAGCCCGCGATCTCGATGACCATCGGCACCAACACCTCGCCGCTGGTCGGCCGCGGCGGCACCGGCAAGGGCGCCGACGCGAAGGCGGCCGTCAAGGACCGCAAGGTCACCGCCCGCCAGGTCAAGGACCGCCTGGACCGCGAGCTGATCGGCAACGTCTCGCTGCGCGTCCTGGACACCGAGCGCCCCGACGCCTGGGAGGTGCAGGGCCGCGGCGAGCTGGCGCTGGCCATCCTGGTCGAGACCATGCGCCGGGAGGGCTACGAGCTGACCGTCGGCAAGCCCCGGGTCGTCACCAAGGAGGTCGACGGCAAGGTCTACGAGCCCGTCGAGCGGATGACGATCGACGTGCCCGAGGAGCACATGGGCGCCGTCACCCAGCTGATGGGCGTCCGCAAGGGCCGGATGGACAACATGTCCAACCACGGCTCCGGCTGGGTGCGCATGGAGTTCGTGGTGCCCTCGCGCGGTCTGATCGGATTCCGGACGGAGTTCCTCACCCAGACCCGCGGCACCGGCATCGCCCACTCGATCCACGAGGGCCACGAGCCGTGGTTCGGCAACCTCCAGACCCGCAACAACGGCTCGCTGGTCGCCGACCGCGCCGGAGCGGTCACCGCCTTCGCGATGACCAACCTCCAGGAGCGCGGCGTGCTCTTCGTGGAGCCCGGCACCGAGGTGTACGAGGGCATGATCGTCGGCGAGAACTCCCGCTCCGACGACATGGACGTCAACATCACCAAGGAGAAGAAGCTCACCAACATGCGGTCCTCGACGGCCGATGTGGCGGAGTCGATCGTGCCGCCGCGCAAGCTGTCGCTGGAGCAGTCCCTGGAGTTCTGCCGCGACGACGAGTGCGTCGAGGTCACCCCGGAGGCCGTCCGCATCCGCAAGGTGAACCTGGACGCCCGCGAGCGCGCCCGTGCGGCGAGCCGCGCCAAGCACGGCTGACCCACCCCCGCGGCACGCTCAGGGGCCCTCTCAGGGCCTCTGGGCGGGCAGTGAGACGATGGCCCGGCCCTTCCCTGCGGTGGAGGGCCGGGCCGCGTCGTTCACAGGTGGTCCAGGGGCCGTCCGCAGAGAGCGTCCGGAGGGTTGGTCAGGCGGGTTGTTCAGGGTCCTTTCAGAAGCCTGTGAGGCCCTGTTCGGATATCGGTGCTTCGGCGATCAAGTTTCGGACATGTAAACAAAAATCCCTCCCGTTATGTCCGTTTCGCCGATTTTCCATCTCAGCTGTCAAGCGCGCGCAGGTGTCAATCTTTGCAATTTTTGCTCAAAAAATGGACGCTAGGGAGATCCCTCTGCCTTCCGCCCTTGACGCGCGTTGATGCACTTGGCGAAAGTTCCCCCAAACCACAGAACCTGCCGGTATCTGTGCTGCGCTCAACTCTCCAACCCCCCGGGGGAAGAACACACATGACCAGTCCAGTCAAGGCCGAGGGCTCCGGCTCCGCGGTCGCCTTGGACCCTGAGCTCGATGCGACCTCCGCCGTCGAGGGTGAGAAGAAGCTTGAGGGCCGCTCCCCCGGGCAGTTGATGTGGATTCGCTTCAAGCGTGACCGTGCGGGCGTGACCTCCGCCTGCATCGTGGCGTTCTTCTTCCTCATCGGTCTGCTGGCGCCGGTGATCTCGAAGCTGTACGGCAAGGACCCGTACACCGTGTACGCGGACGAGCGCCCCGAGCTGTTCGACAGCGCGGGCGTCCCGATCATGCCCAACGGCGGCATCAGCGGTGAGTTCTGGTTCGGTCTCGAGCCGGGCAACGGCTACGACGTCTTCACCAAGCTGATCTACGGCATCCGGAACTCGCTCGGCATCTCCCTCGCCGTGACGGTCGCCACCGTGCTCACCGGCGTCATCCTCGGTGTGATGGCCGGCTACCTCGGGGGCAAGGTCGACTTCGCCATCAGCCGGGTCGTCGACTTCCTGCTGGCCTTCCCGTCGCAGCTGTTCTTCATCGCGAGCATGCCGGTCGTGGTCTCGCTGTTCGTGGACCCCAAGGACGAGACCCCGGTGTACGTCCGGGTGGTGGCGCTGATCTCGGTGATGTGGTTCCTGGGGTGGATGAGTCTCTGCCGCATCCTGCGCGGCGCTACCCTGTCCCTCGCCGGACGCGAGTTCATCGAGGCGGCCAAGGTGAGCGGGGCGTCCCCGTGGCGGATCATCCGCAAGGAGATCCTCCCCAACGTGGTCACGCCGATCCTGGTGCAGTCGACGTACATGCTCCCCGCCTTCGTCACCGCCGAGGCCGGACTGTCGTTCCTCGGCGTCGGCATCGTCGAGCCGACGCCCGACTGGGGGCAGATGTTCTCCAAGGCGTCGACCGAACTCGTGATGCAGAACGACATCACCTACATGTTCTTCCCGGGTATCTCCATGATCATCTTCATCGTGGCGTTCAACCTGCTCGGGGACTCGGTCCGTGACGCCTTCGACCCGAAGACGGCTCGCTGACCGGGAGCTATGGGCACTCTCGCCCAAATCCGGATGGGACGGCGCCCGCGTCGGCCCGACTGGCACTTCATTTCATCGCACGTGAGACAGACAGATGGGTGGGAAACCGAGTGATGGGTAAGGGTGGACGCCACACGTACGCCGCCATATCCCTGCTCGCTGCCGGAGCACTAGTGCTCACCGGCTGCAGCGAGGGCGGCAGCAAGGAAGGGACCAGCAACAAGCAGGACAAGGAGAATGCCCAGCGTCAGCAGGAGGGCATCGCGTTCGGTGACGCCAAGGACTCGACCGGCCCGGCCCCCGAGGTCCCCGGTGCGAAGAGCGGCGGCACCGTGACGGTCCTGCAGCGTGACAGCTACGCCCACCTCGACCCGGGCCAGATCTACGTCTCCGACGAGGGCTCGCTGTCCTCGATCATCCACCGTGGCCTGACGGGCTACAAGGCCACCAGCGACGACGGCTCGAAGCACGAGGTCGTCGGCGACCTGGCCACGGACAGCGGCACCACCACCGACGGCGGCAAGACCTGGAAGTTCACGCTCAAGGACGGCGTCAAGTGGGCCGACGGCACGCCGATCACCTCGGCCGACGTCCGCCACACCTTCGAGCGTCTCTTCGCCCCGTTCATCACCAACGGTCCGACCTACATCCAGCAGTGGCTGGCCAACACGCCGGGCGTCGAGTACCGCAAGCTCCTCAAGGACGGTCCGTACAAGGGCAAGCACCTGCCGGACAGCATCCTGGAGACGCCGGACGAGAAGACCATCGTCTTCAAGTTCAAGGAGCCGAAGGCCGACCTGCCGTACGCGCTCGCGATGGCCGGATACTCCATCGTGTCCGAGAAGAAGGACACCCAGGAGAAGTACGACAAGGCCCCGATGACGGCCGGCCCGTACAAGATCAAGGACTTCAAGTCCGGCAAGTCCATGACGCTGGTCAAGAACGAGAACTGGGACCCGAAGACGGACCCGATCCGTCACCAGTACGTGGACCAGTTCAACTTCGTCTTCAACAAGCAGTACGAGGACTCCACGAAGGCGCTGCTGTCCGACTCGGGCGCCAACTCCACCGCGATCAGCTTCAACAACCAGGTCGACGCGGGCAACCTGTCCAAGGTGCTCAGCGACGCCTCGCTGAAGGACCGCACGGTCTCGGGCTACCAGCCCTACGTCGGCCAGATGAACATCAACCTGTCGCAGAAGGAGATGCAGGACAAGAAGGTCCGTGAGGCCATCGCGCACGCGCTGCCCATCACGCCCTTCGTCCGCGCCTACGGCGGCGCCCAGGCCATGGAGGTCGCCGGCGGTCTGATCAGCCCGACCGTCTCCGGCTACAACGCCAACTTCGACCCGTTCGGCAAGAAGAAGAAGCCGGCCGGTGACCCGGAGAAGGCCAAGGCGCTCCTCAAGGAAGCCGGCAAGGAAGGCCTGAAGCTCACCTTCGGCTACATCAACACCCCCGAGGGCCAGCAGTACTCCACCGCCATGGCGGCGGGCCTGGAGAAGGCCGGCTTCGACGTCCAGCGCCAGGAGATCCCGGCCGAGACGTACTACGACCAGATCAGCAAGGTCGACAACAACTACGACATCTACCACACCGCGTGGGGCGCGGACTGGCCGAGCGCCTCGACCGTCATCCCGCCGCTGTACGACGGCCGCCAGATCCAGGACGGCTCGTCGAACTACGCGCACATCGACGACCCGAAGGTCAACGCGGACATCGACCGGATCAACAAGATCACGGACCCGGTCAAGGCCGCTGAGGAGTGGAACAAGGTCAACGAGTACATCGTCGAGAACGTCATCTCCAACATCCCGACGGCGTACTACAAGCAGACCCAGATCGCCGGTTCGAAGATCGGCGGCCTCGTGTACGACGACGTCCTCGGCGCCGTCGACCCGCGCAGGCTGTTTGTGAAGTAACACCTCCGACCCCCAGCGGGGTTTCCAGGGCGCCCCATCGTCGAGATGGGGCGCCCCTCGCCCGCCAGGCTTCCCACGCCCGAAAGCTGCTTTCTGATGCTGCGCTTCATCCTCCGCCGGTCTCTCGGCGCCGTCGTGATCCTGGTCCTGTTGACCATGGTCGCGTTCCTTCTCTTCTTCGGCATGCCACGCGATCCGGCGCTGCTGATGTGCGGCAAGACCTGCACCCCGGACGCGCTGGAGAACATCCACCGGACGCTCGGTCTCGACAAGTCGATTCCCGAACAGTTCTGGATCTTCCTGTCGGGCCTGGTCATGGGGCGGGACGACTTCGCCCAGGGGGCCTGCCCGGCCCCGTGCTTCGGCTACTCGTACCACACCAACGAGAACGTGTGGACGACCCTGGTCGACCGGCTCCCGACCACCGTCTCGCTGGCCGTCGGCGCCGCGATCCTCTTCCTCGTCGTCGGACTGGGCTCGGGCATGCTCGCCGCCTGGAAGCGCGGCACGATCATCGACAAGGCCTTCACCGCGGGCGCGATGGTCCTCAGCTCCATGCAGATCTACTTCCTCGGCCCGCTCGCGCTCGCCATCCTCGTGTACCAGATGGGCGCGTTCGACGAGCCCAAGTACACGGCACTGACCGAGGACCCCATGGCCTGGTTCTCCGGGCTGATCATCCCCTGGGCCGTGCTCTCGACGATCTTCGCCGCTCAGTACACTCGTATGGCGCGGTCGTCGATGATCGAGCAGCTCCAGGAGGAGCACGTCCGGACCGCCCGCGCCAAGGGCATGTCCCAGCGCTACGTCTTCTTCCGCTACGCCTGGCGCGGTTCGCTGATCCCGATCGTGACGATCTTCGGTATCGACATCGCCTCGCTGCTGGGCGGCGCGATCATCACGGAGTTCACCTTCGGTCTGCCGGGCCTCGGCCGACTGGCCGTGGAAGCGGTGAGCTTCAGCGACCTGCCCCTGCTGCTCGGTGTGATGCTGTTCTCGGCCGCCATGATCCTTCTGTTCAACATCGTCGTCGATGCCTGCTATGCCTTCATCGACCCGCGCGTGCGGCTGTCCTAGGAGCTTTCTGTGACCACTCTGACCAAGGAATCGGGGGCTCCCTCCTCGGCCGACGCCGGGGCGTTCCTGTCGGTGCGCGACCTGCGCGTCCGGTTCAAGACCGAGGACGGCGTCGTCAAGGCCGTCGACGGGCTCTCGTTCGACCTGGAGCGGGGCCAGACGCTCGGCATCGTGGGCGAGTCGGGCTCGGGCAAGTCGGTGACCAACCTGACCATCCTGGGGCTGCACAACCGTCAGTTCGCCACCATCGACGGCGAGATCCTGCTGGACGGGCAGGAGCTGATCACCGCCCGCGAGAACGAGCTCGAGAAGCTCCGCGGCAACAAGATGGCGATGATCTTCCAGGATCCGCTGACCGCCCTGTCCCCGTACTACACCGTGGGCCGGCAGCTGTCCGAGCCCTACATGAAGCACATGGGCGCCTCCAAGAAGGAGGCCAAGGACCGGGCGATCCAGATGCTGGAGAAGGTCGGCATCCCCCAGCCCAAGGCCCGGTTCGGCGACTACCCGCACCAGTTCTCCGGCGGTATGCGCCAGCGCGCCATGATCGCCATGGCCCTGATGTGCGACCCCGACCTCCTGATCGCCGACGAGCCCACCACCGCGCTGGACGTCACCGTGCAGGCCCAGATCCTGGACCTGCTCAAGGACCTCCAGCAGGAGTTCGGCTCCGCGATCATCTTCATCACCCACGACCTCGGCGTCATCTCGAAGATGGCGGACGACCTGCTGGTGATGTACGCGGGCCGGGCCGTGGAACGCGGCACCATGAAGGAGGTGCTCGGCGCTCCGCGGCACCCCTACACCTGGGGCCTGCTCAGCTCCATGCCGCGCCTGGACAGCGACATCAGCAAGGCGCTGACGCCCATCCCGGGCACGCCGCCGTCCCTGCTCACCCCGCCGTCGGGCTGCCGCTTCAACCCGCGCTGCACCTTCAAGGACCGGGTCGAGGGCGACCTGTGCACCACGACCCGGCCGCCGCTGGGTGACGGTCGCGCGGCTGCCTGCCACCTGACGGCCGGGCAGAAGCAGGACATCTTCATCAACGAGATCCAGCCCCGGCTGCGCTAGGGAGATACGAGATCATGAGCGACAACCTCACCCTCCCCGCACAGCAGGGTTCCACCGGCACCACCCGGGAGACGCTGCTCGAGGTCAGCGGCCTGACCAAGCACTTCCCGATCTACGGCGGCTTCCCGATCCGGCGCCGGGTGGGCGCCGTCCAGGCCGTCGACGGCGTCGACCTGAGCGTCGGCGTCGGCGAGAGCCTCGGCCTGGTCGGCGAGTCCGGCTGCGGCAAGTCGACCACGGGCCGGCTCATCACCCGCCTGATGGAGCCGACGGCCGGCCGGATCACCTACCGGGGCCAGGACATCACCACCGCCTCGCGCAAGAAGCTGGCGCCGGTGCGGTCCGAGATTCAGATGATCTTCCAGGACCCGTACTCGTCGCTGAACCCGCGGCAGACCGTCGGCACGATCATCAAGTCGCCGATGGAGGTCAACGGGATCAAGCCCGAGGGCGGCCTGGAGAACCGGGTGCGCGAGCTGCTGGAGCTGGTCGGTCTCAACCCCGAGCACTACAACCGCTTCCCGCACGAGTTCTCCGGCGGTCAGCGCCAGCGCATCGGCGTCGCCCGCGCGCTCGCGCTGAACCCCAAGCTGATCGTCGCCGACGAGCCCGTCTCCGCGCTCGACGTCTCCATCCAGGCGCAGGTCGTCAACCTGCTCCAGAAGGTGCGGGACGAACTCGGCATCGCGTTCGTCTTCATCGCCCACGACCTGGCGATCGTGCGGCACTTCTCGCAGCGGGTCGCGGTGATGTACCTCGGCAAGGTGGTCGAGGTCGGCGACCGGGACTCCATCTACAACCGGCCCCGCCACCCGTACACCCACGCCCTGCTGTCGGCCGTGCCCGAGGTGGAGATCGGCGACGACGCCGAGCAGCGCGAGCGCATCCGCCTCTCCGGCGACGTGCCCTCGCCGATCCACCCGCCGTCCGGCTGCCGCTTCCGCACCCGCTGCTGGAAGGCGCAGGACAAGTGCGCCACGGAGGAGCCGCCGCTCGTCCAGATCACCGGCAACCGCGAGGGCCACCTGACGGCCTGCCACTTCCCGGAGGAGCCGACGACCGAGGCCCGCGCCGAGGACGTCGTCCTCGACCCGGCGCTGAAGGCGCTGGAGTCCCACGACGAGGGCGGCACGGCCGGCAAGGAGTGAACCGGGGCGGGCGCGGGCCCGCACGGCGACCGGTGACGATCGCAGGACGGGAGGCGGGAGCCGTACGGCTCCCGCCTCCCGTCGTCGTACCCGCCGCCGCTTAGCCCAAAGGGCTCCCAGCGTGTGCGGTATGCGTGTTACGGGCCGATATTGGCCGGTAATGAAGCGGCGTCCCGGCGCCGGCGGTACCGCGCACGACGAGGAGGCACACCATGCCAGGAGCCACGCACGTCAAAGGGGTCGCCTGCGCGGTGGCGGTGGCCCTCGCGGCGACGGCCTGCGGAGGAGGCGACGGCGGAGGGAGCGGGAGCGGGGACGGCGGGGCGGTGCTCAGCTCCTCCTGGGGCGATCCGCAGAACCCGCTGGAGCCCGCGAACACCAACGAGGTGCAGGGCGGCAAGGTCCTCGACATGATCTTCCGCGGGCTGAAGCGGTACGACCCCGGGACCGGCGAGGCCGAGGACATGCTCGCGGAGAGCATCGAGACCGAGGACTCGCAGACCTTCACCGTCACCGTCAAGGACGGCTGGACCTTCAGCAACGGCGAGAAGGTCACCGCGAGGTCGTTCGTCGACGCCTGGAACTACGGCGCGAGCCTGAAGAACAACCAGCGCAACGCGTACTTCTTCAGCTACATCGACGGCTACGACAAGGTCCACCCCGAGGACGGGAGCAAGCAGACCGCCGAGACGCTGTCGGGGCTGAAGGTCACCGGCGAGCGCACCTTCACCGTGCGGCTCAGCCAGAAGTTCTCCACCTTCCCCGACACCCTCGGCTACCCGGCGTACGCTCCCCTCCCGCGCGCCTTCTTCGAGGACCACGACGCCTGGCTGAGCAAGCCCGTCGGCAACGGCCCGTACACCGTGCAGTCGTACGCCAAGGGCTCCCAGATGTCCCTGCGCGCGTGGGAGGAGTACCCGGGCGAGGACAAGGCGCGAAACGGCGGCGTCGACCTCAAGGTCTACACCGACAACAACACCGCCTACACCGACCTGATGGCCGGCAACCTCGACCTCGTCGACGACGTCCCCGCCTCCCAGCTCAAGAACGTCCGGAACGACCTCGGCGACCGCTACCTCAACACCCCCGCCGGCATCATCCAGACCCTCGCCTTCCCGTACTACGACAAGAGGTGGAACAAGGAGGGCATGGACAAGGTCCGCAAGGGCCTGTCCCGGGCGATCGACCGTACGCAGATCACCGACACCATCTTCCAGAAGACCCGCACCCCCGCCACCGACTGGACGTCCCCGGTCCTCGGCGAGGACGGCGGCTACAAGGAAGGGCTGTGCGGCGAGTGGTGCGAGTACGACGCCGCGGCGGCCAGGAAGCTCGTCGAGGAGGGCGGCGGGCTCCCCGGCGGCCAGGTCAAGATCACCTACAACGCGGACACCGGCTCCCACAAGCAGTGGGTCGACGCCGTCTGCAACTCCATCAACAACGCCCTCGGCAACGACAAGGCCTGCGTCGGCAACCCCGTCGGCACCTTCGCCGACTTCCGCAGCCAGATCACCGACCGCAAGATGTCCGGCCCGTTCCGCGCGGGCTGGCAGATGGACTACCCGCTGATCCAGAACTTCCTCCAGCCGCTCTACTACACCAACGCCTCCTCCAACGACGGCAAGTGGAGCAACAAGAAGTTCGACGACCTGATCGACAAGGCCAACGCGGAGACCGACACCGCCACGGCGGTGCAGACCTTCCAGCAGGCCCAGGAGGTCGTCCGGGACGAGATGGCGGCGATCCCGCTCTGGTACCAGAACGGCAGCGCCGGCTACTCCGAGCGCCTGTCGGACGTGAAGCTCAACCCCTTCAGCGTCCCCGTGTACAACGAGATCAAGGTTGGCTGAGGCGGCGCCATGGGACGCTACGTCCTGCGGCGGCTGCTGCAGATGATCCCGGTATTCGTCGGGGCGACCCTGTTGATCTTCCTCATGGTCAACG
Source organism: Streptomyces sp. NPDC006610 (assembly GCF_040611575.1). Classification (NCBI taxonomy): domain Bacteria; kingdom Bacillati; phylum Actinomycetota; class Actinomycetes; order Kitasatosporales; family Streptomycetaceae; genus Streptomyces; species Streptomyces sp. NPDC006610. The sequence goes on from NZ_JBEXOP010000001.1 coordinate 62,135, forward strand.
TGATGGGCGACCCCATCGCCGGTCTGTGCGGGGACCGGGAGTGCGACCCGGCGACGGCCGCCCAGCTCAGACGGGAGTTCGGCCTCGACAAGCCGGTGTGGCAGCAGTACCTGACCTACATGGGCAACGTCTTCACCGGCGACTTCGGCACCGCCTTCAACGGCCAGCCGGTGACCGAGCTGATGGCGTCCGCGTTCCCCGTCACCATCCGGCTGACCGTCGTCGCCATCCTGTTCGAGATCGTCATCGGCATCACCCTGGGCGTGATCACCGGCCTGCGCCGCGGCCGTCCCGTCGACACCACGGTCCTGCTGGTCACCCTGGTCGTCATCTCGGTGCCGACCTTCGTCACCGGCCTGCTGCTCCAGCTGCTGCTCGGCGTCGAGTGGGGCTGGATCCGGCCGTCCGTCTCCTCCGACGCCCGGTTCGACGAGCTGATCCTGCCCGGACTGGTCCTCGCCTCCGTCTCGCTCGCCTATGTGACGCGGTTGACGCGGACGTCGATCGCGGAGAACAAGCGGTCCGACTACGTCCGCACGGCCATCGCCAAGGGGCTGCCCCGGCGCCGGGTCGTGACCCGGCACCTGCTGCGCAACTCCCTGATCCCCGTGGTCACGTTCATCGGCACCGACATCGGCGCGCTGATGGGCGGCGCGATCGTCACCGAGCGCATCTTCAACATCCACGGCGTCGGCTACCAGCTCTACCAGGGCATCCTGCGCCAGAACACCCAGACCGTCGTCGGCTTCGTGACCGTGCTGGTGCTGGTCTTCCTCGTCGCCAACCTCCTCGTCGACCTGCTGTACGCCGTACTCGACCCGAGGATCCGCTATGTCTGACGCCAGGGAACACGACGGCGCCGTCGCCGGCACCGGCATGGGCGGCCAGATGGACCTCGCCGCGAGCGAGGCGGTCAGCCTGGAGAAGATCCCGTCCGGCCCCGACGGCACGGGCCCCTCCGGCCGGCCGCGCTCGCTGTGGTCCGACGCCTGGCACGACCTGCGCCGCAACCCGGTCTTCCTCATCTCCGCGCTGGTGATCCTGTTCCTCCTGGTCATCGCGCTCTGGCCGTCCCTGATCGCCTCCGGCAGCCCCCTGAAGTGCGACCTGGCCAAGGCGCAGGAGGGCCCCGGCCCCGGCGCCCCCTTCGGCTACGACGGACAGGGCTGCAACGTCTACACGCGCACCGTCCACGGCGCCCGCACCTCCGTCGCGGTCGGCGTCCTCGCCACGCTCGGGGTCGCCGTGCTCGGCAGCGTGCTCGGCGGGCTCGCCGGGTTCTTCGGCGGCATCTGGGACGCCGTCCTGTCCAGGATCACCGACGTCTTCTTCGCCATCCCCGTCGTGCTCGGCGGCCTGGTGCTGCTGTCCGTCGTCACCAGCAACAGCATCTGGCCGGTGATCGGCTTCATGGTGCTGCTCGGCTGGCCGCAGATCTCCCGCATCGCCCGCGGCTCCGTCATCACCGCCAAGCAGCACGACTACGTCCAGGCCGCCCGCGCCCTCGGTTCCTCCAACTCCCGGCTGCTCCTGCGGCACATCGCGCCCAACGCGGTCGCCCCGGTGATCGTCGTGGCCACCATCGCGCTCGGCACCTACATCGCGCTGGAGGCCACCCTGTCGTACCTCGGCGTCGGCCTGAAGCCGCCCAGCGTCTCCTGGGGCATCGACATCTCCGCCGCCTCGCCCTACATCCGCAACGCCCCGCACGCCCTGCTGTGGCCCTCCGGAGCGCTGGCCGTGACCGTGCTGGCGTTCATCATGCTCGGCGACGCGGTGCGCGACGCCCTCGACCCGAAGCTGAGGTGAACCGCCGTGCTGCTCGAAGTGCGCGACCTGCGCGTGGAGTTCCGGACCCGCGACGGCGTCGCCCGGGCCGTCAACGGCGTCGGCTACGCGGTGGACGCCGGTGAGACCCTCGCCGTGCTCGGCGAGTCCGGCTCGGGCAAGTCGGTCACCGCCCAGGCCGTGATGGGCATCCTCGACATGCCGCCCGGGCGGATCACCGGCGGCGAGGTCGTCTTCAAGGGCCGGGACCTGCTGAAGCTCAAGGAGGAGGAGCGGCGAAAGGTGCGCGGCGCCGAGATGGCGATGATCTTCCAGGACGCGCTGTCCGCCCTCAACCCCGTGCTCTCCGTGGGGGACCAGCTCGGCGAGATGTTCACGGTGCACCGGGGCATGTCGAAGAAGGACGCCCGGGCCAAGGCCGTCGAGCTGATGGACCGGGTCCGCATCCCGGCCGCCGGGGAGCGGGTCAGGCAGTACCCGCACCAGTTCTCCGGCGGCATGCGCCAGCGCATCATGATCGCGATGGCGCTGGCCCTGGAACCGGCGCTGATCATCGCCGACGAGCCCACCACCGCCCTCGACGTCACCGTCCAGGCCCAGGTCATGGAGCTGCTCGCCCAGCTGCGGCGGGAGCTGGACATGGGGCTGATCCTCATCACCCACGACCTCGGCGTGGTCGCCGACGTGGCCGACCGGATCGCGGTCATGTACGCGGGCCGGATCGTGGAGTCGGCGCCGGTCCACGACATCTACAAGGCGCCGGCCCACCCCTACACGCGCGGTCTGCTCGACTCCATCCCGCGCCTGGACCAAAAGGGCCACGAGCTCTACGCCATCAAGGGCCTGCCGCCCAGCCTGCTGGACATCCCGCAGGGCTGCGCCTTCCACCCGCGCTGCCCCATGGCCCGTGATGTGTGCCGCACGGACGTGCCCCCGCTGTACCAGGTCACCGACTCGGCCGCGGACCGCACGAGCGCCTGCCACTTCTGGAGGGAGTGCCTGCATGGCTGAGCCGATCCTGGAGGTGGCCGGGTTGGTCAAGCACTACCCGCTCACCCGGGGCGTCCTGTTCCGCAAGCAGATCGGCGCGGTGAAGGCCGTCGACGGCGTCGACTTCACCCTGCACCGGGGCGAGACCCTCGGCATCGTCGGCGAGTCCGGCTGCGGCAAGTCCACGGTCGCGCGGATGCTGGTCAACCTGGAGAAGCCGACGGCCGGGGTGATCAAGTACAAGGGCGAGGACGTCACCCGGCTGTCCGGCAGGGCGCTGAAGGCCGTGCGCCGCAACATCCAGATGGTCTTCCAGGACCCGTACACCTCGCTCAACCCGCGGATGACGGTCGGCGACATCGTCGGGGAGCCGTACGACATCCATCCCGAGGTGGCCCCGAAGGGCGACCGGCGCCGACGGGTGCAGGAGCTGCTCGACGTGGTCGGCCTCAACCCGGAGTACATCAACCGCTATCCCCACCAGTTCTCCGGCGGCCAGCGCCAGCGCATCGGCATCGCCCGGGGCCTCGCCCTGCGCCCCGAGATCATCGTCGCCGACGAGCCGGTCTCCGCCCTCGACGTCTCCGTCCAGGCGCAGGTGATCAACCTGATGGAGCGGCTCCAGAACGAGTTCGAGCTGTCCTACCTGTTCATCGCGCACGACCTGTCGATCGTCCGGCACATCTCGGACCGGGTCGGCGTGATGTACCTCGGCCGGATCGTCGAGACCGGCCGCGACGCCGAGATCTACGACCACCCGACGCACCCCTACACCCAGGCGCTGCTCTCGGCCGTCCCCGTGCCCGACCCGCAGGCCCGGGAGCACCGCGAGCGGATCATCCTCGCCGGGGACGTGCCCTCGCCCACCAACATCCCCTCGGGCTGCCGTTTCCGCACCCGCTGCTGGAAGGCGCGGGAGCGCTGCGCCCTGGAGGTCCCGGCGCTGGCCGTGCCCGCGGAGTTCCGGCACACCCCGGGGCCCGCGGCGCACGACTCGGCCTGCCACTTCGCGGAGGAGAAGCAGGTGGTGCCGCCGGAGGAGCACCGGCCACACCCGCGCAAATGACCACGAAACGCGTTAACACGCAGGCAACTTCACGGAAGCCGCTCCGATATACGGACGCGTCAGTCTGTACAGCGTACGGCCGTGCGGGTGCCGTGAGCGGGCCGGGGTTGCGCCATGTCACCCCGGCCCGCTGCTGTTCCTAGAGGCCCAGCGACCGCCGCAGGAAGTCCAGCTGGAGCAGGAGCAGGTTCTCCGCGACCGTCTCCTGCGGGGTCATGTGGGTCACCCCCGACAGCGGGAGCACCTCGTGCGGGCGGCCGGCGGCCAGGAGGGCCGAGGACAGGCGCAGGGTGTGCGCCACCACCACGTTGTCGTCGGCCAGGCCGTGGACGATCAGCATCGGGCGGTGCGGCTCGGCGGCGGCCACCAGGCCGGAGTCGTCGACGAGCGAGTTGCGGGAGTACACCTCGGGTCGCTCGTCCGGGTGCCCGAGGTAGCGCTCCTGGTAGTGGGTGTCGTACAGCCGCAGATCCGTCACCGGGGCGCCCACCACGCCGGCGTGGAAGACGTCCGGGCGGCGCAGCACCGCGAGCCCGGCCAGATAGCCGCCGAAGGACCAGCCCCGGATCGCGACCCGGCCGAGGTCGAGCGGATGGTCGGCGGCGAGCGCGTGCAGCGCGTCGATCTGGTCCTGGAGGACGACCTCCGCCAGATCGTCCCTGACGGCCTTCTCCCAGGCAGGCGACCGGCCCGGCGTGCCGCGCCCGTCCGCCACGACCACCGCGAACCCCTGGTCGGCGAACCACTGCGAGGTCAGGTGCGCGTTGTGCGCGGCGACCACCCGCTGGCCGTGCGGACCGCCGTAGGGATCGAGCAGAACCGGCAGGGGAGTGTCACCGCGGTAGTCCCGTGGCATAAGCAGGGCGCACGGAATTCGCCGTGCGCCCCCCTCCAGCAGGGTCACCCGGGGCGACATGCCGGGGTCTTCGGCGTACGACCGGACCGTCGCCGCCGGCTCGCCGTCGCGCAGCACCCGCACCAGCGCCCCCGGCCGGTCGAGCGTGGCCGACACCAGCACGGTCACGTCCCCCGCGCGGACCGCCGAGTGCACGCCGGGCTCCTGCGACAGCCGCTCCCAGCCCAGCTCGTTGACCCGGTAGACGTGCACCTCGCCGATCTCCGGATGCTCCGCCTCCTCGCCCGCGGACGCCGAGACCAGCACGTCCTGGTCGGTGACGTCCAGCACCGCACGGATGTGCAACTGGGCTCCGGTCAGCGGCCGTTCGCCCACCGCGAGGACCCGGGCGCCGCCCTCGTCGGCGATCCGCACCAGCTGCCCGGAGGGGGACCAGCAGGGCACTCCGGGGAAAAGTTCCAGCCAAGTTGGATCTTCATCGGCGTGCACCATCCGGGTCGCGCCGGTGTCCGGGTCGACGGCCAGGAACAGCTGGCCGCGCTGGTCCCGCGCCTGTACCAGGAGCAGCGGCGCACCCGCCGCTGACCAGTGCACTCGCGCCAGATACGGATAGCGCGCCCGGTCCCAGAGGACCTCCGTGCGGCCCCCGTCCAGCCCGACCGCGAACAGCCGCACGTCCGCGTTCCCAGTGCCCGCAGCCGGGTAGGCGACATGATGTGGCTCACGTTCCGGATGGGCCGGGTCGGAGATCCACCACCGCCGCACCGGCGTGTCGTCCACGCGGGCCACGAGCAGCCGGTCGGACTCGGGGCTCCACCAGAAACCACGCGAACGCCCCATTTCCTCCGCCGCGATGAACTCCGCGAGCCCGTACGTCACCCCCTCGCCGTCCGGTTCGGCCAGCGCCCGGTCACCGTCGCCCTCGGCGCCCACCACGCGCAGCGCGCCGTCCGCGACGTAGGCCACGTGCCGTCCGTCGGGGGAGGGCCGCGGGTCCACCACCGGACCGCGCACCCGCAGCTCCCGCGCCGTGCCGGCCCGCAGCTCGGCCGTGAAAAGCCGCCCCGACAAGGCGAAAGAGGCCAGTTCCACGGCGGCGTCGGTGGCGTAGCCGACGATGCCCGCACCGCCCTCCCGGCTGCGCTCCCGGCGCGCCCGCTCCTGCGGCGGCAGCCGCTCCTCGGCCCCGCCGAGCAGCGCCCGCGGGTCCGCCGCCACCCGCTCCACGGCGTCCGCCGTGTCGAGCACCCACAGGGAGTTCGCCCGGTCCGTGCCCGAAGGGGACCGGAGGAACACGACACGCGCCCCGTCGGGCGACACGGTGAACGAACGCGGCGCGCCGAGCGTGAACCGCTGGGTTCGGGCATGGCGCCTGGGAAAGGACTCAACCTCGGTCGTCATGCCCCGACCATATTGGCCATGCGCCCCCTTGTGTCGCCGTGCGCCGACCGATGCCCTCGTACGGATAGTTATGATCAGTCGCGCAAAGTGGGTAAGAACCGCTTGCCCCTGATGCTGAATCCCCCACGTCCCCTGGGTCCTTGGAGGTGAGCCGCCGTGGCACTCTCGATTTCGGCGGTGGTGCTGCTGGCGATCATCGTCTTCCTTCTGATCAAGAAGTCAGGGCTGAAGGCAGGGCATGCGGTGGTCTGCATGCTGCTGGGCTTCTACCTCGCCTCTTCGACCATCGCTCCGACGATCGACGAGCTGACGACGAACATCGCGGGGATGATCGGAAGCATCAAGTTCTGAGCCGCCGGGGCGGGCCGGGGCCCCGGTCCCTCGTAGGCTTGCCCCATGACGGAACAGCCCGGCCGGCGTCTGCTGCTGGTGCACGCGCACCCGGACGACGAGTCGATCAACAACGGCGCCACCATGGCCAAGTACGCCGCCGAGGGGGCGCGGGTGACGCTGGTCACCTGCACCCTCGGTGAGCGCGGCGAGGTCATCCCGCCCGAGCTCGCCCACCTCTCCGGTCCCGCCCTCGGCGAACACCGCCTGCGCGAACTGGCCGCCGCCATGCGCGAACTGGGCGTCACGGACTTCCGTCAGCTCGGCGGACCCGGCCGCTACGCCGACTCCGGCATGATGGGGCTGGCCGACAACGACGACCCGCACTGCCTGTGGCAGGCCGACGTCGAGGAGGCCGCCGCCCTGCTGGCCGAGGTCATCCGGGAGGTGCGCCCCCAGGTGATGGTCGCCTACGACCCGGACGGCGGCTACGGCCACCCCGACCACATCCAGGCCCACCGCATCGCCATGCGCGCCGCCGAACTGGCCGCCGACGCCGGCTGCCCGGTCGCCAAGGTCTACTGGAACCGCGTCCCCCGCACGGTCGCCGAGGCAGCCTTCGCCCGGCTGCGCGAGGACCTGCCCGGCCTGCCCTTCGCCGCCGCGGCCTCCGTCGGGGACGTGCCGGGCGTGGTCGAGGACGAGCTGATCACCACCGGGATCGACGCCGGCCCGTACTACGCCGCCAAGGTCGCCGCGATGCGCGCGCACGCCACGCAGATCGAGGTCGCCGAGCCGTATTTCGCGCTCTCCAATGAGCTGGCGCAGCCGGTCTTCCGTACCGAGTACTACCAGTTGGTGCGCGGAGAGGGCGGTGGGCGCGGTGACGAGCGGGAGACGGACCTGTTCGCCGGGATCGCGCAGGGCCCGGGGGCCGCAGGGGCCGCCGGCGCCTCCGGGACCACGCGGAACGGGGAGGCGTCATGACGACGGACCGCGGCTCGCTGCTCGCCCGGCCCCCGCACCGGCCCTCCGCCGGGCGGATCCTCGCCCATCTCGGGCTGTTCCTGCTGGGACTCGCCGTCGGCGGCGCCGGGGCGCTGGTGCAGTCCGGCTGGTTCCCGGGCGGGCTGCTGCTGGCGCTCGCCGGCGCGGCCGGGACCTTTCTCGGCGGCGCCCGGCTCACCGGCGGCCGGGGCGGGGCGGCGGCGGGCGCCGGGGGCTGGATGCTCTCCGTCATCCTGCTCACCGCCTCCCGTCCCGAGGGCGACTTCCTCTTCGCCGCGGGAGCCGGCTCCTATCTCTTCCTGCTCGGCGGCATCGCCGTGGCTGTGATCTGCGCCACCCTCGGACCGGGGCGGCAACCGGACGGGCCGGCCGTCCGACTTGGCAAGTGACGTACCCGTTCGCCGGTTCGCGCTCGTGCGAGTCCCGTGTGGGTTTCCCCGGCGGTCGTGGGATAAGCGCCGGAAGCGGCCAGTATGGTTGGTGCCGCCGCCGAGCCTCCCCGAGCTCTCCACCTGGCTGGAGCAGGGGGTACCCCCAGCGCAGAGCAAGGCGTTCGAGGGCGGCGGAGCCAACCGGGAGAACCTGCCTTGAGTCGTGAAACAGACAGTCCGTCCTCCGGGCCCAACGGGCGCGGCGGAGCCGCATACCCCTCGGGCACCCCGCCCTACGGCACCTCCGCGGGCGCCGACGGCGGTGCGGGCGCGGGCCGTTCGGCCACGCAGCCGGAGGAGCGCAAGACCGAGACCACGCTGACGACCCGTATCCGGATCAACATCCCCGGATCGCGGCCGATCCCGCCGGTCGTCATGCGCAAGCCCGTGGCGGACGGCGAATCCGCCGACGACACGGGCGCGGAGCCCACGACGCCGGGCGCTGCGGCCCCCGGCGCGGGCGCCGCCGGGTCTCCCGCCGAGCCGGCGGACCTGCCCCGGCGGCCCGTACCGCCCGCACCGTCGGCCCAGGCCGCGGACGCGTCCCAGCCGGGCCGGCCGGCGACGCCGGCGTCCACGTCCGCTCCGGCGTCGGCGTCGGCGTCGGCCGAGGAGAAGACCAGCGACTGGTTCGCGCCCCGCAAGTCCGCCCCGGCCCAGGGCGCCCAGAACGGCACGGCCGCCGCGTCCACGGGCTCCGGCCCGAGCGCGGGCGGAACGGCCGCCGGCGCCCCCGCCCCCGGCGGCGCGCGTCCCGCGGCCGGTCGCCCCGGTGGCGTGGTCGGCGCGATGAGCCTGCCGGGCGGTTCCCGGCCGAGCGGCGTGAACGGCGCGAGCAGCGCCAACGGGACGAGCGGGGCGAACAGGACGAACGGTGCGGGCCTGCCCGGCGCCACGGGCGGCCCGGTCGCTCCCGGGCACGGCGGCGGCACCGGCTCCTTCGACGTGACCGACGCCCTCGCGGCGGCCGAGTCGCGGCGCGAGGACACCCCGTACTTCCCGGAGGAGGGCGAGCCGCGCCCCGGTCTGCCCCGGCGCCCCGCCGGCCCGACCGGCGGCCCGGTCACCGGCGACGGCCCGCTCCCGCCCGGAGGTCCGGCCGCCGGCGACGGCCCGCTCGCCCCGCCCGCTGCCGCCGGGCACCCCGGCCACACCGGCGCGCTCCCGGGCGGCGGCCTCAGCGACGACACCGCGATCCTCACCCCGCAGAAGCCGGCCCCCGAACCGCCGCCCGGCGGCTTCTACGGCCCCGACAACGTCTCCGGCGACACCGTCAGCAGCGGCATCCCCGTGGTGCCCTCCGCCGACCGCCCCGCCCCCTTCGGCCCCGGCGGCGCCTCCGACGGGGTGCTGCCGCACACCCCGCCGAAGCTGCCGGAGCCCGTGCAGCAGAGCGTGCCCGCGGCGGCGCCCCCGAAGAGGAAGAAGGGCCGCAGCAAGCTGGTCCTGCTCGTCGGCGCCGCGATCACCCTGCTCGGCGTCGCCTACGGCGCAGGGCTGCTGATGAACCACTCCGACGTGCCCAAGGGCACCTACGTCCTCGGCGTCGACATCGGCGGCGGCACCCGCGACGACGCCGTCAAGAAGCTGGACGAGGCCCTCGGCGACCGCATCGCCAAGCCGCTGAAGCTGTCCGTGGACGGCGACACGGTCTCCCTCAAGCCGGACCAGGCCGGCCTCCAGTTCGACGTGGACGCCACGGTCGGCGCCGCCGCCAGGAGCGACTACAACCCGGTCTCCGTGATCGGCTCCCTCTTCGGCGAGCAGCGGGTCGTGGAGCCGGTCATGCCGGTGGACGAGGAGAAGCTGCGGTCCGCGCTTCAGACCGCCGCGGGCGGCGCCGGTACGGCGACCGAGGGCACGATCAGGTTCGAGTCCGGCAAGGCGGTCCCCGTCTACGGCAAGCCGGGCAAGGGCATCGCCGTCGACCAGGCCGCCGAGGCCGTCGAGAAGGCGTACCGCACCCAGGTGGAGAAGGGGACCGGCGCGCCGGTGGGCGTGCCGACGACCACCAAGGAGCCGACGGTCGCCAAGGCCGAGGTCGACCGGATGATGAAGGAGTTCGCCGAGCCGGCGATGTCCGACATCGTCACCGTCGAGACGGACCCGGCGCACCGGATCGCGTTCAGCCCCGAGAACTCGCTGTGGAAGTTCCTGCGCGTCCAGGCCGTCGACGGCAAGCTGGTCGACACCTACGACAAGGCCGCGCTCAAGGAGCTGTACGGCAGCACGTTCGACGGCGTGCTCATCACCCGGGCCACGGGCCAGAAGACCCCGGTGACGGTGGAGGACGTGATCGGCGCCCTGCGCCCGGCCCTGACGAGCACCACCAACCGGGTGGCGACGATCGACACGGACCCCAGCTGACGCACGAGGACCGTACGAGGACAGGGCGCCCGGACACGGCCGGGCGCCCTGTCCCGTTGCCGGAGCCTCCTAGTTGAGCCTGGCCCGGGCCGCACGGGCCAGCGCCCGCACCCGTTCGGCGGCCTCCGCGTCCACCGCCCCCACCACCTCGGCGTACGCCTCCAGCTCACCGGCCCCCGCCAGGAACTCGCCCCGCCGCACCAGCAACTGCGCCCGCTCGAACCGCAGCCGCGCCGGATGCGAGGGCAGCAGCAGGGACGACTCCACCGCCCACAGCGCCACGTCGGTCCGCTCGGGCCGCGCCGCCGCCCACGCCCGCACGTTGTTCAGGATGCGCAGCACGACGTCCAGCGGATCCGCCGGCTCCAGCAGCGCGGGGTCCAGCCCGGTCCCCGTCGCCCCCGCCACCAGCAGCTCCGCGTCGTCCCCGGTGAGCACGCGGCCTCCGTCGAACGGGTCGGCCAGCACCTGATCCTCGCGGGGACCGAACCCGACCACGAAGTGCCCCGGCAGCGCCACCCCGTACACCGGCGCGCCCGCCCGCCGGGCGACCTCCGTCCACACCACCGACAGCAGGATCGGCAGCCCTCGCCGCCGCCGGAGCACGGAGTGCAGCAGCGAGGAGTCCAGCCGCTGGTAGTCGCCCGGCGTGCCGTGGAAGCCGTACCGCTCGCCGAGCAGTTCGCGCAGCGCCTCGGCCCAGGCGCGCGGGCCGCCCGGGCGGAACCGCACCTCGCCCGCCAGCCGGTCCAGCTCGACCTGCGCGGCGTCCAGCCCCGCCTCGTCCAGTGCGGCGTCCCCCTGCGCCGCCGCCAGCAGGCACAGGGCGGCCAGATCGGGCCGCTCGGCGCGGGCCTCCTCGGCGAACCGCCGGCGCAGCTCGGCGGCGCGCCCGGGCGGCGGCGGGAAGGGGTCGTTCATGGGGGAGGGGAGCCCTTTCACGGAGACCGGTAGTGGTGGTAGGCGTGGTGCGCGGCGAAGCCCATTCCCGAGTACAGCGCACGCGCCGGCGCGTTGTCCGTCTCGACCTGCAGCCAGGCCGCGGACGCGCCCTCGTCGAGGGCCCGGCGGGCCAGCGCCGCCATGACGGCCGAGGCCAGCCCCCGCCGCCGCAGCGCAGGATCGACCTCCACGGCGGCGAAACCGGCCCACCGCCCGTCCACCACGCACCGCCCGATCGCGGCCGGCCCGCCCTCGCCCGGCACCGTCGCGAACCACACCGACGGCCCCGCCCCCAGCACCCGCAGCGCCACCTCGCTCACGCCCTTGCGCCGATACCGGGACAGCCAGTCGCCGTCCGCCTCCCTGGACAGCGCCACCTCCGGCCCCCGGGCGCGGTCGGCGAGCGGGGCGAGCGCGCCGACCCACAGCTCGGCCGACACCTCGCGCACCCAGCCGCGCTCCTCCAGCTCTGCGCAGAGCAGCTCCTGCGTGCCCTCGGCGCCGGTGGCGGTCTGCACGTACGCCGGCAGGCCGCGCGCGCCGTACCAGCGGCGTACGGCCGTCAGCGCCTCGTCCAGGGGCACGCCGGGGTCGCCGAGCGGGAGGACGGAGTTGGCGCGCCGGGTGAACCCGGCGGCGGCCCGCAGCTCCCAGTCACCCAGACGGGTGCTCTCGACCGGCTGCCAGGCGCGCGCCGCGACCCGAGCCAGCTCCTCGTAGGAGGCGGCCGGCCCCCGGCGGCGGGCCGGGGCGGCGGGCACCGTCTTGCCCGCGACCAGCGAGGACTCCTCGACGGTGACGCGTTCGCCGTCGCGTCGTGTGATCGTCAGCACACCGCGGTCCCATGATGTGAGAACGCCGACCGTGTCGGTGAAAATCTCCCCCGTGCCAGCGGGGGCCAGCAGACGCCGAACGGAGACCCGTTTGCCCACGTCAGCGGCGGTGATACGGACTTCGAGGCGTCCCTTCGCGGATATTTCCACAGGTCGCTTCACCCCTCCTGTTCGGTTCACGCCCAAGAACGGAGATACTAGGGGCGGGCATCGACGACGCCGCGCTCCCGCGCGCCAGGCGGCGGAGCCTACGGAGGCCCGCCAGCGCCCTATCGAGGAGGAACGACAGCGTGACCTACGTCATCGCGCAGCCTTGTGTCGACGTCAAGGACAAGGCGTGCATCGAGGAGTGCCCGGTCGACTGCATCTACGAGGGCCAGCGGTCCTTGTACATCCACCCGGACGAATGCGTCGACTGCGGTGCCTGTGAGCCGGTCTGCCCGGTCGAGGCGATCTTCTACGAGGACGACGTCCCGGAGGAGTGGAAGGACTACTACAAGGCCAATGTCGAGTTCTTCGACGAGCTGGGCTCCCCCGGTGGCGCCAGCAAGCTCGGGCTGATCGAGCGCGACCACCCGTTCGTCGCCGCGCTCCCGCCGCAGGCGGCCGAGTAATCACGTAATCGGCCCGCCCCTGCCGTGCCGCCTCGGTCCCGTACGGCCCCGCGCCGTGCGGGACCGAGGCGTTCCCCTGTGAGCCCGCGGGGCGCCGCACCGTACGAAAGTGAGCCAGTAACCGTGTCCGCAGTCTCCGACCGCCTGCCCGCCTTCCCGTGGGACAAGCTCGCGCCGTACAAGCAGACGGCCGCGGCGCACCCGGACGGCATCGTCGACCTGTCCGTCGGCACCCCGGTCGACCCGGTGCCGGAGCCGATCCGGAAAGCGCTGGTCGACGCCGCGGACTCGCCGGGCTATCCGACGGTGTGGGGCACGCCCGCGCTGCGCGACGCGATCACCGGCTGGCTGGAGCGCCGGCTGGGCGCCCGTGAGGTCACCCACCGGCATGTGCTGCCGATCGTCGGCTCCAAGGAGCTGGTCGCCTGGCTCCCGACCCAGCTCGGGCTCGGCCCCGGCGACACGGTGGCCTACCCGCGGCTGGCCTACCCGACGTACGAGGTGGGCGCCCGGCTCGCCCGCGCCGACCACCAGGCGTACGACGACCCGACCGCCCTCGACCCGGCGAACCTGCGGCTGCTCTGGCTCAACTCGCCCTCCAACCCGACCGGCCGGGTGCTCGGCAAGGACGAGCTGACGCGTGTCGTGGCCTGGGCCCGCGAGCACGGGGTGCTGGTCTTCTCCGACGAGTGCTACCTGGAGCTGGGCTGGGAGGCCGACCCGGTCTCGGTGCTCCACCCCGACGTCAACGGCGGCTCCTACGAGGGCATCGTCGCCGTGCACTCGCTGTCCAAGCGGTCCAACCTCGCCGGCTACCGCGCCGCGTTCCTCGCGGGCGACCCGGCGGTCCTCGGCCCGCTGCTGGAGATCCGCAAGCACGGCGGCATGATGACGTCGGCCCCGACGCAGGCGGCGGCCGCCGCGGCCCTCGCCGACGACGAGCACGTCCGCGTCCAGCGCGAGCGCTACGCCGCCCGCCGCGCGATCCTGCGGGAGGCGCTGGTCGGACACGGCTTCCGCATCGAGCACAGCGAGGCCAGCCTGTACCTGTGGGCCACCCGCGAGGAGTCCTGCTGGGACACCGTCGCCCACCTCGCCGGACTGGGCATCCTGGTCGCCCCGGGCGACTTCTACGGTCCGGCGGGCGAGCGCTTCGTCCGGGTCGCCTTCACGGCCACCGACGAGCGCGTACGGGCGGCCGCCGAGCGCCTGGCCGCGGCCCGGTAGGCGTCCGGGACGTTCACGCACGACGGCGGGGTCCAGGGAACTCCCTGGACCCCGCCGTCGTGCTCGGGGGTGCGGCGGCGTCAGCTCAGCGGCAGGCCCTGGCCCGCCGGCAGGCCGCCCTTGGCCAGGCCGTCCGTGGGCAGCGAGCCCTTGGCCGCCGTGGAGGCGGTGTCGCCGACGACGTCCCCGGCCGAGGCCGCGACGTCGCCCGCCGCCCGCTGCACCGCCGGAGCCGCCTTCTTCACGGCCTGGCCGCCGGTCTTGCCCGCGGCCGGCACCGCCTTCTTGACCGTCTTGCCGCCGGCGTCGCCGACCGTCTTCGTGGTCTTCTGGGCCGCGCCGTCGACGGCCTCGCCGACGTGCGCGCCGTCCACCGCGGTCAGCCCGCCGAGGTTCGGGGCGGCGGGCAGCTCGGGCGCCGCGCTGGCGGAGCCGGCCGCACCGACCCCGGCTGCCGCTCCCGCGGCGACGAGCAGCGCGGCACGGGCGATCCGGCGGGTCAGAGGCAGGGACATGATGCTCCTTTGACGGAAGAGAACGGTGAACTGTCCGGTGTTTCCCGGCGGTTGGCGACTTCCGCCGACCGGGCCCGGACGCAGTGACTACCGCTCGAAGCCTCCGAAGGTTGCGGCGGCCCACCGTAAAGAGTTGGCAATGCGTCGCATAATCGGCTGTGAAGGAAACGGGATGAAAGGGACCCGGTCCTAAAGTCTGCTGAATCCTTACGGCCCTTGCCGCCCAAGGGGTCCGGCGTGCCTGGGGGTGAAGGCGCGAAAACCTGAACCCACCGGCCGCGACAAGGGCCTGCGTAACCCCTGCGGGTGAAGCGTCGTACTACTGCGCGGTGACGATGCGGACCGCCGCCTCCGCGGCCCCGTCCGCCCCGTCGCCGCCCTTGGCGTCCTCCGCGACCGGCCGCCACTGGCTGTCGGTGCGGCCCGCGATCCACTCCCGGCCCGCGTACGAGACCCGCTCGATGCGCAGCGCCGAGGCGTTGGCCACCGCCCAGTGGGCGAACTGCCAGCCGCGCTCCCCGGCGTCCCGCCCGTCCCGGCCGGCGCCCTCCACGGGCACGGTCACCGTGCGCCCGCTGGTCTCGGCCTCCGGGACGCTCGTCGCCGGGGCGGGCGCGGGCGCGGGGGAGGCCGCGGCGGCGTCCGGCACGGCCGAGCCGGCCTGCTGCACCGCGTCCCGCCCGAAGTCGCGCAGCAGCGCGTCGCGCACCGCGTCCGGACCGGCGGCCCGCACGGCGTCCGGCCGGCCGGCGCAGGTGAGCGTTCCGCCGGCCCGCCCGGTCAGCGCGGCGGCGAGCAGCGCGGCATCGGGCTCGTGCTTGGCGTACGCCTCCGGGAAACCGCTGCGCTGCACCCGCTGGGCGGCGACGGTGAGCGGCAGCTCGGTGTAGTCCGGCACCTCGACGAGGTGGTCGTAGAACATGCCCGCCGAGTAGATCGGGTCCATGATCTGGCGCTCGGTGCCCCAGCCCTGGGAGGGCCGCTGCTGGAAGAGGCCGAGGGAGTCGCGGTCGCCGTGGTCGATGTTGCGCAGGGCGGACTCCTGGAGCGCGGTCGCGAGCGCGATCGTCACCGCCCGCTCGGGCAGGCCCCGCGCGGTGCCGACGGCGGTGATCGTCGCCGCGTTCACCGCCTGCTCGGGCGAGAACTCGTACGTCTCCCCGTCGCCGTCGGCCGCGACGACCCTGCATCCCGGACCGCCCGCGCCTCCGGTGACGTACTGCACCGCGAGGTAGGCCGCGACGGCGAGCAGGACCACGAGGGCCGCCCCGGTGCGCAGGAGGCGGCCGCGACGCCGGGACGTGCTGGGGGTGGGGGACGGCTCTGGCATCCCAACAAGGTACTGGAGAGTACGGGCGGTTCCGTGCAGGGTACGGACCGTGTGCGCGGGGGCGGGCGCTAGGGTCGGGGGCATGGCCGATACCCCGCTTGACCTCACGCTGGATGCCGCGCGGCTGACCGCCCGGCTCGTCGACATCCCCTCGGAGAGCGGCGCCGAGAAGCCCCTCGCGGACGCCGTCGAGGCCGCCCTGCGCACCCTGCCGCACCTGACGGTCGACCGCTTCGGCAACAACGTGATCGCCCGGACCGATCTGGGCCGCGAGCAGCGCGTGATCCTCGCGGGGCACATCGACACCGTGCCCATCGCCGACAACGTGCCCTCCCGGCTCGACGACGAGGGCGTGCTGTGGGGCTGCGGCACCTGCGACATGAAGGCCGGCGTGGCCGTGCAGCTGCGCATCGCGGCCACCGTCCCGGCCCCCAACCGCGACCTGACCTTCGTCTTCTACGACAACGAGGAGGTCGCCGCCGAGCTCAACGGTCTGCGGCACGTCGCCGAGGCGCACCCCGAGTGGCTGCGCGGCGACTTCGCGGTGCTGCTGGAACCGTCCGACGGCGAGGTCGAGGGCGGCTGCCAGGGCACGCTGCGGGTGCTGCTGAAGACCAAGGGGGAGCGGGCGCACTCCGCGCGCGGCTGGATGGGGTCCAACGCCATCCACGCGGCCGCCCCGATCCTGGCCCGCCTCGCCTCCTACGAGCCGCGCCGGCCGGTCATCGACGGGCTGGAGTACCGCGAGGGCCTCAACGCGGTCGGGATCTCCGGCGGGGTCGCCGGGAACGTCATCCCCGACGAGTGCGTGGTGTCGGTCAACTTCCGCTACGCGCCCGACCGCACCGAACAGGAGGCGATCGACCACGTCCGCGAGGTGTTCGCGGACTGCGGGGTCGAGGAGTTCGTGGTCGACGACCACAGCGGCGGGGCCCTGCCCGGGCTGTCCCACCCGGCCGCGGCGGCCTTCATCGAGGCGGTCGGCGGCACCCCGCAGCCCAAGTTCGGCTGGACGGACGTCTCCCGCTTCAGCGCCCTCGGCATCCCCGCCGTCAACTACGGTCCCGGCAATCCCCATTTGGCGCACAAGCGGGACGAAAGGGTGGACACCGCGAAGATCCTCGCGGGGGAGGAGCGGCTGCGGGCCTGGCTGACGGCGTGATCGCGTTTACGCCGGCGCACGGCGGACATGCTGAGGTCCCCCGTACGTAACCCGCGTAGATCTAGGCTGAGGTGGAACCACCTGCAGACGGAGGGAGCGCACATGGCTACCGGCAACCCCGAGGGCAAGAAGAGGCCGCCGGAGGAACAGCGCCTGGGCCCGGTCCTCCGCAGGCGGGACCAGGTGCAGTCGAGCACCACCGACCAGCGGCTGCTGGACGAGCGCGCGCCCACCGACTGGGTCCACACCGACCCCTGGCGGGTGCTGCGCATCCAGTCGGAGTTCATCGAGGGCTTCGGCACCCTCGCCGAACTCCCGCCGGCCATCAGCGTCTTCGGCTCGGCCCGCACCCCCGCCGACTCCCCGGAGTACGAGGCGGGCGTGCGGCTCGGCCGAGGGCTGGTCGAGGCGGGCTTCGCGGTGATCACCGGCGGCGGCCCCGGGGCCATGGAGGCGGCCAACAAGGGCGCCTGCGAGGCCAAGGGCATCTCGGTCGGCCTCGGCATCGAGCTGCCCTTCGAGCAGGGGCTGAACCCCTATGTCGACATCGGCCTCAACTTCCGGTACTTCTTCGTCCGGAAGATGATGTTCGTCAAGTACGCGCAGGGCTTCGTGGTCCTGCCGGGCGGCCTCGGCACCCTCGACGAGCTGTTCGAGGCGCTCACCCTGGTGCAGACCCAGAAGGTCACCCGCTTCCCCATCGTGCTGTTCGGCACGGAGTACTGGGGCGGGCTGGTCGACTGGCTGCGCGGCACGGTCATCGCCCAGGGCAAGGCGGCGGAGAAGGACCTCCTCCTCTTCCACGTCACCGACGACGTGGACGAGGCGGTGGCCCTGGTCTCCAAGGAGGCGGGGCGATAGCGCCCCGCCCGGGTCAGGCCAGTCCCCGCCGGGCCGCCGCCGGGGGGCGGTGGCCCGCGATCGACGCCACCATGTCCAGCACCTGGCGGGTCTCCGCCACCTCGTGCACCCGGTACACCTGAGCGCCCAGCCACGCCGACACCGCCGTCGTGGCCAGGGTGCCGATCACCCTCTCCTTCACCGGGCGGTCCAGGGTCTCGCCGACGAAGTCCTTGTTGGACAGCGACACCAGCACCGGCCAGCCCGTCTCCACCATCTCGCCGAGCCGCCGGGTCGCCTCCAGGCTGTGCCGGGTGTTCTTGCCGAAGTCGTGCCCCGGGTCGATCAGCACCGACTCCCGCGGCACGCCGAGCGCCACCGCCCGCTCCGCGAGTCCGACGGTCACCCGGAGGATGTCGGCCATCACGTCGTCGTACGTCACCCGGTGCGGGCGGGTGCGGGGCTCGGCGCCGCCGGCGTGCGTGCACACCAGGCCGACCCGGTGGCGGGCGGCGACCTCCGCGAGCCGGGGATCGACCCCGCCCCAGGCGTCGTTCAGGAGATCGGCGCCCGCCTCGCAGACGGCCTCGCCGACCTCGTGCCGCCAGGTGTCCACGCTGATCACCACGTCCGGGAAGCGCCGCCGCACCTCCGCCACGAAGCCGACCGTGCGCCGCGCCTCCTCCTCGGCGGTGACCTCCTCGCCGGGCCCCGCCTTGACCCCGCCGATGTCGATGATCGCGGCGCCCTCGGTCACAGCCCGCTCCACGCGCGCGAGGGCGGGCTCGTCGCGGAAGGTCGCCCCCTGGTCGTAGAACGAGTCCGGGGTCCGGTTCACGATCGCCATGATCACCGGCTCGTGCGGCTCGAATTCCCGCCTGCCCAGCCTGAGCATCCGCTGTGGCCTCTCCTCGTACGTCCCGTTGGGCGGCCTCTTCTCGGCCGCCTGCGACCCTAACCGCCAGCACCGCATGGCACGATCGGACCCTGACACATCCGAAGTCGGCGCGCGCCGCGGGACACCCCGTACGCCGGTGCGTGCCGTCCGTGAGACACGAGCGTGGGGACCCTCAGCGATGGTGATGTTCTTGTTCCTTGTGGTGGCCCTCGCCGTCGTGGTCACCGCGGTGACGCTCGCGGTGGTGGGCGGCGGCGAGAACGGCCCGCTGACCGGGACGGGGCCGGAGCTGCTGCGCGACCCGCTGCCCCCGGACCGTCCCGTCGGCCGCGCGGACATCGACGCCCTGCGCTTTCCGCTCGCCCTGCGCGGCTACCGCATGGCCGACGTCGACGACGCCCTCGGCCGGCTCGCCGCCGAGCTGGCCGAGCGCGACGCCCGCATCGCCGACCTGGAGTCCGCCCTGGCCGGCGCCCGGACCGCGGCCGGCGGCGGCGCCCCGGACGAGCCCGAGCAGCAGCAGCGGGAGGAGCAGCCGTGAGCGAGGCCCTGGCCGGCCCGGACGGCGCCCTGCGCTGCCCGTGGGCGCTGTCCACCCCGGACTACGTGGCCTACCACGACGAGGAGTGGGGCCGCCCCGTCCACGGCGACGACGCCCTGTTCGAACGCCTCTCGCTGGAGGCGTTCCAGTCCGGGCTGTCGTGGATCACCATCCTGCGCCGCCGCCCCGGCTTCCGCGCCGCCTTCGCCGGGTTCGAGATCGCCAGGGTCGCCGAGTTCACCGACGCCGACCGGGAGCGGCTGCTGGCCGACCCCGGCATCATCCGCAACCGCGCCAAGGTCGACGCCACCCTCGCCAACGCGCGCGTGCTCGCCGGATGGGCGCCGGGCGAGCTGGACGGGCTGATCTGGTCCCACGCCCCCGACCCGGCCGCCCGCCCGGTCCCCAAGGCCCTGGCCGACGTCCCCGCGCTCACCCCGGAGTCGACGGCCCTGTCCAAGGCGCTCAAGAAGCGGGGCCTGCGCTTCGTCGGCCCCACCACGGCGTACGCGCTGATGCAGGCGTGCGGCCTGGTCGACGACCACCTCGCCGACTGCGTCGCCCGCCGCGCCGCCGCGTGATCCCGTCGCCCGCCCGAGCCGTCGCGCCGCCGGTCAGCGACCGAGGTACTTCGGCTTCTCCTTGTTGACGAAGGCGCGCACCGCGATCGCGTGGTCCTCCGAGGCCCCGGCGCGCGTCTGCAGCTCGTCCTCCTTGTCCAGGGTCTCGGACAGGGAGTGGGTCAGCCCGTACGCCATGGACTCCTTCAGCGCCGCGTACGCCACCGTCGGGCCCTCTGCGAGCGTGCGGGCGACGGTCTCGGCCTCCGCTCGCAGGTCGGCCGCCGGGACGACGCGGTTGGCGATGCCCAGCTCGTACGCCTCCTGCGCCGTGATGCTGCGCGGGAACAGCAGCAGGTCGGCGGCGCGGCCCGGCCCCACGACCCGCGGCAGCGTCCAGGAGACCCCGGAGTCCGCGGTCAGCGCGACCCCGGCGAACGAGGTGTTGAAGGCCGCCGTGTCCGCCACCACCCGGTAGTCGGCGGCGAGGGCGAAGCCGAACCCGGCCCCCGCGGCCACACCGTTCACCCCGGCGACGACCGGCTTGGCCGCGCCCGCGAGCGCCCGCACGATCGGGTTGTAGTGCTCCCGCACGGTGGTCATGGTCCGCCCCCCGCCCGACTCCCGGTCGGAGGCCAGCAGCCCGATGTGCTCCTTGAGGTCCTGCCCCACGCAGAACGCCCGGTCGCCGGCGGCGGTCAGCAGCACGGCCCGTACGGCGTCGTCGCCGGCCGCGGACCGGACCGCGTCCCGGAGGGCCTCCTTGGCCTCGATGTTCAGCGCGTTCATCGCCTCGGGGCGGTTCAGCGTGATCGTCGCCAGTCCGTCGCTCACCTCGTAGAGCACGGTGTCGGCCATGGGGCATCCCCTCCGGTGTCGCGGCTCGGTCCTACCGGTCGGTAGGGCCCGTCATCGAGGACAGCATGGCGGAGATCGGCGGCGCGGGGCCGGAGCGCGCGTGTGACCTGCGTCAAAGAATCTCCGGCAGTTTCCGGTCGGCCGAGGTCCGGCAGGTGGCGCAGTATCGCAGTCGCATCGCCGAATTGAGTGGTTTTGCTCGCGCGCGTTGCCCAAGCGATGCCGACCGATGTTGGTCATCGGGTCGTCCCATGCGGGATAATGGCTGGGAAGCAATGTGTTCGATGCCGGTGTCGCGCGTCCTGCTGAAGGACGCGCGTGCCCTTCAGGGGGCCGCGTCGGCTTTGACGATGAGCTGGGTTTCAGGAAGGGGAACGAGCATGGCGGCCATGAAGCCGCGAACGGGTGACGGCCCGCTCGAGGTGACCAAGGAGGGGCGGGGCATCGTCATGCGCGTTCCGCTCGAAGGCGGCGGTCGGCTCGTCGTCGAGCTGACCCCGGACGAGGCCGACGCGCTCGGCGACGCCCTCAAGAAGGTCGTGGGCTGACGCCGCGAACGACCCCAACCCTTCCGTCCGCCCCGGCGCCGCTTCGGTGCCGGGGCGGACGCGTACCGGGCACCTGCCCTGCTCGTCGGAGGGCGGCTCAGCGCTTGACCGCGCACAGCAGGCCGTCGCCCACCGGCAGGAGCGACGGCACCAGCTCCTGGCTCTCGCGCACCGCCCGCAACAGCTCCCGCAGCCGCACGACCTCCGTGGGCTGCGGACCCGAGTCCACGGTGCGCCCGCCGCCGAAGACGCCCTCGAAGGCGACCAGCCCGCCCGGCCGCAGCAGCCGCAACGATTCAGCGAGGTAGTCCAGCACCTCCAGCCGGTCGCCGTCGCAGAACACCAGGTCGTACCCGGCGTCCGCCAGGCGCGGCAGCACCTCCAGCGCGCGGCCGGGGATGAAGCGCGCCCGGTTGCTGGCGAAGCCGCAGGCGCGGAACGCCTGCCGGGCGAACTGCTGGTGCTCCGGCTCCGGGTCGACGGTCGTCAGCACCCCGTCCGGCCGCATCCCGTGCAGCAGATGGATCCCGGACACGCCGGTCCCGGTGCCGATCTCGGCGACGGCCTTGGCGTCCACCGAGGCGGCCAGCAACCGCAGGGCGGCGCCCGTGCCGGGCGACACCGAGCGCAGCCCTGCCTCGCGGGCCCGGTCGCGGGCCCAGCGCAGCGCTTCGTCCTCGGCGACATAGGCGTCGGCGAACGCCCAGCTCGTCTGCCGGTTGCCGGTAATGACCCTCTCCTGTCCCCACGGTTGCCTGGGCGTGACTGTATCCGCTGCCGCCGGGAACCCGCAGATGGGACCGGACGTTTGGAAGGGCGGGAGACGAGGGCGGGGGACACGGTTGGATCACGACGAACAGCGGGGCGACGAGCAAGTGCTGACGCAGCCGTATGAGCCGTATCAGCCCAGATCAAATTCTCGTAAAACCGCTTATCCGGAGCTAACGGACGAGGTGGCTATGGTAGGGGCTCCACTGGACACCACCAGAGCCGACAGGGGAGGTGCGGCTGCGCCTGTGGACCGGGCAGGAGGGCTGAGGCGCTTCCTCGGGTCGGCGGGCAGGCCGAAATCCGTGAACGACACCGCTGCTGACCACAGCCACGCCGCCGGTTCCTCCGGCGGCCGTGCCCAGACCGCGACCTTCTCCACCGACGCGGACGGGCAGGCTTGGACTCCGCCCACGTGGGAGGAGATCGTCAGCACGCACAGTGGCCGCGTGTACCGACTGGCCTACCGCCTCACCGGCAACCAGCACGACGCCGAGGACCTCACCCAGGAGGTCTTCGTCCGCGTCTTCCGCTCGCTGTCGACGTACACGCCGGGCACTTTCGAGGGCTGGCTGCACCGCATCACCACCAACCTCTTCCTGGACATGGTCCGCCGCAAGCAGCGGATCCGCTTCGACGCCCTCGGCGAGGACGCGGCCGAGCGCCTGCCCAGCCGGGAGCCCAACCCCCAGCAGGTCTTCAACGACGCCCACTTCGACGCGGACGTCCAGCAGGCCCTGGACACCCTGGCGCCGGAGTTCCGTGCCGCGGTCGTGCTCTGCGACATCGAAGGGCTGTCGTACGAGGAGATCGCCGCGACCCTCGGCGTCAAGCTCGGCACCGTCCGGTCGCGGATCCACCGCGGCCGTTCGCAGCTGCGCAAGGCGCTCGCGCACCGCTCGCCGGAGGCGCGCGCCGAGCGCCGCTCCTTCGCCGCCCGGGTGCCCGCTCTGGGAGGAGGGGGCGCGTCCGCGTGAGTGGAACACGGCCCGAATCCGCCGAAGGCCGCCTCACCGGGGACCGTCTGGCGGAACAGCACCTGGGAGACCGGCTCGCCGCGCTCGTCGACGGAGAGCTCGGTCATGACACGCGCGAGCGTGTGCTGGCGCACGTGGCGACCTGCCCGAAGTGCAAGGCGGAGGTCGACGCCCAGCGCCGGCTGAAGAACGTCTTCGCCCAGGCCGCGCCCCCGCCGCCCTCGGAGAGCTTCCTGGCCCGCCTGCAGGGCCTGCCCGGAGGCGGACCGATGGCGGGCGACCGCGACGACGGCGGACTGCCGCCGCTGGGGGGAGGCCTCGGCGACGGCGTCTTCGGCATGAGACGCGGTGAGCGTCTCGGCTTCGACTACCTGCCCGCCGCGGGCTTCCGCATCCATGACGTCGGCCGTCAGGAGGCCGAGCGCGCCGCGGCCTCGCGCGGGCGGCGCTTCGCGTTCGTCGCCGCCGGGGCGGTGTCGCTGGCCGCCATCGCGCTGGGCGGCGTCACCACGGGCACGCCGGGCGACACGGACACCCGCGGCGGCTCGGGCAGCGGCAGCAATGTGACGCCGGTGCGCTCGCCGGGGTCGGGGGCCGCGACGGCGCCCGACGGCCAGCGGCGGCGCGCGGTCGCCCCGCTGCTGGCACAGGGCCAGGGCGGACGGGCCCTCGGCAGTCCGACGGCTCCCACACAGCTGTCCGCCCCGCTGCTGCCGGGCGGCGCCGGGCAGGCGGTGGACACGCTCACGGCGCCCGTCGTCGCGGGCGCGGCCGCCATGTCCCCGCTCATACGCCCGCTCTCGGCGGCCCCGCCGATCGCGCTGACCGCCTGGTCGACGACGCCGGACCTGCTCTCGGAGCCCACCCCCGCCCCGGGGCCCTCCCGCTGACGCCGCTGCGCCCGGGCGCGCGAACCTGGTTGAATCCGAGGTGGCACCGAAGACAGCGGCCACCAACGACGAGCGGGCCGCGCCCGGCTGTGGGGAGAGCATGAACGAGGGGAAGCCCGCGCAGGACCCTGCGGGGCAACGGGAGGGCACCGCGCACGCCGGCGACTTCGAACTGGAACGCCCGAAGCCGCCCGCAGCGGCGGAGGGCGACTTCGCACTGCGCCGGCCGGAGGACGGGGAGGCCGTTCCTGTGCCGGCTCCTCCGTCCGCGACGGGTGCGATGCGCGAGTCCGGTCCGGCGCCCGAGTCCGCTCCGACGCGTGAGTCCGCGGCGGACCGCCCCACGGCCTATGGGCTCGCGGCGGACCGCCCGGCCGCCCGCGAAGAGGCCGTCGAGCCCGTCCCGGCGCCGGAGGCCGGGCCCGCGCCCGACTCCGACGGCACCGCCCCCGCGGCCGTGCCCCCGCAGGACGGGCCCAGGCCGCTTCACGACCCCGACCCCTACAGCACCCCTCCCTATGGCGAACCGGGCCCCTGGGCGCCCGCCCCGCCCGTACAGCACCCCGCCACGACGCCCGCGCAGGGAACCGCCCTGCCGGTGTCCGGCGCGGCCCCGGTCCATGGTGTGCCCGAGCCGTCTGCGCACGGCGTCTTCCCGCCCGGTACGGCGGAAGCGGCCCCTGTCGGGCACGGCCCCGCCCCTGCGCCCGCCCTGCCGGTGTCCGGCGCGGCCCCGGTCCATGGTGTGCCCGAGCCGTCTGCGCACGGCGTCTTCCCGCCCGGTACGGCGGAAGCGGCCCCCGTCGGGCACGGCCCCGCCCCTGCGCCCGCCCTGCCGGTGTCCGGCGCGGCCCCGGCCCACGGTGTGCCCGAGCCGTCCCCGCACAGCGCTTTCCCGCCCGCCTCGACGGACGCGGCCACCCCCCTCACCGCACCCGCGCCCTTCGCGCCGGGCCCCGTGTCGGACTCCGTCCCCACCACGGCCGGCCCGGGCCCCGGTCCCGTGCCCACCCCCGACGCCCCCGCCCCCACCTCCCTGGATCCCTGGCGCCGCTACGACCCCTGGGCCGCTCCCGTGTCCCCCTCCGCCCCCCTCCAGCAGACCGGCGGCGGTGTGCTCACCCGGGACCAGCGGCGGACCAGGGTCAGGCGGGGGCTCGTCGCCGCGGCAGCGGCGATCGCGCTCGTGTCGGGCGGCGTCGGCGGTGTCGTGGGCGCCTATCTGGAGCGCAACGGCGGCGTCGGACAGATCGAGCTGCCCCAGGCAGGTGAGGAGCCCGCCGGG
This sequence comes from Streptomyces sp. NPDC006610, assembly GCF_040611575.1. NCBI lineage: Bacteria > Bacillati > Actinomycetota > Actinomycetes > Kitasatosporales > Streptomycetaceae > Streptomyces > Streptomyces sp. NPDC006610. Next base: position 87,160 of record NZ_JBEXOP010000001.1, read on the forward strand.
CGGCCCGCGGACAGCGTGGCCGGGATCGCCGCGCGCGCCCTGCCCAGCGTGGTCACCCTGCACGTCAACGGCTCCGGCGGGCAGGGCACCGGCACCGGATTCGTCCTCGACGACCGGGGTCACATCCTCACCAACAACCACGTCGTCGACTCGGCCGACGACGACGGCGAGATAACCGTCACCTTCCACAGCGGCGACACCGCCGAGGCCGAGATCGTCGGCCGGGACGGCGGCTACGACCTCGCCGTCGTCCGCGTCCGGGGCGTCAAGGGCCTCAAGCCCCTGCCGCTCGGCAACTCCGACAACGTCGAGGTCGGTGACCCGGTCGTCGCCATCGGCGCCCCCTTCGACCTCGCCGGCACGGTCACCTCCGGCATCATCAGCGCCCGGGAACGGCCCATCACGGCCGGCGGCGACGACAGCGACGTCTCCTACGTGGACGCCCTCCAGACCGACGCCCCCATCAACCCCGGCAACTCCGGAGGCCCCCTGCTCGACGCCCGCGCCCGCGTCATCGGCATCAACTCCGCGATCCGCTCGGCCGGCGGCGGCCCGGACGACGAGGAGGGCGGCGGCCAGTCCGGCTCCATCGGCCTCGGCTTCGCCATCCCCATCAACCAGGGCAAGCGCGTCGCCGAGGAACTGATCAACACCGGCCGGGCGACCCACCCCGTCATCGGCATCACCCTCGACATGGCCTATGCGGGGGACGGCGCCCGCGTCGGCGTCAAGGACAACGACGGCGGCCCCCCGGTCGTCCCCGGCGGCCCCGGCGACCGGGCCGGCATCGAGCCCGGCGACGTCATCACCGAGGTGAACGGGCAGCGGGTCCACTCCGGCGAGGAGCTGATCGTCAAGACCCGTGCCCACCGCCCCGGCGACCGCCTGGAGCTGACCCTGGTCCGTGACGGGGAGGAGCGCACGCTCTCCCTCGTGCTCGGCTCGAGCGACGGCTGAGCGAACGCATACGAACCTCGCAGTCCGGACCATTCGTCCATGCAGGAAAAGGGAAGAGGGGACGAATCGCCCACTTGCCCACACTCGGGGGGCACGGGGCAGTACCGGCCGGACGGGATCGGCGGGTACCGTGGTGCCGGCCGGACATCGCAAGGAGCTTTCAGGTGTTCAATGACATAGGACCGCTCGAGCTGGTGACGCTCATCGTCCTCGCGGTGCTCGTCTTCGGTCCGGACAAGCTCCCGAAGGTCATCCAGGACGTCACCCGCACGATCCGCAAGATCCGGGACTTCTCGGAGAGTGCCAAGCAGGACATCCGGCAGGAACTGGGCCCGGAGTTCAAGGACTTCGAGTTCGAGGACCTCAACCCCAAGACGTTCCTGCGCAAGCAGCTGGACAACGACGACCTGGGGCTCAAGGAAATCCGCAACGGCTTCGACCTCAAGAAGGAGATGGCCGAGGTCACCGACGCGGTCCACGGCCGCGACGCCGACTCCTCCGCCACCGCCGCGCCGGCCGCCCCCGCCGCCGACCGCGTCGACATGACGAAGAAGCCCGACGACCGCCCGCCCTTCGACGCCGACGCCACCTGAGCCTGCCCGCGCAGGGGCGACGCCCCGCCGCCCGACGGGCGTGTTCCCGGCGCCCGGGGACGGGGTGGCTATGCTGCCGAGTTGTTGTCCGGACCGGACGAGTACGCCCGATGGGGGGCGGGCCGACCGGTCCGACGAGAGCGAGGAGGCGTCCGGGCACATGGAGACGACGAGTAGGGCAGTCGCGCAGGCGCCGGCCGCGGAGGGCGCACCGCACGCCCCCTCGGCCTGGCGCGCGGTCGACGGCTACCTGCGCGCGCCCTTCCCGTGGTACGGCCTCGACGAGGCGTTCATGGGACCGCGCTGGCTGATGCAGGTCGGCACGACGGCGGACGGCGCGGTGGAGCACGGCTCCATCGGCCACGGCGACGAACCCACGGTGCGGCACGAGGGGACGGAGGACCGGGAGCGGTTCGCGGTCGTGGTGACCGTCGCGGCCCACCCGGTACGGCGCACCGCGGACGGCACGGGCGTACTGGAGGCGACCACGGTGTCGTCCGCGGCCTGGCTCGCGGGCGTCGGGCTGCTGTCGTTCACCTGGCCCGGCCAGATGGACCACAGCCTGCGCGACGACTGGCTGGAGCAGCAGACGGAGACCGCCTGGGCCCTTGCGGACGACCTGGCCGGCCCCGAGTGGTCGACGCTGTCGCTGCCGGTCGACGGGGTCCCCACCCCGTTCCACTACCGCGAGTCGGAGTTCGGCTGGGTCCTGGCCGGATCCACCGAGTCCAAGGTGCACGTGGGCGCGTACGGCAGGGGGATGAGCGCGTACGGGCTGGGCTTCGCGATGATCAAGGACATCGCGCAGTACGCCTGACCGGGCGCGCGGTACGTCCCGCGCAGGACGTGACGAAGGGGCGCCGGCGCCGGCGCCCCTTCCCGTGTCCGTCCGGCCGGTCGGAACCCGGTCAGAACTTGTTCTTCGGGGTGATCCCCAGCGACAGCCCCGACAGTCCGCGCTGACGGCCGCCCAGCTTGCCCGCGATCGCGCGCAGGGCCGCGCCCGCCGGGGACTCCGGGTCGCTGAGCACCACCGGCCTGCCTTCGTCGCCGCCCTCGCGCAGCCGGACGTCGATCGGGATGGAGCCGAGCACCGGGACGTTCGCCCCGGTCGTGCGGGTCAGGCCGTCGGCGACGGTCTGACCGCCGCCCGTGCCGAACACGTCGACCATCTCGCCGCAGTGCGGGCAGGGCAGCCCGGACATGTTCTCGACCACGCCGACGATCTTCTGGTGGGTCTGCACGGCGATCGAGCCGGCCCGCTCCGCCACCTCGGCCGCCGCCTGCTGCGGGGTCGTCACGACCAGGATCTCGGCGTTCGGCACCAACTGGGCCACCGAGATGGCGATGTCACCGGTGCCGGGCGGCAGGTCCAGCAGCAGCACGTCCAGGTCGCCCCAGTACACGTCCGCCAGGAACTGCTGCAGCGCCCGGTGCAGCATCGGGCCGCGCCACACCACCGGGGCGTTGCCCGGCGTGAACATGCCGATGGAGATCACCTTCACGCCGTGGGCGGACGGCGGCATGATCATGTTCTCGACCTGGGTGGGACGTCCGTCCGCGCCGAGCATCCGCGGCACGGAGTGGCCGTAGATGTCGGCGTCCACGACACCGACCTTCAGCCCGTCCGCCGCCATCGCCGCCGCCAGGTTGACGGTCACGGACGACTTGCCGACCCCGCCCTTGCCGGAGGCGACCGCGTAGACGCGGGTCAGCGAGCCCGGCTTGGCGAAGGGCACCTCCCGCTCGGTCTGGCCGCCGCGCAGCGCCGCCGCCAACTCCTTGCGCTGCTCGTCGCTCATCACGTCCAGCGTGACGTCGACGCGCGTGACGCCCTCGACCCGCGAGACCGCGTCGGTCACCCGCTGAGTGATCGTGTCCCGCATGGGGCAGCCGGAGACCGTCAGGTACACGGTGACCGCGACCGCACCGTCCGCACCGATCTCCACCGACTTGACCATCCCGAGTTCCGTGATGGGGCGGTTGATCTCGGGGTCGTTCACCGTCGCCAGTGCCTCGCGCACCGCGTCTTCCGTAGCCATAGGGACGATGGTACGGCGCGCGGCGGGGACCCGGGAAAGCCCGTCAGCGGTCGTCTACGTCACGTGCCCCCGACCGGTCGGCCGGGAATACCCGCCGCCCGTCCCGCCTGCCGTCCGCCCGGTCCTCCAGCTCCTTCACCACGTCCTGCAGCTCGGAGCGGATCCAGTCCCGCGTGGCCACCTCGCCGAGCCCGATGCGCAGGGCGGCGATCTCCCGGGTCAGGTACTCGGTGTCCGCGATCGAGCGCTCGTTCTGCTTGCGGTCCTGCTCCAGGTTGACCCGGTCGCGGTCGTCCTGCCGGTTCTGCGCGAGCAGGATCAGCGGGGCGGCGTAGGAGGCCTGCAGCGACAGCATCAGCGTCAGGAAGATGAACGGGTACTCGTCGAACCGCAGCGCCTCGGGCGCGGAGACGTTCCACACCACCCACAGCACGATGGCGAACGTCATCCAGACGATGAACCGCCCGGTGCCGAGGAAGCGCGCGATCCGCTCCGACACCTTGCCGAAGGCCTCCGGGTCCCACTCGGGCAGCAGCCGGCGGCGCGGCGGGCGCGGCTGGTCCAGCCGGGGGCGGCTGCGCGTGGTGGCGGTGGCGCCCGCCGGTACCCGCTCCCGGCCCGTCTCGCGCCACGCCTCGCGCTCAGGCGCCATCGGCGACCGCCCCCTCGACGTCCTGGTCGAAGTGGAACTCCGTCTCCCGCCAGTCCTCGGGCAGCATGTGGTCCAGCACGTCGTCCACCGTCACCGCCCCCAGCAGCGAACCCGACTCGTCCACGACGGGCGCCGCGACCATGTCGTACGTCGCGAAGAACCCGGCGACCAGCGGCAGCGCCGCCCCGGGCGCGAGCGTCTGGAGATCGTCGTCGACGAGCGAGCTGACCAGCGTGTACGGGGGGTCGCGCAGCAGCCGCTGGAAGTGGACGGTGCCCAGGTACTTGCCGGTCGGCGTCTCGTCGGGCGGGCGGCAGACGTAGACCTGGGCGGCGAGGGCGGGGGAGAGGTCGGGGTTGCGGACCCGGGCGAGGGCGTCGGCGACGGTGGCGTCGGGACGCAGCACGATCGGCTCGGTCGTCATCAGACCGCCCGCGGTGTGCTCCTCGTACGCCATCAGGCGGCGCATGTCGGCGGCGTCGGAGGGCTGCATCAGGCTCAGCAGGCGCTCCTTCTCCTCCTCGGGCAGCTCGGCGAGCAGGTCGGCGGCGTCATCGGGGTCCATGGCCTCCAGGACGTCGGCGGCCCGCTCCTCCTTCAGCTTGCCGAGGATCTCGATCTGGTCGTCCTCCGGCAGCTCCTCCAGCACGTCGGCGAGCCGGTCGTCGTCCAGGGCGGAGGCGACCTCGGCGCGCCGCTTGGCGGAGAGGTGGTGCAGGACGTTGGCGAGGTCGGCGGGGCGCAGCTGCTCGAAGGTGGCGAGCAGGCTCTCGGCGCCCTGCCCGTGCTCCTCCAGCGAGAACCCGGTGACCGCGGACCACTCCACCGTCAGCGTCTCGCCCTTGGCCCGCCGGAACGCGCCGCCCCTGCGGCCCTTGCGGACGAAGACGCGGTCGATCTCCCAGTCGCGCCGGGCGGGCAGCTGCTGCACCGACAGGTCCAGGACGGTGACCTCCTCGCCGGTCTCGACCAGCGTGACGCGCCGGTCGAGCAGTTCCCCGAAGACGAGGCGCTCGGTGGGGCGTTGTTCGAAGCGCCGGACGTTGAGCACGCCGGTGGTGATGACCTGGCCGGACTCGATGCCGGTGACCCGGGTCATGGGCAGGAAGATCCGGCGGCGGGTGGCCAGTTCGACGACCAGGCCGAGCAGCCGCGGGGGCCGTCGGCCGACGCGCAGCATGACGACCAGCTCGCGCACCCGGCCCACGGTGTCGCCGTTGGGGTCGAAGACGGCGACACCGGCCAGGTGCGAGACGAAGATCCGGGGGGCGCCCGCTGCCATGACCGCGCCTCCTTCTCCCACGGGTGTCTGTCTTGTTCCGATTGCCCGCTTGCGTGGGCTTCAGGCTAGCCGGTACTGATCGGCTCCGCCCCGGAGAACGGTCCGGACGGACTGGCTCCGCCCGCTTCACCTGGCCCCGGTACGCTGCCGTACGCCGCCCAGGACCACCGATCGGAAAGGCAGTCCCAACCTGTGACCGCGATGCTCCACGGCCGTCTCCGCCGGGCCGCACTGGTGAGCGCGATGTGCGCACTGGCCGTGACCGGAACGGGGCTGACAGGGTGCAGCAGCGAGGACCCCGACGCGGGCACGAACGGGGTCGGCAAGCTGCCGCCAGAGCAGATCCAGACCCGGACGCGGAAGGCGGCGGCGTCCGCCGAGGCCGTGCACCTGTCCGGGACCGTGGTCGCCGGCAAGAACACCTACTCCCTCGACATGCGCCTGAAAGGCGACGGCGGCACCGGGTCGGTCACCGCGGAGGGGGCCACCTTCCGGCTGCTGCGGGTCGGCGAGGAGCTGTTCCTGATGGCCGACGCGGAGTTCTGGAGCGACGGCGAGGAGGGCGACTCCGAGGCGGCGGCGGGCAAGCTGGAGGGCAAGTACGTGAAGGTGCCCGAGGGCGACCCCTCGTACAAGAGGTTCAGCGGCTTCACCGACAAGGACCAGCTCCTCGACGGCCTGCTCACCCTGCACGGCGCCCTGAAGACCGACGGCCGCCACGAGCAGTCCGGTGTGCGCACCGTCCGCATCACCGGCGACGAGGGCGCCGGCGGCACGCTCGACGTCTCCCTGGAGGGCACCCCGTATCCGCTGCGGCTGGTGCGCGCGGGCGGCGCGGGCACGCTCCGCTTCTCCGAGTGGGGCAAGGACTTCGAGCTGAAGCAGCCGGCGAAGGAGGAGACGGTCGACTACGGCCGCCAGCTGCCGACGACTTGAGCGGCCGGCCCGGCTACTTGCGACGGCGCTTCCTCAGGAGCCGGGGCAGCCCCGCCGGGATCGGTTCGCGCGTCGTGGCCGGCGTCGACGCCGGCGCGGCGGCCAGCGAGCCCTGCGGCAGCGGGTGCGTCTCACCGGTCGGCGCCAGCCGCACCACCCGGCACTCGCGTCGCCAGCGTTCCGTCATCGCCTCGCCGTCGGGGGCGTTGAGCCGCTTGCCCTTCAACTCGGCGACGGCCGCCTCCCACTCCTCGGACCCGGCGGCGGGCTCCTCCACGCGCGCCGTCCAGGAGACCAGCCGGCCGCCCTTGTCCTTGCTGCGGACCGTCACCTCGGCGCTCGCCCCGCCCACCAGCCCCGGCAGCGGCTGCTCCCCCGGACCGTCGCCGACGACGTACGCGGCGCCGTCGTGCCACACATGCCACAGCGCCCGCGCGGCCGGCACGCCGGAGCCCTTGACCCAGATCAGGCCGGACTTCTTCGTGGCCTCCTCGACGAGGGCCCGGTCGAGCAGCTCACCAGTCATGGGACCCAGACTATCCGGGCCGCCCTCACAGCCAGCCGTTGCGCTTGAGGGTGCGGTGGATCCCGAAACAGATCATCGCGGTGACGCCGAGCACCAGCGGGTAGCCGAACCTCCAGCGCAGCTCAGGCATGTAGTCGAAGTTCATCCCGTACACCCCGCACACCATCGTCGGCACGGCGATGATCGCGGCCCACGACGTGATCTTGCGCATGTCCTCGTTCTGCGCGACGGACGCCTGCGCGAGGTTGGCCTGGAGGATGGAGTTGAGCAGCTCGTCGAAGCCGGTCACCTGCTCCTGCACCCGGGCCAGGTGGTCGGCGACGTCCCGGAAGTACTTCTGGATGTCCGGCTCGATCAGCCGCATCGGCCGCTCGCTGAGCAGCTGCAGCGGACGCATCAGCGGCTGCACCGCCCGCCTGAACTCCATCACCTCGCGCTTGAGTTGGTAGATCCGGCCGGCGTCCGTACCGCGCGGTGCGCCCTTGCGGCCCGGGGAGAACACCTCGGTCTCCACCTCGTCGATGTCGTCCTGCACCGCGTCGGCGACCGCGACGTAGCCGTCCACGACATGGTCGGCGATGGCGTGCAGCACGGCCGAGGGGCCCTTGGCGAGCAGCTCGGGGTCGTCCTGGAGCCGGTGCCGCAGCGCCCGCAGCGAGCCCTTGCCACCGTGCCGGACGGTGATGAAGAAGTCCCGGCCGGTGAAGCACATCACCTCGCCGGTCTCCACGACCTGGCTGCTGGCGGTGAGTTCGTCGTGCTCGACGTAGTGGATGGTCTTGAAGACGGTGAACAGCGAGTCGTCGTACCGCTCCAGCTTGGGCCGCTGGTGGGCCTGCACCGCGTCCTCGACGGCGAGCGGGTGCAGCCCGAACTCCCCGGCGATTCCGGCGAATTCGGCCTCGGTCGGCTCGTGCAGCCCGATCCAGACGAAGCCGCCGTCGCGCCGCACCTGACGCATCGCCTCGTGCGGGGTGAGCGGCCCCGCCGTCTCGACGCGGGTGCCGTCGCGGTAGACGGCGCAATCGACGACGGCGCTGGTGGAGCGGGGGTCGCGCGTGGTGTCGTACGCGCCGGATTCCTTGCGCAGCGCGGGACGCGAGGGCCGGACCGCGGCGCGCAGGTCACGGATCATCGACATGGCAGGCTCCTTCGCGAGCAACGAAAGGCCGCCGGCGGCGGGTGGAACTGCCCGGAATGGGGACGTCCTGCGGGTCTTCCCGACATCGCGCACGGGAAGGAGGTTTGGCACGTCCACAAAGCGGGGAGCACCGCACCGTCGCGGTGGCGAGCTTCGCTACTGATTCAGCTGCTGATGCAGATCAACAGAACAGTCAGACAGATCAGGCAGAACGAACGAAGTGCTCTTCCGTGTGAAGACGCGTGAGCGAAAGGCGGCGGCGGGCCAGAGCCAAGCAGCTACGTCAGTGGCCGTCAGTGGCCGGAAGAGCGGGTGCTACTGCACGGTCGACTTCGATCCATGACAGCCCCACCTCCTCCGGTCGGTCCCTCGTGAGGGACGAGCCATTCCCCCTGATACGGGGTGTTCCCCGCAGGGGAGTCTTCAGGCGTCGGACGGGAACGCGGCTCCCTCAGTGCCTCGACGGCCTGCCAGGGGCCTTGGCGCGCTGCCCGAACACCGGCCAAGAGTATCAGCCGACTGAAGTGTCAAGGTGCTGCTTTGCCCGCTCCTGACGAGTTCTATGCTCACCGCATGGCTGACGTTCTTCCTTTGGTCGAGGCCCGGTTGCGCACCGCGCTCGGCGAGCCGGACGCCCGCGCCGCGGTCACCTTCCTCGGCACCGACCGCATCGAGGTGCTCCGCTTCCAGGAGGGGGACGTCGTCCGCTACGCCACGCTCGGCATGTCCGCCCAGCCCATGTCCGACCCCACGGCCCTGGTCGCCGACCCGGTGGCGGGGCCGCGCGCCGAACTGGTCCTGTCGGTCCGCGCGGGGCGCGCCGACACCGACAAGGTGCTCCGCCCGCTCGCCGTGCTCGCCGCCTCCCCGCAGGTCGAGGGCGTCGTCGTGGCGCCGGGCGCGTCACTGGACGTCGGCGAGCCGCTGTGGCCCGGCGCTCCCTTCACCTCCGTGCTGGTGGCCGAGCCCGGCGGCCTGGTCGAGGACCTGGAGCTGGACCCGCCGCTCGACCCCGTGCGGTTCCTGCCGCTGCTGCCGATGACCCCGAACGAGGCCGCCTGGAAGCGCGTGCACGGTGCCGCGGCCCTCCAGGAGCGGTGGCTGACGCACGGCACCGACCTGCGCGACCCGGCCCGCCGGTCCGTCCCGCTGGACTGACCCGGCGCCCGAGCGAGCGGTCGCCGGAGGTGAGGAACGTCACCCGTACCGCCGCTCGGCCCGGGTTTCCCCCGGACGGGTGATCGTCCTTGACGGGACGGGACTTGGGTAGGACCGTGGAGCCCTATGAGGGGCGAACCCAGTTGCCCGAAGTGTGGTGGCCGGGTCAGGGCTCCCGGACTCTTCGCCGATTCCTGGCAGTGCGATGTCCACGGCGCCGTGCATCCGCTGCAGCCCGTGATCCCGCCCAGCGTCGAGGCCCTCAGCGTCGTGGTGCATCGCACGCAGGTACCGGTGTGGATGCCGTGGCCGCTGCCGGTCGGCTGGCTGTTCACGGGCGTGGCCTGTGCCGGCGACGACCGCAGCGGCGGCCGCGCCACGGCAGTGGCCTGCTCCGGCCCCGGGCCGCTCGGCGGCATAGGGGAGCTGATCCTGGTCGCCGAGGAGCTCGGCGTCGGCCTCGGCGCGCGGTACGCGGGCATCGACGGCCCGGACCCGGGCCCGTACATGGACGTCGGCAAGCCGCCCCAGGCCAAGGTCCTCGCCGCCGGCCGTCCCACCCCCCTCTGGCTGGTCTCCGGCACGCCGGACGACCGCGCGGTCTTCGCGGGCGAGGCGCTCGGGCTGTGGCTGTGGGCGGTCGTCTGGCCCGAGCAGTCGGGGCTGCTGATGTACGACGAACTGGTGCTGACGGACGTCCGGGAGGCCGGGGCGGAGCTGGAACTGGTGCCGTGCGGGGCGTTGTCGCCGCGGTTGCTGCATCCGTAGGCGGCGTGGGGGCGCACGCGTGGCGGGAGGCCGCCCGGTGGAGCCACGCGTAGGGGGCGCTCCCGGCGAGCGGGTGTGACACGGAGGTGACCGGCGGGCGGCTATCCTGAGTGCTCGTCCCCCGCCCGCTGCCCGTCCCACCGCTTGGAGTCCGTGTCGTGCGCATAGACCTGCACACCCACTCCACCGCGTCCGACGGGACGGACACCCCCGCCGAGCTGGTGCGACACGCCGCCGCCGCGGGGCTCGACGTCGTCGCCCTCACCGACCACGACACCACCCGCGGCCACGCCGAGGCACTCGCCGCCCTGCCGGAGGGGCTGACCCTCGTCACCGGCGCCGAGCTGTCCTGCCGTCTGTCCGGTGTCAGCATGCACATGCTCGCCTACCTCTTCGACGCCGAGGAGCCCGCGCTGCTCGCCGAGCGTGAGCTGGTGCGCGACGACCGAGTGCCGCGGGCCAAGGGCATGATCGCCAAGCTGAACGCGCTCGGCGTGCCGGTCACCTGGGAGCAGGTCGCGCGGATCGCCGGCGACGGCTCGGTCGGACGGCCGCACGTCGCCTCCGCGCTGGTCGAGCTGGGCGTCGTGGAGACCGTGGGCGACGCGTTCACCCAGGAGTGGCTGGCAGACGGCGGGCGGGCCTTCGTGGAGAAGCACGAGACCGACCCCTTCGAGGCGATCCGGCTGATCAAGGATGCCGGGGGCGTCGCCGTGTTCGCGCACCCGGCCGCATCCAAGCGGGGCCGTACGGTGCCGGATGCGGTGATCGCCGAGCTGGCCGCCGCCGGGCTCGACGGCATCGAGGTCGACCACATGGACCACGACCCGGACACCCGGGCGCGGCTGCGCGGCCTGGCCAAGGAACTGGGGCTGCTCGTCACCGGCTCCAGCGACTACCACGGCAGCCGCAAGACCTGTGTGCTCGGCGAGTACACCACCGACCCCGAGGTGTACGGCGAGATCACGCGGCGCGCGACCGGGGCGTTCCCGGTGCCGGGGACCGGCGGGGCCTGACCGAGGCGCACGGCGTTGTGCCGCGCCCGCCCCCGTTCCCCCTTCTCATTCCTCAGCGCAAGGCCAGTACCACCCTTATGTTCGACGTCGCCGTCTTCGGCTCCCTCTTCGTCACCCTTTTCGTCATCATGGATCCCCCAGGGATCACCCCGATCTTCCTCGCCCTGACTTCCGGGCGGCCCGCCAAGGTGCAGCGGCGGATGGCGTTCCAGGCCGTGTGCGTCGCCGGCGGCGTGATCACCGTCTTCGGGCTGCTCGGGCACCAGATCCTCGCCTATCTGCACGTCTCCGTGCCCGCGCTGATGATCGCGGGCGGGCTGCTGCTCCTGCTGATCGCGCTCGACCTGCTCACCGGCAAGACGGACGAGCCCAAGCAGACCAAGGACGTCAACGTCGCCCTCGTACCGCTCGGGATGCCGCTGCTGGCCGGGCCGGGCGCGATCGTGTCGGTCATCCTCGCCGTCCAGAAGGCCGACAGCGCCGCCACACAGCTGTCGGTGTGGTCGGCGATCCTCGCCATCCACGTCGTGCTGTGGCTGGTGATGCGCTATTCGCTGCTGATCATCCGGGTCATCAAGGACGGCGGCGTGGTGCTCGTGACACGGCTCGCGGGCATGATGCTCTCCGCGATCGCCGTGCAGCAGATCATCAACGGCGTGACGCAGGTGATCCGGGCCGGCGGCTGACCCCGCCGTCCCCGGCGCATACAGCGCGGCCCTCACCGGAAAGGCTCCCGGTGAGGGCCGCGAAGTGTGTGAGAGTACGATCCGCGTTACGAGGCCGGGGTCCCGGCCGGGCGGATCCACAGGCGCTGGCCGATGGCGGCAGCCTGCTGCACGATCCGGTTGACGGAGGCCGCGTCCACGACGGTGGTGTCGACGGGCGTGCCGTCGACGTCGTCGAGGCGCATGATTTCGAAGCGCATGGGGCTTCTCCCTTCGTCTGGTCATCCTCCTGAGGAGAACTACTGGGTGGAGTCCCGTGCGGCGGAAGTGCCCCGGGTTCCATACGTATGCAACAGGCCGACTGTTACGAACATTCCCTATGCTAAATAAATTTTTCGAACGACTAATTACTGACCGGTAAGCTGCTCGTTCGAGACTAACCGGGACCGGTTGTGTTCGCAGCGTGACCACCGGAACAATGGGTGATGATGAACGACGACCTCGCGGCCCTGGCCGCCCGCATCGACCGCACGAACGAGCTGCTCCAGCGGATGCTCGCCGAGGTGGCCAAGACGCCCTCGACCCACGCGATCTTCGTCGACGCCGGGTACCTTTACGCCGCCGCGGGACGGCTCGTCGCCGGCACCGAGGACCGGCGGGCGTTCGACCTGGACGCCGAGGGGCTCATCGACGCGCTCATCGACCGGGCCCGCACGATCTTCGCCGACAGCCGGCTGCTGCGGGTCTACTGGTACGACGGCGCCCGCCGCCGCATCCACACAGCCGAGCAGCAGACCATCGCCGAACTGCCGGACGTCAAGGTCCGCCTCGGCAATCTCAACGCCAACAACCAGCAGAAGGGCGTCGACTCCCTCATCCGCACCGACCTGGAGTCCCTCGCCCGGCATCGCGCCATCAGCGACGCGGCCCTCCTCGGCGGCGACGAGGACCTGGTCTCGGCGGTCGAGGCGGCGCAGGGCTACGGGGCGCGGGTGCACCTGTGGGGCATCGAGGCGCCCGAGGGCCGCAACCAGGCCGAGCCGCTGCTGTGGGAGGTCGACAGCCAGCGCACCCTCGACCTCGACTTCTTCAAGCCGTACGTCGCCCGGCGCACGGCCGCCGCCTACGAGGCCACCGCCGCCGCCCGCCCCACCCGCGAGGACGTCCGCTTCATCGGCGCGCAGATCTCGGCGAAGTGGCTCGCGGCACGGGGCCGGGACGCCCTGGTCGAGCTCCTGCCCGGGCACCCCTATCTGCCGGGCTCGGTGGACCAGGACCTGCTGGTGGAGGCGGAGGGCATGCTCCAGTACTCCCTGCGCGGCCAGGCCGACCTGCGGCGGGCGCTGCGGGACGGGTTCTGGGAGCACCTGCAGACGCAGTACTGAGCGGTACCAGCGGTACTGGCAATACGGGCCGACGGCCGACGGCCGTACGGGCGGCGTCAAGCGGCGGGGGTGGTGGGGTCTTCGGCGTCGTCGGCGGCGGTGCGGGGTGCGGTCGTGGGGGCGTGGGCGTCCCAGAAGTCGGCGACGGCCCGGGCCGTCGGAAGCGGGCGGTCCGCGTTCGGCGAGTGCTCGGCTCCCTTGACGACGGTGCGGCGCGCGCCCAGCCGGTCCGCCATCTCGTCGAGGAGCGGCAGCGGCCAGGTGTCGTCGCGCTCGCCCGACAGCACATGGACGGGAAGCGGTACGGCGGCCAGCTCGGCGACCCGGTCCGGCTCGGTGCACAGCTGCCGGCCCGTGGCCAGCAACTGCGCGGGCCTGTTGCCCAGCCAGCGGCGGCGCAGCAGCTCGGGGCCGCCGATGCCGCGTGCCGGACCGCCGACCTCCTCCGGCGGTCCCATGGCCCCGATCGCCTCCCACACCTCGGCCATCGTCATCGCGGAGAGGGCGTCGTGCAGCAGCTTCACGCGCTGCTGCTGAGAGACGGAGATCTGCGCGGGGCCCGACGACATGAGCGTCAGCGAGCGGAACGGGCAGTGGTCGAGCAGCACCGCCGCCCGCGCGATCTGGCCGCCCAGGGAGTGCCCGAGCAGATGCACCGGCGCGGTGCCGAGCGCCTGTGCCTGTGCGAGGACGTCCAGCGCCAACTCGCGCTGCCCGTAAGCGGTTTCGTCGTCGACCGGTCCGTCCGACTCGAACTGTCCGCGGCCGTCCACGGCGACGGTGCGGTATCCGCGCTCCGCGAGCCGTCCCTGCATCAGGCGGAAGTCCTCCTTGCTGCCGGTGAACCCGGGCAGCAGGAGCGCGACGCCCTTCGGCTCGACGCCGGGGGCCGCGGGCACGTCGACGACGGCGAAGTCCCCGCGGGCGGTGCGCAGGAAGCGGGCGTGGGCGTCGGAGGGCGGTGCGGGAGGCGTCGGGGTGCTCACCCGGGGCAGGGTAGCGGGAACGCCGACGGCCCGGTCCCACGCGGGGTGGGACCGGGCCGTCGTACGGGTGCTCGCGTGGATCAGCCGTCGCTGGGCTCCGCGGCGACCGTCGCCTTGCGGATCCGGCGGCGCGGCTTCGCCTCCGGCTCCTGCGTGGACTGCGCCGGGATCCCGGCGGTCGCCTCGGGGGCGGCGGCCGGGGCGGTCGCGGCGGTTTTGCGGGTGCGGCGGGCCTTCGGCTTGGCCTCGGCGGCGTCGCCGGCGGCCGTCGCCGTCTCCGACGGTGCCGTGGCCGCATCCGTGGCCGTGGTCGCTGCCGCGGTCTTGCGGGTGCGCTTCGGCTTGGCCTCCGCTGCCTGAGCGGTCTCGGTCGTCGCCTCGGGGGAGGGGGCGGCCGTTGCCGTCTTGCGGGTGCGGCGGACCTTGGGCTTGGCCTCGGCGCCCTCGGCAGTGTCGACGGCGGCTTCGGCGGTGGCCTCCGGGGCGGCCGCGGCTGCCTTGCGGGTACGGCGCGGCTTGGCGGCGGGTGCCTCCGTGGCCTCCGCTGCCTCGGCCGTCGCCTCGGCGGCCTCGGGGGCGGTCGTGGTCGCTGCCGTCTTGCGGGTGCGGCGGGTCCTCGGCTTGGCCTCGGCGCCCTCGGCCGTCTCGACGGCGGCCTCGGGGGCCGTGGTCGCTGTCGTCTTGCGGGTGCGGCGGCGCGCCGTGGTTTCCACCGTCTCCACCGTCTCCGCCGGCTGCGTCGCCTGCGGGGCGGACGCGGCGGTCGCCTCTGCGGCCCCGGCCGTCTCGGCGGGGGCGGCGGACGCCTGAGCCGTCTTGCGGACGCGACGGCGGCGCGGCTTCGCCGCGGTCTCGTCGGCGTCCACGGCGGCGGACGGGCCCTCGGCCGTCTCCACGGCGGTCCGTGCGGCCTCGGCGGCCGGGGTCTCGACCGCTGCCGCGACCGTCGCCGTCGCTTCCGCCGGGGTGCCGCCGCGGGTGCGGCGACGGCGGCGCAGGGTCCGGGGAGCGGTCAGCTCCTCGGCCGTGACCTCCGCGGTGGCGGTGGGCTCGGCGGTGACCGGAGCCGACGCGGGCGTCTCGGTGAGCGGCGTACCGCCTCGCATCCGACGGCGGCGGCGCGGCGTTCCCGCGCGCTCGCCGTCGTCGGAGCGGGACTCGTCGCGGCTCTGACGGCCGTCACGGCTGTCGCGCCCGTCCCTGCTGTCCCTGCCGTCACGGCCGCCTCGGGTGCCGCGTCCGCGGCCACCCCGCCCGCCCGGCTCGCCCAGGTCCTCCATCTCCTCGGCCGCCAGGCCGGCCCGGGTGCGCTCCGCGCGCGGCAGGACGCCCTTGGTGCCCTCGGGGATGCCGAGGTCGGAGAAGAGGTGCGGGGAGGTGGAGTACGTCTCCGGCGGGTCGGCGAAGTCGAGGTCCAGCGCCTTGTTGATGAGCTGCCAGCGCGGGATGTCGTCCCAGTCGACCAGGGTGATCGCCGTACCCTTGGCGCCCGCGCGGCCCGTACGGCCCACCCGGTGCAGGTACGTCTTCTCGTCCTCCGGCGACTGGTAGTTGATGACGTGCGTCACGCCCTCGACGTCGATGCCGCGGGCGGCGACGTCGGTGCAGACGAGGACGTCGACCTTGCCGTTGCGGAACGCGCGCAGCGCCTGCTCGCGGGCGCCCTGCCCGAGGTCGCCGTGGACCGCGCCGGAGGCGAACCCGCGGCGCTGGAGCTGCTCGGCGATGTCGGCCGCCGTGCGCTTGGTGCGGCAGAAGACCATGGCCAGTCCCCGGCCGTCGGCCTGCAGGATGCGCGCGACCATCTCGGGCTTGTCCATGTTGTGCGCGCGGTAGACGAACTGCTTGATGTTCGCGACCGTCGCGCCCTCGTCGTCCGGCGCGGTGGCGCTGATGTGCGTCGGCTGCGACATGTAGCGGCGGGCCAGGCCGATGACGGCGCCCGGCATGGTGGCCGAGAACAGCATGGTCTGGCGGCGGGCCGGAAGCAGGTTGATGATCTTCTCGACGTCGGGCAGGAAGCCCAGGTCGAGCATCTCGTCGGCCTCGTCCAGGACGAGCGACTTGATGTGCTTGAGGTCGAGCTTCTTCTGGCCCGCGAGGTCCAGGAGTCGGCCGGGGGTGCCGACGACGACGTCGACGCCCTTCTTGAGTGCCTCGACCTGGGGTTCGTAGGCACGGCCGCCGTAGATCGCGAGGACGCGGACGTTGCGCACCTTGCCCGCGGTCAGCAGGTCGTTGGTGACCTGGGTGCACAGCTCGCGCGTGGGGACGACGACGAGCGCCTGCGGGGCGTCGGTGAGGTCCTCGGGCTCGGCGCGGCCGGCCTCGACGTCGGCGGGGACGGTGACGCGGTCGAGGAGCGGGAGGCCGAAGCCCAGCGTCTTGCCCGTGCCGGTCTTGGCCTGGCCGATGACGTCCTTGCCGGAGAGGGCGACGGGAAGCGTCATCTCCTGGATGGGGAAGGGGGTGACGATGCCGACGGCCTCCAGGGCCTCGGCGGTCTCGGGCAGGATTCCGAGGGATCGAAACGTCGTAGTCAGGGTGCTGCCTCTTCTGTGTGTGCGGTGCGAGGCGAGCGCGGGGGTCGTGTCGGACCGTGCCGGGGACGTCGGCCGCCGTGTTCGGTCGGGCCGTGTGGCACGGGACCACTTCCGACGCTCTAGCGTTCGTACCGCTGAGGGGTCCCTCCGATCGTCGTACGCACTGTGCCGTACGGTCAGGGAGAGCTGTCGGGTCGGAGCCGATCGGGCCACCGACCGGGCATCCTCATACGTGCGGCCTGTCGAGATACGTCCGATTCCGCTGGCGTACTCAGCAGGCGCATTACCACCATACCCCGGATTGGCGCACACGCGATGGCCGATTCGGTCACGTTGTGGTCGTCACACCTGCCGACCCGGTCCGCCGGGTGTCGTGCCCGTACCGATTCCGGCGGTCCCGCGCGTCTGCGTCGTCCCACTGGTGACCAGGGACTTCCGCCGTGCGGTGAGCGGGCTATTGTGCGCTGCATGACCACCTCTGACAGGCCCGAGAACGCCTCCGACAGCCCCGACGAGTCCGCCGCCCACACGGGGATCGCCGCCCAGGACTGGGCGACCGCCTCCGCCGATCCGCAGTACCGGGCCGCGGTCGTGGACCTGCTCGGCGCGCTCGCGTACGGGGAACTCGCGGCGTTCGAGCGGCTCGCGGAGGACGCCAAGCTGGCGCCGACGCTGGAGGACAAGGCGGAGCTGGCGAAGATGGCGTCGGCGGAGTTCCACCACTTCGAGCGGCTGCGGGACCGGATCACCGAGATCGGCGAGGAGCCGACGGCGGCGATGGAGCCGTTCGTGGCCGCGCTGGACGGCTTCCACAAGCAGACGGCGCCGTCGGACTGGCTGGAGGGCCTGGTCAAGGCCTACGTCGGCGACTCGATCGCCAGTGACTTCTACCGCGAGGTGGCGGTACGGCTGGACTCCGACACCCGGTCCCTGGTGCTGGCGGTGCTGGACGACACCGGCCACGCCGGCTTCGCCGTCGACCGGGTGCGCGCGGCGATCGACGCCGACCCGCGTGTGGGCGGGCGGCTCGCGCTGTGGGCGCGGCGGCTGATGGGCGAGGCGCTGTCGCAGTCCCAGCGGGTGGTCGCGGACCGCGACGCCCTGTCCACGATGCTGGTGGGCGGCGTCGCCGACGGCTTCGACCTCGCGGAGGTGGGCCGGATGTTCTCCCGCATCACGGAGGCCCACACGAAGCGGATGGCCGCGTTGGGGCTGGCGGCTTAGGCGGTTCGGGGGCGGTGGGCCGGACGGCGGTTGGGCCGGATGGCGGTTTGGCCCGACGGCAGTTTGGTCGGACGGCGGTTCAGTCCGGTTCGGTCCGATGGCCGTACGGTCGGACGGCGGTCCGCTCCATTGCGGTGGGGTCGGGCGGAGCCCTTGGGGCTTCGCCCGCGCGGTCGGCGGCGGCCGGTGGTGTGGTCGATGGCGGCGGCCGACGGGTGCGGTCGGCGGGCAGCGGGGCGTCACGGGCGGCCGTCCATCGGTGCGCAGGGCACGGACGTCATCGCGGCGTCGTGTGTCCGCCGCGGCCTGCGGACGGTGCGGCTGCGGGCCTGCCGCGGAGGTGGACCGCCCGCCGCAGGCGATCGCGGCGGCGGTCGTTCAGGCCGTCGCCGAGCGGCGGCGGAGTCTTCCCGACGGGCGCACCAGCAGCGACAGCGACGCCGCCGAGACGATCGCCGCACCGGCCAGGACCAGCAGAATGCCCCCGGCCTCCAGCGCGCCGTGCGTGACGAAGGCGCCGAAGAGGGCGCCGGCGATCCCCGTGGACAGGACGAGCGGGCGGGCCGGAAGGCGGTGCGGCAGGCGACGGGCCAGGGCCCACGACAGGGCCAGGCCGAGGATCGCGGAGCTGAGCGCTTCCAGGAGCATGTCGGGGTCCTTCCACACGGCCGGTCTGCCCTGATCGGTCGTAGCCCGTCCTACCCGTGGCCTGCGGAATGCAATCCTCCCCTGTGCGCGAGTCGTGAGCCGTTCGTGAAGCCGGGGGCCTCCGGGAACGCCGGAGCCCGACGGTCCTGAAAACCGCCGGGCTCCTGTGCTCGGGTCGTGCTCGGGTCCGGCTACAGCGCGCCGAAGCCCACCTTGCGCGGGGCCGGCTCGCCCAGCTCGACGTACGCGAGACGGTCGGCCGGGACCAGCACCTTGCGGCCGTGCTCGTCCACGAGGCTGAGCAGCTGCGACTTGCCGGCCAGTGCCTCGGCCACCACGCGCTCGACCTCTTCGGCGCTCTGACCGCTCTCCAGAACGATCTCGCGCGGCGCGTGCTGCACGCCGATCTTGACCTCCACGGCTATGTCCCTCCGACGGTCAGTGAAGTGCGCGGACGTCCGCGCCGTACCCAGCACACATTAGCCCGGTGAGGGGACCGGCACGCTCTGCCCGGGCACGCCGGTAGCGAACAGCGGGCGGGAACGGAACCGGAACCGCTCAGTGGTGCTGGTGCTCGGTGCCGTGCAGCGGGAAACCGGCGATGCCCCGCCACGCCAGTGAGGTCAGCAGCTGGACCGCCTGGTCGCGCGGAACGCTGCGGTCGCTGTGCAGCCAGGACCGGGCCACCACCTGGGCGAGGCCGCCGAGACCGGACGCGAGCAGCATCGACTCCGCGCGTGAGAGGCCGGTGTCCTCGGCGATCACGTCGCAGATCGCCTCCGCGCACTCGTTCGTCACCTTGTCGACGCGTTCGCGCACGGCCGGCTCGTTGGTCAGGTCCGACTCGAAGACCAGGCGGAACGCGCCGCCGTCGTCCTCGACGTACGCGAAGTACGCGTCCATGGTCGCCCGTACGCGCTGCTTGTTGTCGGTCGTCGACGCGAGCGCGCTGCGCACGGACTGGATGAGGGACTCGCAGTGCTGGTCCAGCAGGGCGAGATAGAGGTCGAGCTTGCCGGGGAAGTGCTGGTAGAGCACCGGCTTGCTGACCCCGGCGCGCTCGGCGATGTCGTCCATCGCGGCCGCGTGGTACCCCTGGGCCACGAAGACTTCCTGGGCGGCTCCCAGAAGCTGGTTCCTGCGGGCACGGCGCGGCAGGCGCGTACCTCGTGGGCGTGCCGCCTCTGTCTGCTCGATGGCTGTCACGCCGCCTCCCAAGATCGTCCACATGCGGTGTGCGCCGCGCGGCCATCGTACTTTTCGGTAACCGTGCTGTGCGCGGTGCGAGCGCAGAATTTCACGGACCGGACGGCTATGAAAACGACGCAGAAGGTTTGAAACAGGTGCACAGCGGGCAAGGATCGGCCTCGTTCCTGCTCGACGGCAAGCCGCACGGCGTCCGGTGGTGAGCCGGAGGTTTCAGCGGCGCCGGCTTACCGGTAGTCGTCCTCGTCGAGCGAGACGATCCGGGCCTGCTCCACGAGGTCCGCCTCGTTGGCCCGGTCGGGGTCGACGCGGGTCAGCGGCTCGTCGCGCTCGGGCGCGATGTCCGCCTGCTGTTCCGCGGCGTCCCCCTCGGGGGCCTCGACGCCGATCTCCTGGGCCTGTGCGGTCTCCTCGTCCTCGAACGTCTCCGGGTCGGTGGGGTCGACGGCCATGGTGGGCTCCCTTCCTACGAACGTCCCTGAAGCAGCAGGGGCCACACGCGGGTGCCCTCTTTACGAGCCTAGGAGACACCCGATCCGGACGCTATGCGATCCGCGTCCGGATCGTCACGCGGTGCGCACCCCTGACGCCGTCCGGCCGCGCGGCGGCGGGACCGGACGGCGGTGTAGTGGTCCGATCCGGCGGTGGTGCCGGTCCGGCGGTGTGGTTCGTGCCGGTCCGGCGGTCGTGCCGATCCGGTGGGATCGTGTGTGTGCGGATGTGTGGTCACCCCTGCGTATATCCGCGCCACGCTTGGGATCACTCCTGCGCGGATGCGGTTCTGTGCGGATTCGGTGAGACCGCGCGTGCCTGTGAGGGCGAACACATGAACCGTGGCGTGATCGTCTCGTAACATTGCCGCATGTCTTCGACCGAGATGCCGTACGTGCCGACCACCAACGTGCTCCCGAAGGTGGCGCCCGTGAGGGTCGCGGAGGGCGAGCGGCTCAGGTCGGTCCAACTGCCCGGCATCTCGCTGACCGTTCGCGCGCGGCCGCCCGTGCGCGAAGGGCTTCAGCCCGCGCTGTTCGTGCACGGTCTCGGCGGTTCCTCGCAGAACTGGTCGGCGCTGATGCAGCTGCTCGACGCGGACCTCGACTGCGAGGCCGTGGACCTCCCCGGCTTCGGCGACTCCCCGCCGCCGGACGACGGCGACTACTCGATCACCGGGCACGCGCGCGCGGTCATCCGCTACCTGGACGCCTCCGGCCGGGGCCCCGTCCACCTGTTCGGCAACTCGCTCGGCGGCGCGGTCGCCACGCGCGTGGCCGCCGTCCGGCCCGACCTCGTCCGGACGCTCACCCTGGTGTCGCCCGCGCTGCCGGAGTTGCGCGTGCAGCGCACGGCCGTGCCGACCGCGCTGCTGGCGGTGCCCGGCGTGGCCCGGCTTTTCACCCGGTACACGACCGGCTGGACGGCGGAGCAGCGAGTGCGGGGTGTGCTCGCGCTCTGCTACGGGGATCCGGGCCGGGTGACGCCGGACGGCTTCCGGCACGCGGTGGAGGAGATGGAACGGCGGCTGCAACTGCCGTACTTCTGGGACGCCATGGCCCGCTCCGCGCGCGGCATCGTCAACGCCTACACGCTGGGCGGTCAGCACGCGCTGTGGCGTCAGGCCGAGCGGGTGCTCGCCCCCACGCTCCTCATCTACGGCGGCCGGGACCAGCTCATCGGCTTCCGCATGGCCCAGAAGGCGGCCCGCTCCTTCCGCGACTCCCGTCTGGTGACGCTCCCGGACGCGGGGCACGTGGCGATGATGGAGTACCCGGAGACGGTCGCCATGTCGTTCCGGCAGCTACTGGCGGAGAGCGGGCGGAGGAAGGCGGCGGAGCCGCAGGGCGGGCGAGCGGAGACCGCGTCGAACGCGGGGGCGCGGGCGGAGACGGGCCCGCATCCGGCGGGTGGCGGGGCGTCTGCCGATAGGGTGTCCGCCAGTGGAGCCGATTCCGCGAGCGCGGGGAGCTGAGACGCGAGGTGGGACGCCATAGTCGCCGGGGCCCGGCACCGAAGGGTGAGGCCCCGGACAAGAAGGCCCGCAGTCGCGCACCCGGGCCCGCCGGGGGGCCCCAGACCCCAGTACCGACGAGCGCCGCGCCCGCTGACGACGCGGTGCCGCGTTCCGTCGAGGGGACGGCGGTCTTCGGGGCGCCGGGGCAAGGGCTTCCGGGCCTGGGGGTTCCCGGGCAGGGGGTTCCGGGGCGGGGAGTGCCGCGTCCGCCGGACGGCACGCCGGCGCACGGGCTGCCGCGGATGGGCGACGGTACGCCTGCTCATGGCTTCCCGCGGGTGGCGGACGGCGCGCCCGCGCGTGGGGTGGCTCGGTTCCCCGATGGCACTCCGGCGCAGGGGGTGCCTCGGTTTCCTGACGGCACTCCCGCTCATGGGCTGCCTCGGTTCCCTGACGGCACGCCGGGCACTCCGGCTCGTGGCGTCCCCCGTTTCCCCCACGGCACGCCCGCGCACGGCATTCCGCAGGTCCGCGGTGGACACCCGGAGCAACGGGAACCCGGTGGCGGCTGGGGCGAGTTGCCCGGGCAGCGGCCCGTCCACGGGGCCCGAGGCACCGGCGCCGCGTTCCCCCGGCAGCGGCAGGCCCCGCCCGGACGGGGCCCGAGGCAGGAGTACCTGGACGCCTTCGGCGAGGACGACGACACCGACGCCGACGACGTATTCACGCCCCGTACGCCCTCCGTAGGCGCCCCCCGCGCCACCGCCTCGTCCCCGTCCGACGCCGACCCCGACGACGCGCCGCCCACCGGGCCGCCCGCCGAGCCCGCCAGGGGCGGCAAGGGCCGCGCGTTCACCGGCATCGCCGCCGCGGCCGTCATCACCGTGCTCGGCCTGATCGTCGCCGGTCAGGTCGCGGACCGCCGTGACGACACCGACGTGGAGACGCAGTCGGCCACCGACCCGGCCAGGGACGCCCGCGACTTCGCCTCGCGCGGGGACGGGCGTCCGACGGCCCCCGCCGCGCCGAGCGCGACACCGCTGACGTACGAGCAGAAGATGGACCGTACGTACCCGCTCGACCCGTCCCTCAAGGGCTCGGGCAGGTTCGACGCGATTGCGGGCATCGACAAGGCGCCCGGCTCGGGGCAGAAGTACACCTACCGCGTGGACGTCGAGCAGGGCCTCGGCCTCGACGGCGAGCTCTTCGCCGAAGCCGTGCAGAAGACGCTGAACGACGACCGCAGCTGGGCGCACAACGGGGGCCGCACCTTCGAGCGGATCCACTCCGGCAGACCCGACTTCGTGATCACACTCGCGAGCCCGGGTACCACCGCCGAGTGGTGCGCCAAGTCCGGCCTGAACACCACCGTCGACAACGTCTCCTGCGACTCGGCCTCCACCGAGCGCGTGATGATCAACGCCTACCGCTGGGCCCAGGGCTCGAAGACCTACGGCGACAAGATCCACGCCTACCGCCAGATGCTGATCAACCACGAGATCGGCCACCGCCTCGGCTACTCCCACGTCACCTGCGACAAGCAGGGCGAACTGGCCCCGGTCATGCAGCAGCAGACGAAGTTCCTGGAGTACGACGGCATCCGCTGCAAGGCCAACCCCTGGCCCTATCCGCGCGGTTGAGTCCTCGACGCACACCGACGCACGCCGGCGTGACCATGTGCGGACGTCCGATCGCTTAGCGCGGCCTAACGCGCACCGCACGGGAAAGTCACGTCCGTTCACCCCTTTTGGTGGTGCGACGGACAACCGTCCATCGCGCCACCGGCCTGTCCGCTTACGTTTCGTTCCGCTGCGAGCCGCGGACAGGGGCGGCTCCCCCTACGGGAGATCGAGGTGGCACTCGTGCGGATCGGACTGCTTACGGAGGGTGGTTATCCGTACGTGAGCGGTGACGCCAGGCTCTGGTGCGACCGGCTCGTGCACGGGCTGGCGCAGCACGAGTTCGAGGTGTACGCGCTCAGCCGCAGCCGCCGTCAGGAGGAGGGCGGGCTGGTCCCGCTGCCGCCACAGGTCCGCCGGGTGCGTACGGCGCCGCTGTGGACGGCCGGCGAGGACCACGGCCGTGCGGGCTCCGGCGGCGCCGTCTCCGGCCTTCTCGGTCCCGGCCGTCTTGATTCTGGTCGTCTTGATGCTGGAGGACCTGATCCGGATCGCCTCGGCTTCGGTCGTCACGGCCGCCGCCTCGGCCGTCGTGCGCGCCGGCGGTTCGGGGAGTGGTACGGCGAACTGGCCGCCGTCCTCTGCGCCGGGGGGTCCGCAGAGGCCGCCTCCGACACCTCCGCCGTCTCCTCCGACGTAGAGGCGGACCGTTTCGGCAACGCTCTGTACGGCCTCGCCGAACTCGCCCGCGACGAGGCCGGACTGGCCGTCGCCCTCCGCTCCGAGACCGCCGTACGCGCCCTGGAGCGCGCCTGCCGGGCCCCCGGCGCGTCCGCCCCGGCGCACGCCGCGCGCGTGCCCGACCTGCTCGCCGTCGCCGCCCACCTGGAACGCGCCCTGCGCCCCCTGTCCCTCGACTGGTACGAGGACGACGGGCTCGGCTCGGCCGACCTCTGCCACGCCGCGTCCGGCGGTGTCGCCGCGCTGCCGGGCCTGCTCGCCCAGCACTTCTCGGGCGTTCCGCTGCTCGTCACCGAGTACGGCGTGCACCTGCGCGCCCACTACCTCGCGGGCCCGGCGTCCGGGCCCGCCGCGCCGTCTGCCGCGTCCCCTGTCCGCGCCCTGCTGGCCGCCTTCCACGGCCGCCTCGCCGCGGAGACCTACCGCCGGGCCGCGCTCATCACCCCCGGCAACGCGCACGCCCGCCGCTGGCAGGAACGCTGCGGCGCCGACCGCTCGAAGCTGCGCACCGTCCACCCGGGCATGGACGCGACCCCGTTCGCCGAGGTGGGCGAGTCGCCCGAGCGCGGGGCGCCGGACACGCTGGTCTGGGTGGGCCGCGTCGAGCCGGCCAAGGACCTGATCTCCCTCCTGCACGCCTTCGCGGAGATCCGCCGGACTGCGCCGAGGACCCGGCTGCGGATCGTCGGCTCCCCGTCGGGCCCCGACGGGCCGGCCTATCTGGCGCACTGCCGCGCCCTGGCCGCACAGCTGTTCCCCGACGAGGCGGACGGCCTGCACTCGGTCGGCGACAACCCCGTCCGCTTCACCGAGATCGGCGACCCGGAGACACCGACCCTCGCCGAGGCCTACGCCTCCGGTGCCGTCGTCGTCCTGTCCAGCGTCGTGGAGGGCTTCCCGGCCGGCCTGGTCGAGGCCATGTTCTGCGGGCGCGCCACGGTGTCCACGGACGTCGGCGCGGTCGTGGAGGTCATCGGCGGAACGGGGCTCGTCGTGCCGCCGCGCAACCCGCGGGCGCTCGCCGAGGCGTGCGCGGCGCTGCTGCGCGACCCGGAGCGCCGCGCACGTCTGGGCGCCGCGGCGCGCGCCCGCGCCCTGGAACTGTTCACCGTCGAGCAGAACGTCGACGCGTTCCAGAGCATCTACCTGGAGATCGTCTCGCGCTGCCCGGTTCACCGCGTCGTCCTCGACGCGACCGGCGAGCCCCTGCCGTTCGCCGTCCCCGCCGAGGCGTACGTCCCCGGTCGCTGGACCGGCTCGGCGGCACGGCCCGACGCGGACGGCGGCCCGGTCCGATCCGGGGGGCCGCCGGTGCGGGCCACGACGGCCGGATGGGCCGTGGGAGGCGCGCGATGACCGGAACGGAGAAGCTGGACCGCCCCGGCAGCCGTCCCACGGCCCCGCGCGGCGCCGCGGATCCCGTGAAGGCGCTGATGCACCGTCACCGCGACCTGTGCGCACGGGCCGTGGACGCCCTGGAGATCGCGGCCGGCCTGGAGGCGCACGGCGTCACCGACCGCGCCGCCGGCCGGTACCGCCACCGTGACGTCTTCTCCCTCGCCGAGGAGATGTACGCCCGCGTCCCCCGCGACGCCGACACCTCCCGGCGTCCCGCACCTCCCTCCCCCGCCGTGCCTCCCCTGTCCGCCGCCCGCCGTCACGCCGGCTGGATCCTCCGCACCCTCCTCCCCGGCGCCCTCTGCGCCGCCGTCCTCGCCGCCCTTCCACTCGCCCACGGCCGAACGCGCCTCCTCGTCGCCGTCACGGGTCTGCCGGCCGTGGCCCTCGCCCTGCGCGCGGCCCTCTCCCGCGGCCCGCTGAGCCCACGGACGCCGAGGACGGGCCCACCCACGCCCCGCCGCACCCTGCCCGCGGCCTGCTGGCTCGTCGCCTACGCCGTCCTGGGCGACGGACTCCTGCACTGCGCCGTCACCGGAGGTCCCGACGGCCTCCCCGGCACGGCCCCGGACGCCCCGTGGCCCCTCGACACCGCCCCCCTCCTCACACTCACCCTGGCCGTGGCCCCCGCCGCCTGGTGCGCCCACCTCTTCACCGCCGGCGCCCGGCGCAGACTCGCCGACAGCAGAGCCCTCGCGGAGTTCGCCACCTCCGTACGCCCCCTGCTCCTCGGCACGTGCACGCTCTTCCTGGCCGCCCTCGCCGGACTCGCCGCACTCACCGCGACCGCACTCGACGAGCAGCCCGCCCACGCCGAGGTCCTCACCCTGGGCGGGCTGCTCCTGCTGGCCCGCCTCCTCACCGTCCAGGGCTTCACCCACGCACCCGGCGTCGTCCTCACCGCGGCGGCCGGCGCCCAGGCCGTCGTCCTCGCCTCGGTCTTCGCCGCCCGCCTCCCGCACTGCGACGCCCTCGCCACCCCCGTCCAAACCCTCCTGGACGCCTGGGGCCCGGGCGGCGTACAGGTCCTCGCCTGCGGTGCGGCGGCGCTGACCCTCCTGGTCCACGCGAACCGCACCCTCACCCGCGCCTCGGCCCACGCCCCGCCGGAGCGCCCATGGTGAACGCGCCCTCCTCACCTCCCCGCCTGCCACCCCCCACCACGGACCACCCCCGCCGCAGGCACCCGACGGCCCGTCCGCCGGAGGCATTCGCACCACCCCCGCCGAAGGAGAACACGAGATGACCACCTCCCGACCCGCCGCCTCGGCCGCCCCGGGAGCCGCCCGATGAGAGTCCTGCTGATCGGAGCCAACGGCTACCTCGGCCGCTTCGTCGCCGACCGCCTGCTCGCCGACCCGGCCGTCCAGCTCACCGCGCTCGGCCGCGGCGACGACGCCGACGTCCGTTTCGACCTCGCGTCCGGCAGCCCCGGCGCCCTCACCCGCTTCCTCGACGCGGTCCACCCCGGCGTCGTCATCAACTGCGCCGGCGCCACCCGCGGCGGGGCCCGCGAGCTCACCCGGCACAACACCGTCGCCGTCGCCACCGTCTGCGAGGCACTGCGCCGCAGCGGCTGCGGAGCCCGCCTCGTCCAGCTCGGCTGCGCCGCCGAGTACGGGCCCAGCCAGCCGGGATCGTCCACGGCCGAGGACGCCGTCCCCCGTCCCGGCGGCCCCTACGGCGTCAGCAAGCTCGCCGCCACCGAACTCGTCCTCGGCTCCGGCCTGGACGCGGTCGTGCTCCGCGTCTTCTCACCGGCCGGCCCCGGCACCCCTGCGGGCTCCCCGCTCGGCCGCCTCGCCGAGGCCATGCGGCGCGCCCTGCAGACCGGCGACGGCGAACTCAAACTCGCCGGTCTCGGAGCCCAGCGCGACTTCGTCGACGTCCGGGACGTGGCCCGCGCCGTGCACGCGGCCTCGCTCTCCGCCGCGCAGGGCGTCATCAACATCGGCTCCGGCCGCGCGGTGCGGCTCCGCGAGGCCGCCGCGATCCTCGCCCGCGTCGCGGGTTACGGCGGCGCCCTGCACGAACTCGACGCTCCGCCGGGCCTGCGCCCCACCATCGGTCACCCCCGTCCCGAACCGCTCGCCCACGCCCTGGGCCAGCGCGATCCCGACCAGCCGGCCCACCTCGCCCACGGCCCCAACGGAGGCCCCCCGGCGCACGCGGCCCACGTCTCCCCGGCCGCCTACCCGTACCCGGACGGCTGCGGCAGCTGGCAGCAGGCCGACATCCGCACCGCCCGCGACCGGCTCGGCTGGCGTCCCCGGATCAACCTGGAGGAGTCCCTCGCCGACATCTGGATGGAGGCGGCATGCCGCATCTGACCAGCCCCGCAGCGACGGCGGCGAGCACGGCGCTAGGCTCCGCCCTGGGCATCCCCGGCTATGCGCATCCCCTGGTGGCACCGACCGAATGGGGCGAGCTCACCCGACCCGGCCTGCCCCTGCACTGGGTCGTCCTGAACGTCGCCGACGGCCCCGGCGCCCGGCCCGACCCGCACTGCCTGGAAGCGGCCGGGCGGCTGCGCAACGCGGGCGTCCGCGTCCTCGGCCACCTGGACGCGGCGTACGGCGCCCGGGTCTTCAGCGAGGTGATCTCCGACGCGCACCGCTATCTCGACTGGTACCGCGTCGACGGCTTCTTCCTGGACCGCTGCCCCGCCGAACGCGCGGTCCTCCCGGACATCCGCCGCGCCACCACCGCGCTGCGCGCGCTGCGTGACGATCCCCACATCGTCCTCGGCCACGGGGTCCACCCCGACCCGGGGTACGCCGACTGCGCCGACCAGCTCGTCACCTTCTCCGGGCCCTGGAGCGACTACCGCTGGTCGCAGGCGGCGGAGTGGACCGCGGACCATCCGCCCGAGCGTTTCTGCCACTTCGTCCACGGCGTGCCCCGGGGACACCTGGAGGAGGCGCTGCGGATCGCCCGCTGGCAGGGCGCGGCGACGATCTACTTCACCGACCGTACGGACGGCCGCGGCCGGGCCGGCCCGTGGGAGACCATGCCCGGCTACTGGGACGAAATCGTCTCGCGTATCGGACCTGGTGTCTCGGAATGAAAAAGGCCGTGGCAGTGTTACGGACTGAACAACGTCCCCCACTCCCGACCTCGGTCGGGCGGGGGGACCCTCATTGATTAACCGACCAACGGAGTCCCCGTGTCGCTGCCACCCCTGGTCGAGCCGGCTGACGAGCTCACCGTAGACGAGGTTCGCAGGTACTCCCGCCACCTGATCATCCCCGATGTGGGGATGGACGGGCAGAAGCGGCTCAAGAACGCCAAGGTGCTCTGCGTCGGTGCCGGCGGCCTGGGCTCGCCGGCCCTGATGTACCTCGCCGCGGCAGGCGTGGGCACGCTGGGCATCGTGGAGTTCGACGAGGTCGACGAGTCGAACCTGCAGCGCCAGATCATCCACAGCCAGTCCGACATCGGCCGCTCCAAGGCCGAGTCGGCCCGCGACAGCGTGCTCGGCATCAACCCGTACGTCAACGTCGTCCTGCACGAAGAGCGGCTTGAGGCCGACAACGTGATGGACATCTTCAGCCAGTACGACCTGATCGTCGACGGTACGGACAACTTCGCGACCCGCTACCTGGTCAACGACGCGTGCGTGCTGCTGAACAAGCCGTACGTGTGGGGTTCGATCTACCGCTTCGACGGCCAGGCCTCGGTGTTCTGGTCCGAGCACGGCCCCTGCTACCGCTGCCTCTACCCGGAGCCCCCGCCCCCCGGCATGGTCCCCTCCTGCGCCGAGGGCGGCGTGCTGGGCGTGCTGTGCGCGTCGATCGGCTCCATCCAGGTCACCGAGGCCATCAAGCTGCTCGCCGGCGTCGGCGAGCCGCTCGTCGGCCGTCTGATGATCTACGACGCCCTGGAGATGCAGTACCGCCAGGTCAAGGTCCGCAAGGACCCCGACTGCGCGGTCTGCGGCGAGAACCCGACCGTCACCGAGCTCATCGACTACGAGGCCTTCTGCGGCGTCGTCTCCGAGGAGGCCCAGGCGGCGGCCGCCGACTCGACGATCACTCCCAAGCAGCTCAAGGAGTGGATCGACGACGGCGAGAACATCGAGATCATCGACGTCCGCGAGACGAACGAGTACGAGATCGTCTCCATTCCGGGCGCCCGGCTGATCCCGAAGAACGAGTTCCTCATGGGCACGGCGCTGGAGACCCTCCCGCAGGACAAGAAGATCGTCCTGCACTGCAAGACGGGTGTCCGCAGTGCGGAAGTCCTCGCGGTCCTCAAGTCCGCCGGCTTCGCCGACGCGGTTCACGTGGGCGGCGGCGTGATCGGCTGGGTCAACCAGATCGAGCCGCACAAGCCGGTGTACTGAACCACGGCCCACCGTGCTCTCCGTCCGGCGGTGGCTGCGCGCGCCAGGTGTGCGGGCAGCCACCGCCGGCGTCATGAGCAGACCTTGCCGTCCTTGGGCACCGAGCCGTCCAGGACGTAGGCGTTCACCGTGGAGTCGACGCAGTCGCTGCCGCTCCGGTAGGCGCCGTGGCCCTCGCCCTTCCAGGTGAGCACCACACCGACTCCCTCGCCCAGCTCGTCCGCCATCCTGCGGGCGCCCTCGTAGGGCGTCGCCGGGTCGCCGGTGTTGCCCACGACGAGGATCGGCGGGGCGCCCGGGGCGCTCACCTCCGGGGTGTCGAACTGCCCGGGCACCGGCCACTCGTGGCACCAGCCCGCCGTGTCCCAGCCCAGGAAGCGCCCGAACACGGGCGAGAGCTTCTCGAACTCCGGCAGCCGCTTCTTCGCCTCCTCCGGGGTCGGCCGCTGCCTGTCGTCCAGGCACGATATGACGCGTTGGGAGTGGGTCCCCGTGCCGTAGCGCCCCGAGGCGTCACGGTCGTTGTAGCTGTCGGCGAGTGCCAGGAGACCGGAGCCGTCGCCCCGTTCGGCCTCCTTCAGGGCGCTGGTCAGGACCGGCCAGCCGGACTTGCTGTAGAGCGGCACGACGACGCCCAGCACCGCGAGGGTCTGGGTCAGTTTCCGCCCGGAGGACGTCGGCAGCGGCCGGGCGTCGATCTCCTCCAGCATGTCCGCGATCTTCCGGGTGCCCTCCGCCGGGTCCTGGCCCGTCGCCTCCAGGTAGTCGTCGAGGGCGCGCTGGAAGCCCAGGGCCTGGTTCTTGGCGTGGCCGATCGTGTCGGCGCTCGGGTCGACGACGGCGTCGAGCACCATCCGGCCCACGTTCCGAGGGAACAGGTGAGCGTAGACGCCGCCGAGCTCCGTGCCGTAGGAGATGCCGAAGTAGTGCATCTTCGCGTCGCCGAGGACGTGGCGCATCAGGTCCATGTCGCGGGCGGTGTCGGTGGTCGACACATGCGACAGCAGCTTCCCTGCGTCCCGCAGGCAGCCCTGGCCGAAGCGGGCGGCGTCCGCGAAGAACGCCGTCTCCTCGGCGGGGGTGTCGGGGGTGACGTCCACCGCCTCGGCGGCCTGGATCCGCTTGTCGTCGCGGCAGCGGACGCCTTCGCTGGCGCCGACTCCGCGCGGGTCCCAGCTGACCAGGTCGTAGCGGTCGCGCAGCTTCTCGTAGTCCGGGCCGAACGCGGGCAGCCCCGACAGGCCCGAGCCGCCGGGGCCGCCGAAGTTGAACAGCAGGGAGCCGATGCGGTCGTCGCCCTCGGCCGTCGCGCGGATCAGGGCGAGGTCGATGGTCTCGCCGTCGGGCTTCGCCCAGTCCAGTGGCGCCTTCAGCGTCGCGCACCGCCAGTCGTCGCCCGGAGCGGAGCCGCCGTCGCCGCCCTCGCAGCGGCCCCAGTCGAGTTGCTGGGAGGTGAGCGAGGCGGGCAGAGGGCGACCGGACTTTGAGGTGGGCGTCCCCGTGGGACCGGGGGAGGACGGGCGGTTCTCCTCCCGTCCGCCGTCCGACGAACCGAGGCCGCAGCCCGACGCCAGCAACGCGGCGGCGGCGCTCAGCGCCGTCCACCGTGCGAAACGCACCATGGATCCATCCCCCCTCGCAAGCCGTTCGCAGTCGGTCGCGAACAGCGGTGATGCCATCGTATGCGGCGCGAGCAGAACCCGCCGAAGCTTGTGGATAACCTTGTGACCTGCGGTTTCCGGCAAGGGCAGGGTGGGTTCAGGAGCAGATGGTGCCGGGGTTCGGCAACTTTCCGTCGAGGAGGTAGCCGTTGACGGCGTCCTGCACGCACGTGCTCCCGCTGTCGTACGCCCCGTGCCCCTGACCCCGGTACGTCAGCTCCCGGCCGACGCCCTCGCCCAGCGCCCGCGCCATCCGACGGGCGCCCTCGTAAGGAGTGGCCGGGTCGCCGGTGTTGCCCACCACGAGGATCGGCGCCGAGCCGGGCGCGCTCACGTCGGGACGGTCCGCCTCGCCCGGGGTCGCCCAGCCGGTGCACCCGACCAGGCCCCAGGCCAGGTAGTCGCCGAACAGGGGTGACGCCTTTCGGAACTCGGGCAGCCTGCGCTCGACGTGCTCGACGGAGTAACGGGGCCTGTCGTCGGCGCAGTTGATGGAGACGTTCGCAGCGGTGAGGTTGCTGTACCGGCCGTTGGGGCTGCGCCCGTTCAACGAGTCCGAGAGCAGCAGCAGCGTCCTGCCGTCGCCGTCGTAGGCCTGGTCGAGGCCTTCGGTGAGGTACTCCCAGAAGTCCCGGGAGTACAGGGCCTGCGCGATGCCGCCGGTCGCGGCGCTCTGGGTCAGCTCACGCGGGAAGACCCCGGGGATCGGCTCGGCGTCGAGCTTCTCGAGCAGTGCGGCCATGCGGTCCTTGACGTCCTGGGCGCTGTCGCCGATCGGGCACTGCGGCTGTCGCGACGCGCAGTCCTCGGCGAAGTTGTCCAGCGCCCTCTGGAAGCCCTTCGCCTGGCCGAGCGAGCCCTGTTCTGGGGTCTGCGTCGGGTCGACGACCGCGTCGAACACGGCCCGGCCCACGTTCCGCGGGAACAGGTGGGCGTAGACGCCGCCGAGTTCGGTGCCGTAGGAGAGACCGAAGTAGTGCAGTTTGTCGTCGCCGAGCACCTGGCGCACGAGGTCCAGGTCGCGGGCCGCGTCGGTGGTGCGTACGTGCGGCAGGATCCGCCCGGAGTTCTTCTCGCAGGCCGCGTTGAACCTCTCGGCGTCCTCCAGCAGCTCGGCCCGCTCGGCGGCGTCGTCGGGGGTGGCGTCCTGCTGGAAGTAGGCGTCGAGCTGCTGGTCGTTCAGGCAGCGCACGCCGGCGCTGCGGCCGACGCCGCGCGGGTCGAAGGCGACCAGGTCGTAGCGGGTGCGCAGTTTCTCGTAGTCCGTGCCGAAGGCGGGCAGCGTGCTCACGCCCGAGCCGCCGGGACCGCCGAAGTTGAAGACGAGCGAGCCGATGCGGCTGTCCGCGTCGCCACTGGCCCGCGCGCGGATCAGCGCGAGATCAATGGTGTCGCCCTTGGGGTCGTCCCAGTCCAGGGGCGCCTTCATGGTGGCGCAGCGCCAGTCGTCGCCGCCCGGCAGGGGAGAGGGTTCGTTGCCGCCGCCCTGGGCCGCGGAAGGGGCGGGGCAGTCCTCCCAGCTCAGTTTCTGCGCCGTGAGGTCCTCGTCCTCGGTGGTGTCGTCGACGCCGCAGGCCGCCAGGGCGGAGGACAGCAGCAGGACGGCGGCGGTCAGGGCGGCGGCGCGCAGCCGGGACGGGTTCGGCATGCACTCATCCTGCGGTCGCGCCCGTCCGGCCGCTCGGGGCACGGGCCGTACGAGGTACGCCGCGCGGACGGTGGCCGGCACGCGCGCGTACCGGCCGCCTACAGGGCTCCCTTGCGGGTGAGGTGGTTGAAGGCCAGCCAGCCGGGCAGCACCGGCAGCCACAGCGTCAGCAGCCGGAACAGCAGCACGGCCGGAGCGGCGACCTCGCTGGGCAGGCCGACGGCGATCAGACCGACCGTCAGGGTGGCCTCGACGGCGCCCACGCCGCCGGGCGTCGGGGCGGCCGAGCCGAGGGCGTTGCCGGCCAGGAAGACCACGGCGACGCTGGCGAGGCTGATCGACGTCGTCTCGTCGCCGAAGGCGCGGATCGAGGCGTCCAGGCACATCACGAAGCAGGCGGTCAGCAGCAGCATGCCGCCGATGCCGGTGACCAGCTTCTGCGGCCGTTGCAGCACGTCCAGCATGCGCGGCACGACCCCGGCGAACAGCGACCGCACGCGCGTGACGACGAACTTGCGCAGGAACGGCACCGAGGTCACCACCAGCATCAGCACCGCCACCGTCAGCAGACCGGCGATGACCGTCCGGGACGGCGACAGCGACGGCGTCTTCTCGGTGCCGGTGAGGTAGCCGAAGGACAGCAGCATCAGGATGTGGCAGCCCAGGCCGAACAACTGCGACGCGCCCACACTGGCCACCGCGAGCCCCGGACGGACCCCGGCCCGCTGGAGGAACCGTGTGTTGAGGGCCACGCCGCCCACCGCGGCCGGCGCCACGATCTTCACGAAGGATCCGGCGACCTGAGCCGCCACGGTCCTCGGGAACGGCACCCGCTCGGGCACGAAGCCCAGCAGACTCATCGCGGCGGCGACATAGCTCAGCGCCGAGAACAGCGCCGCCGCGACGACCCAGCCCCACTCGGCGTTGGCGATCAGGGGGCCGAACTCGATGTGCGTGAGCTGGGTCAGCAGGAAGTAGGCGCCAATGGCGCCGGCGATGAAGCTGATCAGTGTGCGCGGCCGGACACGCTCCAGGCGGGCCGGCTCGACCGGGGCCTGCGGTCGGATGAGCAGCACCTGGTGGCGGATCTGGGTCAGCAGATCGTCCTCGCGCGCCTCGTCCAGGGCCTCGTCCAGCGCCCGCTTCTCGGCCCTGGCCTGCGCGCGTACGGCCTTCTTGTCGGGCTTGTCGAGGACCACCGCCGTGCTGCCGCCGTCCCCGGCCGCCTCCGCGCGGGCCAGCTTCGCCTGCCGGGACGCCTCCAGGACCGCCTCGCGCTCGCGGTCGGCCCGCTCGCGGGCCAGCCGCCGCAGGGTCGCGCGCGTGCTGCGCGTGAGCGCGATCGGCTGGAGCATCGGCAGACAGTTCGCGACGGCGTCCGGGCCCAGCACCTCCACCGCGCAGGCCACCGCGCGCTCCGCGCCCACCCGCAGCGCGAGCGTCGTCATCAGCTGGGCGACGTCCATGCGCAGCAGCAGATCGCCGGCCGCGATCTCGCCGCCGCGCAGATCGGTGAGGATCACCGTGCCGGAACGATCCACCAGGATCGCGTCGCCGGCCAGCCTGCGGTGCGCGATCCGCCGGGACTGCAGGGCGCGCACCTGGTGCCAGGTGCTGCGCAGCAGCTCGTCGGTGATCTCGTCGTCGTCCAGCGAGTCGAGGGTGCGTCCGCCGGTGTGCTCGTAGACGAGCATCACGGCGTCGGGGCCGAGCTCGGAGGTCGCGATCAGCTTGGGCGCGTTGGCGCCGGCCGCGATGGCCGCGTACGCCAACAGCGCCTCCTGCTCCAGGGCCTGGCGCAGCGACTGGAGGCTGCGGCGGGTGGCGAAGCCGCGCAGCGTCAGATTGCGCCACACCCGGTAGAAGAAACCCTGCGCCTGCTGCTCGCGGTCGACCACCGTCACGTCCAGCGGTGGGCCGTCCTCCAGGGTGACGAAGTAGCGCCGGCCCCGGTCGCCGCCGTCCGCCGCGTCCGGGGTCTCCTCGCGGGCGGCGCTCACGGGGCGGAAACCGACCGTTCTCAGGCCCGCCATGAGGGTGCGGCCGGTGGGGCGGACGTTGGGCGAGCCGACCGCGTACAGGGTGCCGTAGGCGACGGTCCAGCCGATCAGCACCGTCAGGATGATCGAGAAGGGCGTGGTGTAGCCGGTCACCAGCATCGAGAAGGCGTCCAGCAGCAGCACGATCCACAGGACCGCCCGCCAGCGTGGTCTGCGGGACATGCCGACGGCCGTCATGTACGCGATGACGGGGGCGAGATAGCCGTGGACCGGGTCGGTGAGGGCGTTGATCTCGCCGGGGGAGGGCTGGGTCAGCGCCTCCTGGATGGAGTCGGGCGCCGCCCTGGCGACCCACAGATCGGTGGCGAGCGTCACGCCGTGCGCGAGGACCGCCGCGAGCACGCCGTCGGCGATGCGCAGCCCGTCGCGCTTGATCAGCCGCTCGATCGCGAACGCGACCGGCACCAGCAGGATGGCGATGCTGGACGCGAGCCCGGCGATCTTGATGAGCAGGTCGGGAGCCTGCCCGGTGCCCTTGGTGATGTCCTGTTCGAGGCCCGAGGTGGTGCCGTGCGCGAACGCGGCGATCGCCAGCAGCACGGCGACGGCGAGCACGCCCACCAGGAGCCGCATCAGATCGGAGGGACGGTGCACGCGCGCGGGGAGCAGCGGTTCGTCGCCCTCGACCTCGTCGGCTCTCGTCACCGGTGTGTCGTCCCCTTCGGCGGCGTCCGGGCGCGACGAGGCGGCAGAGGCGCCCTCCGCGTCCTCGGGGTGCACGCCCTGCTGCTTCATCGTCTCTTCTTGGTCTCGTATCACCGGTCACCGCCCGCACGATGGTGGCATGCCCCACCGGCACCCGGGGGCGGCAGGGTGCGAACGCGGGGGCGCACAGTCTGCCGGAAGCGCCTCCCGGTGGCGAGGGCGTCCCGTGACGGCGGGCACGTCGCATTGTCGGTGGGGTGGGGCAGTATGGGGCGAATGAGCGAGGAGAGCCTTCCTGACGACGCCCGCGCGGAGTACGCCGACGAGCTGCCGGAGTACGCCGAGCGGGTCCTCGACGTCGCGGAGATGATCCCGGCCGGACGCGTGATGACGTACGGCGACGTCGCCGAGTGGCTCGACGAGGGCGGCCCGCGTCAGGTCGGCCGGGTGATGTCCCTCTACGGCGGCGGTGTCCCCTGGTGGCGGGTCGTCCGCGCGGACGGTCTCCTGCTCCCGGGGCACGAGCTGGAGGCGCTCGGCCGCTACCGCGCGGAGGGCACGCCCCTGAAGGAGGCCGGCCGGGCCGCCGACGGCCACCTGCCGCGCCTCGACATGAGACGCGCGCGGTGGGACGGCGAACGCGCGAAGGGTCACACCTGACAGCTTCCGCCATCGGACGCCCGCGCGGGCACCGCGTGATCCGTACGGGGGAAACAGGGCACGCCCCCGGCATGACGTACGTTCGAGGGGCAAGGGACGCGCGGGTCCGGTGAGCCGCGAGGGAACAACCGGAAGCTCCGCTTCCGACCCCTCCGTCGGCGTACCGTCGGCCGCACGGACCCCCTTCACCATCCCGCCACCGCCGCCCGCACGCGACGGTCGGCCGACCAGCAAACCCACCAGGACCGGCGAACCACGTGAGCTCCTCTTCCTCCACCCGTCGCCTGTCGCACCCCCAGGTGCGCCAGGGGAACCGTGGCGCTTACCGGCTGGTCCGAACGCCGCCGGCGGAAGTGGATCCCCCTCGTCTGGACGCCGCGCAGCGCGCCGTGGTTGACCACCGCGCCGGCCCACTGCTCGTCCTCGCGGGCCCCGGCACCGGAAAGACCACCACGCTCGTGGAGTCCGTCGCGGCCCGGATCGAGCGCGGAGCCGACCCCGAACGCATCCTGGTCGTCACCTTCAGCCGCAAGGCGGCCGTCGCACTGCGCGACCGCATGGCCCTGCGCATAGGGGCGGCCCGCGCGCCCCGTGCGACCACCTTCCACTCGTTCTGCTACGCCCTCGTCCGCGCCCACCAGGACAGCGACCTGTTCGTCGAACCGCTGCGGCTGCTGTCCGGCCCCGAGCAGGACGTCACCGTGCGTTCCCTGCTGGAGGGCGAGCCGGACCTGGAACGGCTCGGCCTCGCGCACGTGCGCTGGCCCGACGAACTGCGCGCCTGCCTGACCACCCGGGGCTTCGCCGACGAGGTCCGCGCGGTGCTCGCCCGCAGCCGCGAGCTGGGCCTCGGCCCCGACGCGCTGGACGCCTTCGCCCGCCGCATCGGCCGCCCCGACTGGCGCGCCGCCGCCGCCTTCCTCGCCGAGTACCTCGACGTCCTCGACCTGCAGGGCGTCCTCGACTACGCCGAACTCGTCCACCGCGCGGTCCTGCTCGCCCGCCGCCCCGAGGTCGCCGCGCGCCTCACCGCCCAGTACGACGCCGTCTACGTGGACGAGTACCAGGACACCGACCCCGCCCAGGTACGGCTGCTGCACGCCCTCGCCGGCGACGGCCGCACCCTCGTGGCCTTCGGCGACCCCGACCAGTCGATCTACGCCTTCCGCGGCGCCGACGTGAACGGCATCCTCGACTTCCCGCGGACCTTCCCGCGCGCGGACGGCCGCCCGGCCCCCGTCGAGGTCCTGCGCACCTCCCGCCGCTCCTCCGCCGCCCTGCTGGCCGCCACCCGGCTGCTGACCCAGCGCATGCCGCTGACCCGCCTGCCGGCCGACAAGGTGCGCGCCCACCGGGAGCTGAACCCGGTCAGGGACGGCGGACGCGTCGAGGCGTACACGTACCCGACGCCCGGCACCGAACTGGACAACGTCGCCGACATCCTCCGTCGCGCCCACCTGGAGGACGGCGTTCCCTGGAGCGAGATGGCGGTCCTGGTCCGGGCCGGCGCCCGCACCATCCCGACGGTCCGCCGCGCCCTGACCGCGGCCGGCGTCCCCCTGGACATCGACGGAGACGACCTGCCGCTGCGCCACGAACCCGCGGTCGCCCCGCTGCTGACGGCGCTCCGCGCGGTGGCCACCGCGGAGGCGGGCCGGCGACCGCGGTCCGACGGTGACGGCGGTCCCGGTGAAGGCGGTCCCGGTGACGGCGCGGGTCCCGAAGACGGCGAGCGACCCGAAGACGGCGCGCGTTCCGAACGTGACCCGTCCGATGAGCCCGAACAGGACCCGTCCCCCGGGCCCGAACAGGACCCGTCCCCCGGGCCCGAACGAGACACCTCCGAGGGTTGCGAACCGGAGTCCGTCTGGCTCGACACCGAGACCGCCCTCACCCTGCTCACCTCCCCCCTCGCCGGCATGGACGCCGCCGACCTGCGCCGGCTCGGGCGCGCCCTGCGGGACGAGGAACGCGCCGCGGGCAACCCCGTACCCCCGCCCTCGGACACGCTGCTCGCGCGGGCGCTCGCCGAACCCGAGCGCCTGGTGGCGCACGACCCGGCGTACGCGCGCGGCGCCCAGCGGCTAGGCGCGCTGCTGCGCAAGGCCCGTGAACGCCTCGCGGGCGGCGGCACCGCCGAGGAGGCTCTGTGGGACCTGTGGGAGGGCACGCCCTGGCCCGCGCGTCTGGAACGCGCCGCCCGGCGCGGCGGCGCGGCCGGTCGCAACGCCGACCGCGACCTGGACGCCGTGTGCGCGCTGTTCGCCACCGCCGCCCGCGCGGAGGCACGCACCGGCGGCCGCGGCGCGCTGAACTTCCTGGAGGAACTGGCGGCCGAGGACATCGCCGCCGACACCCTCACGCGGCGCTCCGTACGCCCCGACGCGGTCCGGCTGATGACCGCCCACCGCGCCAAGGGCCTCGAATGGCGGCTGGTCGTGGTGGCGGGCGTGCAGGAGGGGCTGTGGCCGGACCTGCGCCGCCGCGGCTCCCTGCTGGAGGCCGACCGCATCGGCCGCGACGGGCTCGCCGAACCGCTCACCCCAGGGGCGCTGCTCGCCGAGGAACGCCGCCTTTTCTACGTCGCCGCCACCCGCGCGCGCGAGCGCCTCGTCGTCACCGCTGTGAAGGCGCCCGCCGACGACGGCGACCAGCCCTCCCGCTTCCTGACCGAACTCGGCGTCGAACCCAGGGACGTCACGGGCCGCCCGCGCCGTCCGCTGTCCGTCGCCGCGCTCGTCGCCGAACTGCGCGCCACCACGGTCGACCCGCGCGTCTCGGAGGCGCTCAGGCAGGCCGCGGCCCGCCGGCTGGCCCGGCTCGCCGCCCTGTCCGACGAGGACGGCCGCCCGCTGGTCCCCTCCGCGCACCCCTACCGGTGGTGGGGCATGTTCGAACCCACCGAGTCCAAGGTGCCGCTGCGCGACCGCGACCAGCCCGTCGTCCTGTCCGGCAGCGCCCTGGACCAGCTCGCCAACACCTGCGCCCTGCAGTGGTTCCTCGGGCGCGAGGTGAAGGCCGACGCGCCCGCCACGGCCGCCCAGGGCTTCGGCAACGTGGTGCACGTCCTCGCCGACGAGGTCGCCTCCGGGCGCACCCCGGCCGACCTCGCCGTGCTCATGGAGCGCCTCGACTCGGTGTGGGACGCGCTCGCCTTCGACGCGCCCTGGAAGTCGGCGCAGGAGAAGGAGCACGCGCGCGTGGCGCTCGAACGCTTCCTGAAATGGCACGTCACGGACCGTGGCGGACGCACGGCGGTCGCCGGCGAACACGAATTCGACGTCACCCTCGGCGCGGGCGAGTACGAGGTGCGCATCCGCGGCTCCATGGACCGCGTCGAGGCGGACGGCCAGGGACGCGCCTACGTCGTCGACTTCAAGACCGGCAAACAGGCGCCCAGCGCCGCCGACGTGGCACGCCACCCGCAGCTGGCCGTCTACCAGCTCGCCGTGCGCGAGGGCGCCGTCGACGAGGTCTTCGACGGTGTGCGCCCCGAGCCCGGCGGCGCCGAACTCGTGCAGCTGCGCCAGGGCGCCGCCAAGCGCGACGGCGGCGAGAGCCTGCCCAAGGTGCAGACCCAGGAGCCGCTGGAGGGGGAGTGGGCCGGCGAGCTGCTGGCCACCGCGGCGGGCAAGGTGCTGGACGAACGGTTCACCCCGACGGCGGGCCAGCACTGCACGCACTGCGCGTTCCGCGCGTCCTGCAGCGCCCGCCCCGAGGGCCGGCACGTGGTCGAGTGACGCCCGTGTGACCAGTCGCACCCCACGCGCCCACCTGCGCTTTCACCGGCGCGGGGAGCGATCCGGCACCCGCTGTCAGTGGTCGCCGCTAGCCTCTCTCGGGTGTCCGCACGCATCACCGATCCCGAGCAGCTCAAGGAGCTCCTCGGCATCCCGTTCACCCCGGAGCAGACGGCCTGCATCACCGCGCCGCCCGCCCCGCAGGTGATCGTGGCCGGAGCCGGGTCCGGCAAGACCACGGTGATGGCGGCACGCGTGGTCTGGCTGGTCGGCACCGGGCAGGTCGCCCCCGAACAGGTGCTGGGCCTCACCTTCACCAACAAGGCCGCGGGCGAACTCGCCGAACGTGTCCGCAAGGCCCTCGTCCGGGCCGGCGTCACCGACCCCGACGTCATCGATCCGGACAACCCCCCCGGCGAACCGGTGATCTCCACCTACCACTCCTTCGCCGGCCGCCTGCTGACCGACCACGGCCTGCGCATCGGCCTGGAGCCCACGTCCCGCCTCCTCGCCGACGCCACCCGCTACCAGCTGGCCGCACGCGTCCTGCGCGAAGCCCCCGGCCCCTACCCGGCGCTCACCCGCTCCTTCCCCGACCTGGTCG
Source organism: Streptomyces sp. NPDC006610 (assembly GCF_040611575.1). NCBI lineage: Bacteria > Bacillati > Actinomycetota > Actinomycetes > Kitasatosporales > Streptomycetaceae > Streptomyces > Streptomyces sp. NPDC006610. The sequence continues at coordinate 127,957 of NZ_JBEXOP010000001.1, forward strand.
GCGACCTCCTGACCCTCGACTCCGAACTCGCCGAACACCTCGTACGCCCGGAGGACCTGCGCGCCTGGGACGCCGGGCTGCTGCGCACCCTGGAGAGCGCGAAGCTCACCAACGCCGACCTGCGCAAGGTCCCCGAGACGGCCGCCGCCCGCCGGGAACTGACCGAGCTGGTCCTGCGCTACCGGGCCGCCAAGCGCGAGCGGGACCTGCTCGACTTCGGCGACCAGATCGCCCTCGCCGCCCGGCTCGCCCGGCTGCCCGAGGTCGGCCGCCTGCTGCGCGAGGAGTTCCGCGTCGTCCTCCTGGACGAGTACCAGGACACCTCCGTCGCCCAGCGCGTCCTGCTCGCCGGCCTCTTCGGCGGCGGCACCGGCCACCCCGTGACCGCGGTCGGCGACCCCTGCCAGGCCATCTACGGCTGGCGCGGCGCCTCCGTCGCCAACCTCGACGACTTCCCCGAGCACTTCGCCCACGCAGACGGCCGCCCCGCCACCCGCCAGGCGCTCAGCGAGAACCGCCGCAGCGGCGGCCGCCTCCTCGACCTCGCCAACCGCCTCGCCGAGCCCCTGCGCGCCATGCACGCGGGCGTGGAGGCCCTCCGCCCGGCCCCCGGCGCCGAACGCGACGGCCTGGTCCGCTGCGCGCTGCTGCCCACCCACGCCGAGGAGATGGACTGGCTCGCCGACTCCATCGCCCACCTGGTGCGCACCGGGAAGGCGCCCGGCGAGATCGCCGTGCTGTGCCGCACGGCCACCGACTTCGCCGAGATCCAGGGCGCGCTCGTCGCCCGCGACGTCCCCGTCGAGGTCGTCGGCCTGTCCGGGCTGCTGCACCTGCCCGAGGTCGCCGACCTCGTCGCCGTCTGCGAGGTCCTCCAGGACCCCGGCGCCAACGCCTCCCTGGTCCGCCTGCTCACCGGCCCCCGCTGGCGGATCGGCCCGCGCGACCTCGCCCTCCTCGGCCGGCGCGCGCGGCTTCTGGTGTCCCACGCGCGCACCGGCGCCGACGACGACCCCGACCGCAGGCTCGCCCAGGCCGTCGAGGGCGTCGACCCGGCCGAGGTGATCTCCCTCGCCGACGCCCTCGACACCTTCCTGGAGACCCCGCTGGGGGGCGGCGGGGACGACGACGGCCTGCCCTTCTCACCGGACGCGCGCGTGCGCTTCGCCCGCCTCGCCGCCGAGCTGCGCGACCTGCGCCGCTCCCTGTCCGACCCGCTCATGGACGTCCTGCACCGCGTCCTCGCCGTCACCGGCCTGGAGGTGGAGCTGTCGGCGTCCCCGCACGCCCTCGCCGCCCGGCGCCGCGAGACCCTGTCCAACTTCCTCGACATCGCCGCCTCCTTCGCCGCCAATGAGAACGAGGCCTCCCTCCTCGCCTTCCTGGGTTTCCTGCGCACCGCCGCCCAGTACGAGAAGGGCCTCGACAACGCCCTGCCCGGCGGCGAGAACACCGTCAAGGTGCTCACCGCCCACCGCTCCAAGGGCCTGGAGTGGGACGTCGTCGCCGTCCCCGGCCTGGTCGCCGGCGCCTTCCCCAGCGGGCAGGGCCGCGAGAAGTGGACCGCGCAGGCCAAGGTGCTGCCTCACGAACTGCGCGGTGACGCCGACACCCTCCCCGACGTCCAGGAGTGGGACTCGCGCGGCATGAAGGCGTTCCACGAGGCCATGAAGGACCACCAGCACACCGAGGAACTCCGCCTCGGCTACGTCACCTTCACCCGCCCGCGCTCCCTGCTCCTCGGCTCCGGCCACTGGTGGGGCCCCACCCAGAAGAAGCCGCGCGGGCCCTCCGACTTCCTCCGGGCGCTGTACGACCACTGCGTCGCCGGCCACGGCGAGATCGAGGCCTGGGCCGACGAGCCCGCCGAGGACGCGGACAACCCCGCCCTGCACGCGGCGACCGCCGAGCAGCGCTGGCCGCTGCCCCTGGACGACGCCGCCCTGGCCCGCCGCCGCGCCGCCGCCGAGACCGTCCTCGCCCATCTCGACGCCCTCGGCTCCCACGAGGACGGCCACGGCGCCGCCGTACCCGACCCCGGCGCGTACGAGGATCCCGACTGGCCACCGCCGCCCGACGACGAGGACTTCCCGGAGGACGGCGGCGGACACGGTCCCGAGGACGACGACGGCCACGACCCGTACGACGAGCCGGAGGGCACACCCGACCCGGTCGGCCCGGATGCCTGGGACCGAGCCGGCCCGGCCGTCCCGCACCAGGCCACGGCCCCGCACGACGCCATGGACCGCCCCGGACGCCTCAGCCCGGAGGAGACCCGCACCGTCGCCTCCTGGGACCGCGACCTCGACGCCCTGACCGGGGAGCTGCTGCGGGCCCGGCAGTCCGTCACCGAGGTCCCGCTGCCCGCGTCGCTGACCGCCTCCCAGCTGATCGCCCTCGCCGCCGACCCGGACGGTTTCGCCCAGGAGCTGGCCCGCCCCATGCCCCGGCCGCCGCAGCCCGCCGCCCGCCGCGGCACCCGCTTCCACGCCTGGGTGGAGTCCCGTTTCGAAGAGCTGACCCTGCCCATGCTGGAACCGGACGAGCTGCCCGGCGGCGACGCAGAGATCGCCGACGAACAGGATCTCGAAGCGCTCAAGGACGCCTTCGAACGCACCGAGTACGCCCGCCGCACGCCCTACCGCGTCGAGGCGCCGTTCCAGCTCGCCGTAGCGGGCCGCGTCGTACGGGGCCGTATCGACGCCGTCTACCGGGACGTCGACGGCGAGCGGACCACGTACGAGATCGTCGACTGGAAGACCGGCCGCACCCGCGACGCCGACCCCCTCCAGCTCGCCGTGTACCGGCTCGCCTGGGCCGAGCAGCGGGGCGTGCCCGTGGAATCGGTCACGGCCGCGTTCGTGTACGTGCGCACCGGCGAGGTCGTCCGGCCCGAAGGGCTGCCCGGACGAGCCGAATTGGAGCGGCTGCTGCTGGGCGAGGAGCCGCCCGGTGACGAATCGCACGACCGGGCGGTCACCGCGGGCCGATAGGCTCGTGACCATGAGCCAGACCCCGGACAGCGCCGTCCGCGCGTACATCGACCAGCACCGCGCCGCCTTCCTCGACGACCTCGCCGCATGGCTGCGCATCCCCTCGGTGTCCGCCCAGCCCCACCACGCACCCGACGTGCGGCGCAGCGCCGACTGGCTCGCCGGAAAGCTCAGGGAGACCGGGTTCCCCGTCGCCGAGGTCTGGTCGACCCCGGGCGCCCCCGCCGTCTACGCCGAGTGGCCCTCCGCCGACCCCGAGGCGCCCACCGTCCTGGTCTACGGCCACCACGACGTCCAGCCCGCCGCCCGCGAGGACGGCTGGGACAGCGACCCCTTCGAGCCGGTGATCCGGGAGAACCGCCTCTACGCGCGCGGGGCCGCCGACGACAAGGGCCAGGTCCTCTTCCACACCCTCGGCGTCCGCGCCCACCTCGCCGCGACCGGCCGCACCGCCCCCGCCGTCCACCTCAAGCTGCTGATCGAGGGCGAGGAGGAGTCCAGCTCCCCGCACTTCCGCGCGCTGGTCGAGGAGCGGGCCGACCGGCTCGCCGCCGACGCCGTGATCGTCTCCGACACCGGCATGTGGTCCGAGGACACCCCCACCGTGTGCACCGGCATGCGCGGCCTGGTCGACTGCGAGATCCGCCTGTACGGCCCCGACCAGGACATCCACTCCGGCTCCTTCGGCGGCGCCGTCCCCAACCCGGCGACCGCCGCGGCGCGCCTCGTCGCCGCCCTGCACGACGAGCACGCGCGCGTGGCGATCCCCGGCTTCTACGACGGCGTCGTCGACCTCACCGACCGCGAGCGCGAACTCTTCGCCGAACTGCCCTTCGACGAGGAGCGGTGGCTGCGCACCGCGCAGTCCCGCGCCACCCACGGAGAGGCCGGCTACACCACCCTGGAGCGGGTGTGGGCCCGCCCGACGGCGGAGGTCAACGGCATCGGCGGTGGCTACCAGGGCCCCGGCAGCAAGACGATCATTCCTTCCTCGGCGATGGTGAAGCTGTCCTTCCGGCTGGTCGCCGGCCAGGACCCCGACCACGTCCGCAAGGCCGTCGAGGCCTGGATCGCGGACCGGGCGCCCGCCGGAATCCGGTACGAGACCGAGTTCTCCCCAGCCACGCGGCCCTGCCTGACCCCGCTGGACCACCCGGCCCTGCAGTCGGTGGCCCGCGCGATGGGCCGCGCCTTCGGAAAACCCGTCCGCTACACCCGCGAGGGCGGCTCCGGACCCGCCGCCGACCTCCAGGAGGTCCTCGGCGCACCCGTCCTGTTCCTCGGCGTCTCCGTTCCCTCCGACGGCTGGCACGCCCCCAACGAGAAGGCGGAGGTCGACCTCCTCCTCAAGGGCGCGGAAGCCGCCGCGTACCTGTGGGGCGACCTCGCCGAGCACTGGCGTCGTGGGAGCTGACCGCCGCACGCCGTCCGGGGCGGCCTACCGGCCGGGGCACACTGGAAGAACCCCGTCGAACCGCCCGGCCCCGGCCGCTCCGGCCGCCTCACGCCCTCGTCCCTCCGAACCGCCGTCGAATCAACCGTTCCACCGGGGGAGTTGGAAGCACCCGTGACCACCTGGACCGACCACACCGCCGACCGCCCCATCTCGCTCACCGCCCCGAGCGGCATCGACCGTGCCGCGCACCACCGGCTCGACGAGGCCTGGCTCGCGGCGGCGTGGAGCCACCCCACGACCCGCTGCTTCGTGGTTTCCGGCGGCCAGGTCCTCATCGACGAGACGCCCGACGGGCGCACCGAACTCGTCATGACCCCGTCCTTCGAAGCCCCCCTCACCGAGGCGCACCGCTACTTCCTCGGCATCGACGAGGACGGCGTCAGTTACTTCGCCCTCCAGAAGGACGCGCTGCCCGGCCGTATCGACCAGTCCGCGCGCCCCGCCGGACTGCGCGAGGCCGGACTGCTGCTCTCCCCCCGCGACGCGGGCCTGATGGTGCACGCGGTGGGGCTGGAGAACTGGCAGCGCACCCACCGCTTCTGCTCCCGCTGCGGTGAACGCACCGTCATCGCCGCGGCCGGGCACATCCGCCGCTGCCCCGCGTGCGGCGCCGAGCACTACCCGCGCACCGACCCCGCCGTGATCATGGCCGTGATCGACGAGAAGGACCGCATCCTGCTCGGCCGCCAGGTCCACTGGCCCGAGGGCCGCTTCTCCACGCTCGCCGGCTTCGTCGAACCGGGCGAGTCCGTCGAGCAGTCGGTGCGCCGCGAGGTCTACGAGGAGGCCGGCGTCACGATCGGCTCCGTCGAGTACGTGGCCAGCCAGCCCTGGCCGTTCCCGTCAAGCCTGATGCTCGGCTTCATGGCCCGCGCCACCTCCACCGACATCGACGTCGACGGCGACGAGATCCACGAGGCCCGCTGGTTCTCCCGCGACGAACTCGGCGCGGCCTTCGAGTCCGGCGAGGTGCTGCCCCCGTACGGCATCTCCATCGCGGCCCGGCTGATCGAGCTCTGGTACGGCAGGCCGCTGCCGACGCGCGGCGTCTGACGGGGACGGCCCGGCGCCGCCGGTCAGGGCAGCAGCGGCCGGCCCTCCCCGGCGGCGGCGATGTGCTCCGGCCGGACCGCGTCCTCGCCGTACTCCGCGGCGAAGGCCATCACCCGGCCGAGCGGTGAGTCGGGAGGCGGCGGGCCCTCGCTCACGGTGCCGCCGAGCATCATGGCGCCGAAGGCGGCGCCCACTTCCCGGGGATCGTCCATGTCCATGCGGACACCCTGGGCACCGGCACTGACAACGGCCCCGGTCGGCGGTGTCGCCGGCCGGGGCCGTCGCGTCGTGCGCGGGGTGGATCAGACGCCGAGGGCCTGCTTCACCTGGGCGAGGCTCGGGTTGGTCATCACGACCGCGTCTCCGCCCGCGGAGGGGACCACCTGCACCGTGGGAACGGTCTGGTTCCCGCCGTTGGCCTTCTCGACGAAGGCGGCGGACTCCGGGTCCTGCTCGATGTTGATCTCGGTGTACGCGATGCCCTCGCGGTCCAGCTGGCTCTTCAGCCGCCGGCAGTAGCCGCACCAGGTGGTGCTGTACATCGTCACAGTCCCCAGCATGTCTTCTCGCTCCTTCGCGGTGCCCGGGTCGGGGTCGTCGACTCCTGCAACATACGGGAGTGCACCACCATTCCCGAGGGTGACCGCGTGACTCCTGTCGCATTAGTACGACCGCGAGGGGCTCCCTGTGGACAACGGGCTCAGCCGTCCCGGGCGACCTGGCAGCATGGCCGTGTGACAGCAGCAACGCACACCACCCTCATCCCGCCCGTACCGGACTCGGCCGACGCGGTGCTCGAAGGGCTCGACCCCGAACAGCGCGAGGTCGCCACCGCGCTGCACGGCCCGGTGTGCGTACTGGCCGGCGCGGGCACCGGCAAGACCCGCGCGATCACCCACCGCATCGCCTATGGCGTGCGCGCCGGAATCCTGCAGCCTTCCAGCGTGCTCGCCGTCACCTTCACCAACCGTGCCGCCGGTGAGATGCGCGGCCGGCTGCGCCAGCTCGGCGCCACCGGCGTGCAGGCCCGCACCTTCCACTCCGCCGCACTGCGCCAGCTCCAGTACTTCTGGCCGAAGGCCGTCGGCGGCTCCATGCCCCGGCTGGTCGACCGCAAGATCCAGCTCGTCGCCGACGCGGCCGCCGCGTGCCGCATCCGTCTCGACCGGGGAGAGCTGCGGGACGTCACCGGGGAGATCGAGTGGTCCAAGGTCACCCAGACCATTCCGGCCGACTACCCGCTCGCCGCGGCGAAGGCCCGCCGTGAGACGCCCCGTGACGCGGCGGAGATCGTGGCGATCTACTCCGCCTACGAGGACGTCAAGCGGGACCGCGGCGTCATCGACTTCGAGGACGTGCTGCTGCTGACCGTCGCCGTCCTCCAGGACCGCAACGACATCGCCGAGCAGGTCCGCGCCCAGTACCAGCACTTCGTCGTCGACGAGTACCAGGACGTCAGCCCCCTGCAGCAGCGGCTGCTGGAGCTCTGGCTCGGCGACCGGGACAACCTGTGCGTGGTCGGCGACGCCAGCCAGACGATCTACTCGTTCACCGGAGCGACCCCCGACCACCTGCTCGACTTCCGCGTCCGCCACCCCGGCGCCACCGTCGTCAAGCTGGTCCGCGACTACCGCTCCACCCCGCAGATCGTCCATCTCGCCAACGGACTCCTCGGCCAGGCCCGCGGCCGCGCCGCCGATCACCGGCTGGAACTGGTCTCCCAGCGCCCCGCCGGCCCCGAGCCGGTCTACACCGAGTACGCCGACGAGCCCGCCGAGGCCGAAGGCGCCGCCCACCGCATCCGCGAACTCCTCGACGCGGGCTTCCCGGCCGGGGGGATCGCCGTCCTGTTCCGCACCAACGCCCAGTCCGAGACCTACGAACAGGCCCTCGCCGACGCCGGCATCCCCTACCAGTTGCGAGGCGCCGAGCGGTTCTTCGACCGCCCCGAGGTGCGCAAGGCCGGCATCGCGCTGCGCGCGGCGGCCCGCTTCGGCGGCAACGACGCCCTCCTCGAGCAGGCAGTCGACCTGCCCTCCCAGGTCCGCGCGGTGCTCTCCGGAGAGGGATGGACGACCTCGCCCCCGGCCGGCTCCGGTGCGGTGCGCGAACGCTGGGAGTCCCTGGCCGCGCTCGTCCGCCTCGCCGAGGACTTCGCCGCGGCCCAGCCCGGCGCCACCCTCGCCGACCTCGTCGCGGAACTGGACGAGCGGGCCAGTGCCCAGCACCCGCCGACCGTGCAGGGCGTCACCCTCGCCTCCCTGCACTCCGCCAAGGGCCTGGAGTGGGACGCCGTCTTCCTGGTCGGGGTCGCCGAGGGCATGATGCCGATCACCTACGCCAGGACCGACGAACAGATCGAGGAGGAGCGCAGACTCCTCTACGTCGGCGTCACCCGCGCCCGCTCGCACCTCCATGTCTCCTGGGCGCTGTCCCGCTCGCCCGGCGGGCGCCCCAGCAGACGCCCCAGCCGCTTCCTCGACGGACTGCGTCCCGGCTCCGGGACGGCCACGGGCCGCACCGGCACGGCCGGTGCCGCGGGAGGCATCGAGCGCGGCCACGGAGGAGTCCTCGGGGCCGGCGGCGGCACGGGCGCGGGTGCGCGGCGGCGGACCCAGCGCACCCCGGCGCGCTGCCGGGTCTGCGGGCGCACCCTCACCGACGCCGGCGAGATGAAGCTGATGCGCTGCGAGGACTGCCCCTCCGACATGGACGAGGGTGTCTACGAGCGGCTGCGCGAGTGGCGCGCGGTCCAGGCGCGGCGCAGCGGCCAGCCCGCCTTCTGCGTCTTCACCGACAAGACGCTCATGGCGATCGCCGAGAGCGTCCCCGACGACGCGGGGGAACTGGCCCGTATCCCGGGCGTCGGAGCGCGCAAGCTCAACCGCTACGGAGCCGACGTCCTGGCCATCTGCGCAGGCCAAGAGGTCGGGGCGGAAGAAGGCGGCGACTGATGCCAACTCGTCGAAAAAATAGTTTGCGCATGCCCCGGCAATCCCCATAGGTTCTTAGCCACGGGGACGGCGGCCTTCTCTGAGGCCCTGACTCCGTGTTGTACTTGCATATCCGTCGGACCGGCTTCACCCCGGTCCCCCTAGACGCCGAGAGGAGGCGAGTCCAGTGATCAGCATCAACACCAGCTTCAGCAGCGCGGCCAAAATGACCGATCGCTCGACCGTCTCCCTGTGCATGCTCGGCGTCTCCAACCCGGGCACCGGTCTGTCCGGCATTCGTGCCGTCCGTCCGGCGTCCTCCGTTGCTCTCGCGGGCCTTCCCGTCCGCGAGCGCGACGAGCGACCGACCAAGGCACTGGAAGCGGCAGTAGTGGCACAGGCCCAGGCCTATGCCTTTGCGGCGGCCGGTGCCGGATTCCGGAAGCAGACGACGCAGCACCACCTGATGTGGGCCTTCCGTGGGCCAGAACCCTGGAGTGATCCAGCCTGACGCGATCAGGCCGGCGCCTTCAGGGCCGCGGAACCCCATCCGGGATCCGCGGCCCTTCTGTTTGTCCCGAACGGGACGGCAGAGCGAAGGGGCCTCGGGACAAGAAAAGAACCCGGTACCAGCCGCCACCCGGTCGACCCCGACCGGAACGACCAGACGAGGAAGACGACCCCGTGCAACTCGAAGCGCACGCCCCGTCCGTACCGCCTTCCGAGACGATCCCCCCGCCCGGCCTCACGGAGGACTCCGCCTTGACCCCCCTCACCGCGCTCACCGCGCTCGACGACGCCATCGAGAACCTCGGCGTACCCGTCCCCTGCCGCTCCTACGACCCGGAGGTCTTCTTCGCCGAGTCGCCCGCGGACGTGGAGTACGCCAAGTCCCTGTGCCGCACCTGCCCGCTGATGGAGGCCTGCCTCGCCGGCGCCAAGGAGCGGCGTGAGCCCTGGGGCGTCTGGGGCGGAGAGCTGTTCGTCCAGGGTGTCGTCGTCGCCCGGAAGCGGCCGCGTGGCCGCCCGCGCAAGAACCCGGTCACAGCATGAACACCGCAGGCACGATCGACAGCCCCCTCACGCACGACCCCCAGAAGCAGGCCCCGATGAAGCCGTCCACCCATGAGCCCACCGGCTCCGCGACCTCAGACGTCATCACCACCGGCGCGAACGACTCGCGTCAGAACAGGAACCGCGAGATGCAACTCATCCAAGAAGCCCTGGCTCGTGCGCATATGCACGACCGGCTGCACGACGCCCGGCAGGAGCGCCGGGCCGTGAGTCTGGTGGCCGCCCGCCGGATGCAGCGCCGGGCCGAGCGCGCCTCACGGCGCGCCCGGCGCGCGCTCGCCATCGCGGTCATGCAGTAACGCTCACGCCCTCACACCGAAGGCTCCCCGCGGGGGCCGGCCCGTCCGAACGGGCCGGCCCCCGCGCCGCGTTCGGCGTGTCACCCCTCCGCCGCCGTCTCGTCCTCGGCGAGACCGCCGGGGCCGGCCGCGTAGTCCTCGTCCTCGTCCTCCGCCACGAAGCCGGGCAGCCATGCCTCGAGTTCGTCGCGGAGGCGGACCGTCGCGCCCAGCTGGCACAGGACGCCGATGGTGCTGAGGGTCACGCGATGGATCAGGAGATACGCCGGCGGCAGGTTGAGCTGCTTGCCGAGCTGGTGGGCGGGGGAGCGAGGGTCGGCCACCCGGGCCGCCTGGCTGCGCATCCAGCCCCGGGTGAAGGTGAACTCGTCGGCCTGGGCCGGTTCGATGATCGGCAGCAGATAGTCGAGCACGGCGTCCGGGTCCAGCTCTATGGTCTCCTTGACGAAGCCCTCAGCCCTCAGCAGGTCGTAGACCGCCTCCGCGTCGCCGTCCAGGGTCATCCGCAGGGAGTCGCCGATCGGCGTCGGCAGGCCGCCCGGCAACCGGTCGACCGTGCCGAAGTCCAGGACGCCGAGGCGCCACTCCTCCTCGCCGTCCGCGGTGCCGGGCAGCAGACGGAAGTTGCCGGGATGCGGGTCGGCGTGCAGCAGGCCGGTGCGGGCCGGGCCGGAGAACAGGAAGCGGGCGAGGAGCTGACCGGCCCGGTCGCGCTGCTCCTGGGTGCCGTCCGTGATGATCTCCGACATCGGGATGCCGTCGATCCACTCGGTCACCAGCACCTCGTCGCACTGGTGGACCACGGCGGGCACCACGACGTCGGGATCGCCTGCGAACTCCTCGGCGTGGGTCTGCTGGGCCTGGGCCTCCAGGCCGTAGTCCAGTTCCTCGGAGACGCGGTCCCGCAGCTCCGAGATCAGGGGCTTGATGTCCATCCCCGGGATCAGGGGGCCCAGCAGGCGGGCGAAGCGGCTGAGTTGGCCCAGGTCGGAAAGCAGGGCCTCGCCCGCTCCCGGGTACTGCACCTTGACCGCGACCTCCCGGCCGTCGTGCCACACCGCCCGGTGCACCTGACCGATCGAGGCCGCCGCGGCCGGCTTCTCCTCGAACTCCAGGAACAGCTCACGCCAGTCCTCGCCGAGCCGCTCGGCGAGGACCTGGTGCACCGTGCGCGTCGGCATCGGCGGCGCCGCGTCCTGGAGCTTGGTCAGGGCCGCGCGGTAGGGACCGGCGACCTCCTCGGGCAGCGCCGACTCGAAGACGGACAGGGCCTGCCCGAACTTCATCGCACCGCCCTTGAGCTCGCCGAGCACCTTGAACAGCTGCTCCGCCGTGCGCTGCTGCAACTCGCGGCCGACGATGTCCGCCGACTCGCCGACGATCCGCTTGCCGAGGCCCCAGGTGGCCCGCCCGGCGATCCCGAGCGGGAGCGCGGCGAGCTTGGCGGTCCGGGTGACCGCCTTGCGGGGAAGATCAGACATGCGCCCTCCAAGTCCCAGCCGGCCGCGCCGCGCCTGCCGTACGGCATAACTCGTTCGGCGACCGTTCCACCGCCATTGTCGCGTGTGCGTCCGCTTCCTCGACGGCCTGTTCCCCCTTTCCTCTCTCCGCCGCCCCGCACGGACATGCGGGATGCGGCCAGACCGGCCGCGGATGCCACTGCAGAGCGGGCAGCGACACCTCCCAGCGGGCGCCCGCGGTGGAGGGCGACCGGCCGTCGAGGAAGGTGAGCGCGTGCGCGGCCGTGAGGCCGGCGACCACGGTGGCCAGTGTCACGTCGCAGGGGCGGACGGACCGCTGCCTGCCCGAGCGCCACTGGGCGACCAGACGTGGCCAGACCGGGTCCCGGTCGGTCCGGTCCTCGTGCAGACAGCGGGCGCAGCCCGTCTCGCCCGGCAGGACCAGCGGGCCGACGATGCCGGTGGCCTCCACGACCCCGGCGTACAGATGCGGCGTACCCGAGGCGACGAGGGACTCCGCGGTCTCCGGGGCGGGCGCGTGCACGGCGACGTCGTCGCGCGGGGCGAGGATCACCAGGGAGAAGCCGGGATCCGTCGGCGGGGACGCGGTCCGGTCGGGCCCGCGGGGCGGGCGGTCGGGGGCGGCGGCGCGCACCGCCCGCCGGGCCGCCGCGTCCCGGCGTTCACCGACGGACTCGGCGGGCAGGCCGCCGGGGCAGACGTCCCACGGCTCCACGGTGCCGCTGTCGCGCACGTCCACCTCGCCGACGCCCGCGCCCGACAGGAGGGCGGCCACCGTCGCGCCGACCCGGCCGGCGCCGCGCACCTGCACCCGCAGGGAGCGGCGGGCGGCCAGGCGTCCCATCGCGTCGCCCGGCTCCGAGGTGGTGACCGAGAGGGTGGCGAGGTCGGGGCCGAGCCGGTCGAGGACGGCCTGCTTCTCGCGCAGGGCGTCCGCCTCCGGTCCGCCGCCCCTGGCGTCGTCGACGAGTCCGGCCCTGGCCAGTCGCCGCACCAGGGTGTCGACATGGCCGTCGGGCAGGTCCATGCTGCGGGCCTCCTCCCGCAGCAGGGGCAGTCCGCGGGTGCCGTTGAGCAGGTCGAGGAAGCTGCCCGTGGCGGTGTCCATCGGGCCGAGTGTCATCGCGTGCGCCGGTGTCATTCCGAACTGCACCGTGTTCAGGTCGCGCCAGCCGCGCCGGAGCGCGGGTTTCACCATCGGATGCATGCCAGGCCCCCGTATTGCCGTGGTCGGAGAGGATCGTGAACGTGCGGTGATGCCGGAGAGCTGCGAAATGTCCGGGTCGGTCCTGCCCGTTCGCGTTGCGCCGGCGAACTCCAGCATGCCCGGGCCGGTTGCGGGGCGTCGGAAGTTGTCCACAGGCGGTGAGGATCAGTCGTACGAATCAAACGGTCGGTGGGGGATCATGGCGGAACCGACTCGGAGCCGGGACTTCCCGCCCGCGCACCGGGTAACGTCGTGGCGTGCCCGCCGACCCACTGCACAGCGCCGGAAAGACACAGCGCAGCACGACGAGCCAGCCGCCGGGCGGCCCGGGGGCGAGCGCGATCGAGGTGCGCAGGAGCGCCCGGCGCCGCCGGACGGTCTCCGCGTACCGCGAGGGCGATCGCACCGTCGTGCTCATCCCGGCCCGGATGTCCGAGGCCGAGGAACAGCGCTGGGTGACCGTCATGCTCGACAAGCTGGCCGCCCAGGAGAGCAAGCGGGTGCTCGGCGACGCCGAACTCGCGGAGCGAGCCGAGCGGCTGTCGGCACAGTACTTCGGCGGGCGTGCCCGGCCGGCCTCGGTTCGCTGGGTCACCAACCAGAACACGCGCTGGGGCTCGTGCACCCCGGCCGAGGGCAGCATCCGGCTCTCGCACCGGCTTCAGGGCATGCCCGAGTACGTCGTCGACTACGTTCTCCTGCACGAGCTGGCACATCTGCTGGTGCCGGGCCACGGCCCCCGCTTCTGGCGGCTGCTGGAGGCCTATCCGCGCACCGAGCGGGCCCGCGGCTACCTGGAGGGGGTCGTCGCCGCCGACCGGCTGCCCCACCTGCCCGGCGCGCGCGCCGAGTGACGGGGCTTGTGTACCGGGTCTGTACCGACTTCATCCGTTCTCCAGGTTTGCGGTTAGCCTGACGCGACGCACTCGCACTCGGGATGGGGGACGGTCGTAACGCATGGCCAGGGACTTCCAACGCGGCCACAAGGCCAGGATCAGTGACCTCACCGCGGGCACGGATCTGTACATAGGCGTGCAGATCTCCGCCCCCGGACTGACCTTCGACATCAGTTGCTTCGGACTGGACGCCGACGAACGGCTCTCCGACGACCGGTACTTCGTCTTCTTCAACCAGCCGAAGTCACCCGAGGAAGCCATTCAGCTCCTCGGCCCGCAGGCGGGCGACACCGAGTCCTTCCGGGTCACCCTCGACCGGATCCCGCCGCAGATCCAGAAGCTGTCGTTCACCGCGACGATCGACGGCGACGGTCGGATGTCGCAGATCAACCCCGGGTGCATCCGCATCGTGGCGGGTGGCGAGGAAGTCGCGCGGTACGCGTTCGACGGCTCGGAGTTCTCCACCGAGCGCGCGGTGATGCTCGGCGACTTCTACCTCAAGGACGTGTGGCGTTTCGCCGCCGTCGGGCAGGGCTTCGACGGCGGGCTGGAGGCGCTGCTGAAGAACTTCGGCGGCGAGGTCGCCGAGGAGCAGCCCGCCGAGCCGCAGCCCCAGCAGCCGCAGGCCGGCGCCGCACCCGGTTTCGCGCCGCCCGCCTTCGCGCCCCCGGCCGCCCCCGCGCCTGCTGCCCCCGCGCCCCAGCCGGCGCCGGGCTTCGCACCGCCCCCGGCCGCCCCGTCGCCCTCCGTGTACGCGGCCCCGACGGTCGCCGCGCCCCTGGCCACCCCGCCCGCCGGAACCACCCCGCCTCCTGCGGCACCCGCCCCCCAAGGCGCCCCCTTCACGCCGCCCGGAGCGACGCCGCCCTCGGGTGGCCCCTTTACACCCCCCGGCTCCGTGCCTCCCCCTGGCTCCGTGCCTCCGCCCGGATCGGTACCGCCGCCGGGCTCCGTGCCGCCCCCCGGCGGCCAGTTCGCCCCGCCCGGCGCACCGGCCTTCCCCGGTCAGGGCCAGCCCTTCGGCGGCGGGACGGGCCTCGCACCCGTACCCCCGGAGGCGGGCCTGCGCGTCGTCCTCACGAAGTACGCCGAGGCCCCCGTGGGCGACCGCTGGACCGAGCAGAACCCGCAGCTGGTGCGGGCCACCCTCACCAAGGGCGCCAACATCCTCGCCAAGCAGGGCAGCATGGTCGCCTACCAGGGCGACATCGACTTCGCCCACAAGGGCTCCGGGCTGCTCGGCAAGCTCACCGGCCAGCTCACCGGCCAGGGCATGTCCCTGATGCGCTGTTCGGGTGACGGCGAGGTCTTCCTCGCGGACGAGGGCAGCCGGCTGTTCGTCATCCGCCTCCAGGGGGACCAGCTCTACACCAGCGCGCGCGGGGTGCTCGCCTTCGACGAGGCCCTGGACACCGAGATCCGGCGCATCGAGGGCGCGGGCCTGCCCGGCGGCGGCCTGTTCAGCATGCTCTTCTCGGGCACCGGCGCGGTCGTCGTCAAGACGCGCGGCGTGCCCGTCGTGCTGCCCGTGGGACCGGCGACCTACGTGGACGGCAATGCCGTGATCGCCTGGTCGGCGGGCGCGCAGGCCGTCACCACGACCTCGCTGCGGCTGCGCCGCTCCGGATACGCCCGGCACAGCTCGGAGGCCGTCAACCTCCAGTTCCGCGGCGCGCCCGGCAACTTCGTCGTCGTCCAGCCCTTCGAGGTGTGAGGCAGCACATGGACCTCCAGACACTCCACGCGCAGCGCTCCGCGGCCACCGGCGTCCGGATGAGCGTGCACAGCTCCAAGACCCTCAAGGTCACCATGGTCAGCGGCCAGGACCTGTACGCCAAGGCCGGCTCGATGATCGCCTACGACGGGTACGTGCAGTTCGAGGCGCCGCCCGGCAGCCTGCGCCGCACGGCGGAGGAGATGGTCACCGGCGAGGGCGGCAAGCTGATGCTGTGCCGCGGCGACGGCGAGCTGTACCTCGCCGACTACGGCGGCGACATCCTCGTCGTCCACCTCGACAACGAGGCCATCTCCGTCAACGGGCCCACTCTGCTGGCCTGCGACGCCTCGCTCCAGCTGAGCATCGAACCCGTCAAGGGCCTGGCCAAGCTCTCCGGCTCCGGCCTGACCAACCTCGTCGTCCGCGGCACCGGCTGGGTCGCCCTGGTCTGCCGCGGCGTGCCGATCTCGCTGGACTGCGCCGAGCGGGAGACCTACGTCGACCCGGACGCGCTGATCGCCTGGACCGACGGACTCGACATGAAGGCCCGGCGGACCATCAAGGCGAGCGCCCTGATCGGGCGCGGCAGCGGCGAGGCCTTCCAGATCGGCTTCAAGGGACAGGGCTTCGTGGTCGTCCAGCCCAGCGAGGACACCGGCGACCGCTTCAAGATCCGTGGCTGACCGGGGCTGAGAGGACCAGCACACATGCACAGCACACTCTTCGCGCACATCCCGGTGGAGTCCACCGAGCGCTACACACTGCAGAACCCGCAGCTGCTCAAGACCGACGTGACCCGGGGCGGCAGCCCGGTCCTGGCCCGGCAGGGCGCGATGGTCGCCTTCGAGGGTCAGATCGAGTTCGACAGCCAGTACCGCAGCCGCAGCTGGCGCAACGTCGAACGGCTGACCGGTGAGCACTTGGAGCTGATGCGCTGCAAGGGCAACGGGATCGTGTACCTCGCCAACTTCGCGCAGTACCTGCACATCATGGACGTCGGCCGCGGCATCACCGTCGACTCCTCGGCGGTGCTGGCCTTCGACGGGTCGCTGGGCGTCGGCATCGTCGCCGTCGACAGCGCCGTCGAGGTGGCCTCGGCGGGGCAGTACAACCTGGAGCTGTCCGGGTCCGGGCAGGTCGTTCTGATGACCTCGGGCGAGCCGCTGGTCCTGGAGGTGACGCCGGAGAAGAACATCTGCTGCGACGCGGACGCGGTCATCGCCTGGTCGACGTCCCTGCGCACCCAGCTCCAGGCCCCCACGTCCACTTCTGCCGTGTGGCGGCGCCGGGGCTCCACCGGCGAGGGCTGGGAGATGCACTTCGGAGGCACCGGCCATGTCCTGGTGCAGCCGAGCGAGCTGCTTCCGCCGCAGCATCTGCGCACGTCGGGCGTGCTCGGGCAGTTCGGCATGGGCTCGGGCGGGCTGAGCGGCAACTCGCTGGGCGGCAGCCGCAGCTGACGTCGCGCGCGGGCAACGGGTAAGGGGCGGCCGACATGGCGACCGCCCCTTACTTCTTCCTGCATGCATCCGTCCTCGCCGGTCCTGGCGGAGCCGTCCGAGGGGGCGTCCGCCTCAGCAGCCGAGCCTCGCGCGGGCGGCCTCCAGCAGCCGTACGACCGAGTCGTCGGCGACGTCGGCGACCTGCCCGTAGGCAAACCAGCGCAGGTCGAGGGACTCGTCGCTGATCGCCTCCACCGCGCCGACGGGGGCGAGCGCCGCGTACTGCACGTCCAGGTGCCAGGCGCAGGGCGTCAGGTGCCGGTCCAGCCGCACCGGGCCGCCGGGCAGCAGGGCGAGCCCCGGGATGCCGGACTCCTCTGTCCCCTCGCGCAGGGCCGCCGACGCGAGCGTCGCGTCCGCGGGCTCGCAGTGGCCGCCCATCTGCAGCCACATGCGGAGCTTGCGGTGCAGGGTGAGCAGCACGCGCTCCCGCTCGGGGTCGATCACCAGCGCGCTCGCCGTGATGTGCCCGTCCACGCAGGACTTCCACATGCCGTCCGGATGGGCCGCCAAATGGTCCAGATAGGTCTGGCGCAGCTCGGGCTGGTCCTCGTACTCCTTGAGCACGAGGACCGCGTCGTCGTGGAGGCTCACTCGGCGCCGTCGCCCTCCGCGTCGTCCTCCTGCTTCTTGGCCGGGTCCGGCTTGTCGGCCGGCTTTCCGCTCGCGCCGCCGGCCGCCTCGCCGAGCATCTTGTCCAGCTCGGAGAAGTCCAGCTGCTCGCGGTGGACGAAGCCGTCCGGATCGTCCAGGTCGTGCGCCGTCGGCAGCATGTCGGGGTGCGCCCACAGGGCGTCGCGGCCGTCGACGCCGCGCGCGTCCGTCAGGGACGCCCACAGGCGGGAGGCGTCCCGCAGCCGGCGCGGGCGCAACTCCAGGCCGATCAGCGTGGCGAACGTCTGCTCGGCCGGGCCGCCCGACGCGCGGCGGCGGCGCAGCGTCTCGCGCAGCGCGTCCGCCGACGACAGCCGGGGCTTCGCCGCCGCGTGCACGACCGCGTCCACCCAGCCCTCGACCAGCGCCAGGGCCGTCTCCAGGCGGGCGAGGGCCGCCTTCTGCTCGGGTGTGTCCTCCGGCTGGAACATGCCCTGCTGGAGGGCGTCCTGCAGCTGCTCGGGGTTCTGCGGGTCGAACTGGCCGACCACGTCCTCCAGCTTGGCCGTGTCCACCTTGATCCCGCGCGCGTAGCCGTCGACGGCGCCGAACAGGTGAGAGCGCAGCCACGGCACATGCGCGAACAGGCGCTGGTGGGCGGCCTCGCGCAGCGCGAGATACAGCCGCACCTCGTCCTTCGGCACGCCGAGGTCCTTGCCGAAGGCCTCGATGTTCACCGGCAGCAGCGCGGCCCGCCCGGCCGGTCCGAGCGGCAGGCCGATGTCGGTCGAACCGACCACCTCGCCCGCGAGCACGCCCACGGCCTGCCCGATCTGCGTGCCGAACATGGCGCCGCCCATCGAGCGCATCATGCCGATCAGCGGGCCGGCCATGGCCTGCATCTCCTCCGGCAGGACGTCGCCCATGGCGGCGCCGACCCGCTCGGCGACCGGGTCGACGAGTTCCTGCCACGCGGGCAGGGTCGCCTCGACCCACTCCGCGCGGCTCCAGGCCACCGCGGAGCCGGCGCCGGACGGCAGCGACGTGGCGTCGTCGAGCCACAGGTCGGCCAGGCGGACGGCCTCCTGGACGGCGTTGCGCTCGGCGGGGCCGACGCTCGCGTCCTTGGTGCCGTCCTGGGTGCCCTGGGCGACCGTCTGGCGGGCGATCTGCTTGGCCATGTCCCAGTTCACCGGGCCGCCCTCGTAGGAGAGCATCTGGCCCAGCTGCTGGAAGGCGGCGCCCAGGTCGGTGGGGTTCAGCGAACCGAACATGGCAGCGAACGGATTGTCCGCACCGGGGCCACCCAGGCCTCCGGCGCCGGGCAGCGACCCGAAACCGAACGGGTTGGCCGGTCCCTGCCCACCACCGCTCTGCTGGTCCTTCTTCTTGCCCTCGTCGCCGTTCTCCGGCTCCTCCGGCGGAAGGCCGAATCCGAATGGGGTGTCACTCACGGGATTCCTCGGCTGGTAAGGCCACCGGTTCTTTCCGGCGGCACGACTGCCCGACAACACCACCCAGCGTAGACACCCGGGGCGGTTCGGGCCTCGGTGCTTCGCCGACACAGCGTCTGCGGCAGGATGGATGCCACCTGGTACGTACGCGTCACTCGCGCTCGTATGTGAAGACAACCGCTGGAGACGCCCGGTGAGTTCCCCAGATCCGCAGGTTCGCGCAGCGCGAAACCACTCAACCCCGCCGGTGCCGCGCGGGCCCGTCGTCGCGGTCACCGGCGCCGCGACCGGCGTCGGCGCGCTGCTCACCGCGCGGCTGGCCGCGTCGGAGGAGATCAGGCAGGTCATCGCCATCGACGAGCGGCGCGGCGAGTGCCAGGAGGCCCGCTGGCACATCCTCGACGTGCGCGACCCGGCCATCGCGGAGAAGCTCCGCGGCGCCGACGTGGTCGTGCACCTGGCGCTCGACCTCGACCTGGAGACCGACGCCGCCGCCCGGACGGCGTACAACGTCCGCGGCACCCAGACCGTGCTCACCGCGGCCGCCGCGGCAGGCGTCCACCGGGTGGTGCTGTGCACCTCGGCCATGGTCTACGGCGCGCTGCCCGACAACGAACTGCCGCTGTCGGAGGACGCCGAACTGCGGGCCACCGCGGAGGCCACCGGAGTCGGCGACCTCCTGGAGGTCGAGCGGCTCGGCCGGCGCGCCCCCCGCGCGCACCCCGGCCTCAACGTCACCGTGGTGCGCCCGGCCGTGCTGGTCGGCGGCACCGACACCGCGCTGACCAGGTACTTCGAGTCTCCCCGGCTGCTGGTGGTGGCGGGCTCGCGGCCGGCCTGGCAGTTCTGCCACGTCGAGGACCTGTGCAGCGCCCTGGAGTACGCCGTCCTGGAGAAGGTCGACGGCGAGCTGGTCGTGGGGTGCGACGGATGGCTGGAGCAGGAGGAGGTGGAGGAGCTGAGCGGGATCCGGCGCATGGAGCTGCCGTCGGCGGTCGCGCTCGGCGCCGCCGCCCGGCTGCACCGGATCGGGCTCACCCCGTCCCCGGCGGGCGACCTGGCCTACACGATGTACCCGTGGGTGGTCAGCGGCAGCCGGCTGCACGACGCCGGCTGGCGGCCCCGGTGGACGAACGAGGAGGTCCTCGCGGAACTGCTGGAGGAGGTCTCCGGGCGGCACACCGTGGCCGGCCGGCGGCTCGGCCGCAAGGACGCGACGGCCGCGGGCGCGGCGGGCGCGACGGTCGCCCTGCTGGGCGCCGCCGCGGTGGTACGGCGGGCGCGCAAGGCCCGGCGGCGCATCTGACCGGCGCGGTCCCGACCCGCGTACCGCTCGCGGACGACCGGCGCGTCCCCATGGGTGCCCCTGAAGTAGCCCCGCCGCGCACGCGCGCGTGGCCGACGACGACGCCATTTCGCCTCCCTGCGCGCGTAGGGCACGATGGAGCCATGGCAGCCACCAACGATCATCCCGGTGAGCAGGGCGCGCAGGACCCCGTGAAGCTCATCGCCGTCCGGGACACCGCGCTCTCCCTGGACGAGGTCTTCCGGGCCGTCGGGGACGACGCGGCCGGCGGGACCGCGCTCTTCGTGGGCACCGTGCGCAACCACGACGGCGGCGCCGACGTCGACCGGCTGGGGTACTCCTGCCATCCGACCGCCGAGGCCGAGATGCGACGGGTCGCCGAGAAGGTCGTGGCCGACTTCCCGGTGCGCGCGCTGGCCGCCGTCCACCGTGTGGGCGACCTGAGCGTCGGGGACCTGGCCGTCATCGTCGCCGTCTCCTGCCCGCACCGCGGCGAGGCCTTCGAGGCGTGCCGGAAGCTGATCGACGACCTCAAGCACGAGGTGCCGATCTGGAAGCACCAGACCTTCTCGGACGGCACGGAGGAATGGGTCGGCGCGTAGCGCCGCCGTCGAGCGGTGGTGGGCGCCTGCCAACCGAGTGAGACGGCCTGCCGACCGGGCGGACCGGCGCGCGCCCGCCGTTCACCCGAGCCCGCCCGGCCCTCCGGTTGCGTAACCGCACCCCTGACGTGAGCGTTGTCAGTGCGGATGGTTAATCTGCTGATCAGTCAGTTGCGGACGCTCAAGGGGTTGGGAGGTCGGCATGGCGGCACTCGCCTGGTTGCTGATTCCGCTTGTGGCTGCGATCGGCGCCGGACTGTGGGGCACGTGGGCCAACAGGACCCGCAGGATCCGGAGCGACGGACCCGAGCTCGACGGATACGCCCGCTTCCGCGCGGCCATGGAGAAGTCGCACACCGGCCGCTGACGGGTGCGTGCAGAGCGGCCCTGACAGTGCGCCGTCAGCGGCGTCCCGTAATGTCGAGTCATGCCACGCCGCACCGCGACGATGCTCGCCTCCACCCTGATGCTGATCGCGCTCCTGTGCGCGGGAGTGCTCATCCCCGTGCCGTACGCGGAGATGTCCCCGGGGCCGACGGTGAACACGCTGGGGGACCACGACGGCGACCCGGTGCTGCAGATCTCCGGACGCAGGACGTATCCGACGGACGGTCACCTCAACATGACGACCGTCCGCGTGACCAGCGCCGAGTACCGGATGAACCTCGTCGAGGCGGTCTACGGCTGGCTGGCGCACGACAACAAGGTCGTCCCGCACGACACCCTCTATCCGGACGGCAAGACGGAGGAGGAGTCGACCCAGGAGAACGCCGAGGAGTTCAGCCAGTCCCAGGAGAGCGCCAAGGTCGCCGCCCTGAAGGAGCTGGACATTCCGGTCGAGTCCTGGGTGATCGTCTCCACGGTGGTCAAGGACTCCCCGGCCGAGGGACGGCTGCACGCCGGTGACGTGATCAAGGCCGTCGACGGCACCGCCGTGCACGAGCCCACGGACGTCGCCGAACTGGTGACCAAGCACCAGCCCGGCGAGGACGTCGTCTTCACCATCGTGCCCGCCAAGGAGCAGGCCGCCGCCGAGAAGGAGAAGCGGGCCACGAACAGGACGGAGAAGGTGACCATCACGACCGCCGCCTCCGAGGACGGCGGCGAGAAGCGCGCCATCGTCGGCATCTCCGCCGGGACCGACCACACGTTCCCGTTCGACATCGACATCAAGCTCGCCGACGTCGGCGGCCCCAGCGCCGGACTGATGTTCGCCCTCGGCATCTACGACAAGCTCACCCCGGGCAGCCTCACCGGCGGCAGCTTCGTCGCCGGCACCGGCACCATCGACGACGACGGCACGGTCGGCCCCATCGGCGGCATCGAGATGAAGACCGTCGGCGCGCGAGACAAGGGCGCCGAGTACTTCCTCACGCCCTCCGACAACTGCGCCGCCGCAGCCAAGGACACCCCCGAGGGCCTGCGGCTCGTGAAGGTCGGCACCATCGACGACGCCCTCGCCGCCCTGCAGGACATCCGCGCGGGCGACACCGACGACCTGCCCCGCTGCACCACCGACAGCTAGAAAGACCGCGCGGCCGAAACGACCTCGCGGCGACGGAGGGCGCCCTCCGTCGCCGCGCACCGGGCCCTCGGCCCCTCAGTCCTCGAACGTCGCCGCCAGCGCCTGGGCCAGTCCCGGCACCAGGTCCGAACCGGTGAGGACCTCCGTCGGCGAGTCCTTCTCCCGCAGCCGCAGCGCCGACTCGCGCGAGCCGTCCCGCAGCACCGCCACCGTCATCCGCACCTCCTGGCGCTCCGGGTGCCGCGCCACCCACTGCGTCAGCGCCGCCTCGTCCAGGTCCTGCGGGACCTGCGCCTCCGCGGACGGCGGCAGCATCAGCCGCTCCACCGTCAGGGCGCAGCCGGCCACGGCGTCGGGCCAGGCGATCGTGCCGAGGAACTCGTCGAGCGCCTTGTCCGTGGAAACCTCGTCCTGCTCGATCGGGGTGAGACCGGTGGCCTCCGGCTCGTCGCCCAGACCGAGCTGCTGCGCGAGGGCGGGTTCCTGGGCCCGCAGCCGAGCGGTGTCTACCAGGGCGAAAAGGCGGGCGGGCTGGTCCCAGCCGAGGCCGGAGACGTACTCGTCGATCTCGAGTACGGCCCGGGTGAGCGGGTTCGCCGCCATGGGAGTGTTGGACATGGTCACAATCCTGCCTCGTTCAGGCCCGGAATCGGGAACCGAGTAAAGCGTGAGTAAGTTGCATAGGTGAGGGCCTACGATCACATGGCCCTCCGCACGGCCCGCGAACACCCGGGGGCCTGACGGACCAACAGCGAACTTCGAGGTGCCACCTTGGCTTTCCAGATGCCGGACCGCGGCGGAGGCCCGACGGGGCCACGGATCAGAGTGGGCCGCCCGTCCCGGCGCGTCCGGACCCTGCTCATGACCCTGGGCGTGCTCGCCGTGCTCGCCATGGCGTTCACGATGTTCGCCGGGTTCTGGACGGACTGGCTCTGGTACCGGTCGGTGAACTACTCGTCGGTCTTCACCACCACCCTGTGGACGAAGATCGGCCTGTTCTTCGTCTTCGGCCTGCTGATGGCGCTCTCCGTCGGCTTCAACATCTGGCTGGCCCACCGGCTGCGCCCGCCGCTGAGCGCGATGTCCATGGAGCAGCAGAGCCTGGACCGCTACCGCATGGGCGTCGCGCCCTACAAGAAGTGGCTGCTGCTCGGGATCACGTCCCTGGTGGGCCTGATCGCCGGCGCCTCCGCCTCCGGCCAGTGGCGCACCTGGCTGATGTGGGTCAACGGCGTGTCGTTCGGCCAGAAGGACCCGCAGTTCCAGCTGGACGTCTCGTTCTA
Source organism: Streptomyces sp. NPDC006610 (assembly GCF_040611575.1). Lineage (NCBI taxonomy): Bacteria > Bacillati > Actinomycetota > Actinomycetes > Kitasatosporales > Streptomycetaceae > Streptomyces > Streptomyces sp. NPDC006610. The sequence goes on from NZ_JBEXOP010000001.1 coordinate 151,332, forward strand.
CGCCTTCGACCTGCCCTGGTACCGGTTCCTGCTGGGCTTCGGCTTCGCCGCCGTGATCCTCTCGGTGATCGCCGCCTCGCTCACCCACTACCTGTACGGCGGCCTGCGGGTCACCAGCCCGGGCGCGCGGGCGACGGCCGCCGCGACCGGTCACCTGTCGGTGCTCATCGGCGTCTTCGTCGCGCTCAAGGCGGTCGCCTACTGGCTCGACCGGTACGGGCTGGCGGTCAAGTCCAGCGACTTCAAGGCCACCGACAACTGGACCGGTCTGCGCTACGTCGACGCCAACGCCTATCTGCCGGCCAAGACGATCCTGTTCTGCATCGCGGTCATCTGCGCCCTGCTGTTCTTCGCCACCATCTGGCGGCGCACCTGGCAGCTCCCGCTGATCGGCTTCGGTCTGATGGTGCTCTCCGCGATCCTCATCGGCGGCCTGTACCCGGCGATCGTGCAGAAGTTCCAGGTCCAGCCGAACGAGCAGGCCAAGGAGGCGCCGTACGTCGAGAAGAACCTCGCGGCGACGCGTGAGGCCTACGGCATCGACGGCACCCAGGTCACCGAGTACTCGGGCACCGGCAAGGGCGCCGAGCCGAGCAAGCTGCGCAGCGACGTCGACCGCACGGCGAGCATCCGCATCATGGACCCGAACATCATCTCGCCGACCTTCCAGCAGCTCCAGCAGATGCGGAAGTACTACGCGTTCCCGACCAACCTGGACGTCGACCGCTACAGCGCGAACGGCAAGGACCAGGACACGGTCATCGGTCTGCGCGAGCTGAACTACGCGGGCATCGACAAGCAGAACTGGATCAACAACCACTTCCGCTACACCCACGGCTACGGCGTGGTCGCCGCCGAGGGCACATCCGTCGACTCCGAGGGCCGCCCGGTCTTCACCGAGTCCGACCTGCCGTCCAAGGGCGACCTGCCCAAGTACGAGCAGCGGATCTACTACGGCGAGAAGACCAGCACGTACTCGATCGTCGGCGGTCCCCAGAAGGAGATCGACTACTCCGACGACAGCGGCGAGAAGACCTACAGCTACGAGGGCGACAGCGGGGTCAACCTCTCCAACCCGATCAACCGGGCGGCGTACGCGGTGGCGTTCAACGAGCCGCAGATCATGTACTCCGGGGCCATCGGCGAGGGTTCGAGGATCCTCTACAACCGCGTCCCCAAGGAGCGCGTCGAGGCGGTCGCGCCGTGGCTGACCATCGACGGTGACGCCTACCCGGCGGTCGTCGACGGGCGGATCCAGTGGATCGTCGACGCCTACACGACGACGAACGGCTACCCGTACGCCTCGCGCACCACCCTCGGCGACACCACGGCCGACTCGCTGACCGCGACCAACAACCAGCGCGCGGTCGTGGCGCAGCAGAACCAGGTCAACTACATCCGCAACTCGGTGAAGGCGACCGTCGACGCGTACACCGGTGAGGTCAAGCTCTACGAGTGGGACACCAAGGACCCGGTTCTCAAGACGTGGATGAAGGCGTTCCCCGGCACGGTCGAGCCGCGCAGCGCGATCAACCAGTCGCTGATGGACCATCTGCGCTACCCGCAGGACCTGTTCAAGGTCCAGCGCGAGCTGCTGACCCGCTACCACGTCAAGGACGCCAACACCTTCCTCAGCGGCAGCGAGGTGTGGCAGGTGCCGGACGACCCGACCAACAAGTCGGGCGACGCGGTGCCGCCGTATTACCTCAGCATGAGGATGCCCGACCAGAAGGAACAGGCGTTCTCGCTGACGACGACGTTCACGCCCAACGGGCGCGACAACCTCAGCGCCTTCATGGCGGTCGACGCCGAGGCGGGCAAGAGCGACTACGGCAAGATCAGAATCCTGAAACTGCCGACGAGCACGACGGTCAACGGACCCAAGCAGGTCCAGAGCCAGTTCAACTCCGAACAGGACATCGCCGAGTCCATCAGGCTGCTGAGAGGCGGCGACTCGGAGGTGGAGTACGGCAACCTGCTGACGGTGCCGCTCGACGGCGGACTGCTGTACGTCGAGCCGGTGTACGTCCGCGGCGGCGGCCTGCAGTACCCGCTGCTGCGCAAGGTGTTGGTGAGCTACGGCGGCAACACGGCCTTCGAGGACACGCTGGACGAGGCCCTCGACAAGGTGTTCGGCGCGAAGGGGTCGACCACCCAGCCGCCGGGCGAGGGCGAGGGCGAGGGCGACGGGGACACGCCGCCTCCGCCGCCGACGACCGACGACCCGACCGTGCAGCAGGCCCTGGACGACGCGCAGAAGGCGTTCGAGGCCGGCCAGGAGGCGCTGAAGAACGGCGACTGGGAGGCGTACGGCCGCGCCCAGGAGGACCTGGAGAAGGCACTGCAGCGGGCCGAGGAGGCTCAGTCCAAGGCCTCCGGAGGCGGTGGCGGCGCGGGCGGCGGGGACGCCGGTGATCCCAAGCCGAGCGGCAGTCCGAGGCCGAGCGGGAGTCCCAGCAGCAGTCCGGGCAGCTGATCGAAAAGCTCCCCCCGCGCCGTGGTACGGTTGCAGAACAACGGCGCGGGGTGGAGCAGCTCGGTAGCTCGCTGGGCTCATAACCCAGAGGTCGCAGGTTCAAATCCTGTCCCCGCTACTGAACACGAAGGCCCGGATCCTTTCGAGGATCCGGGCCTTCGTGATGTGCGCGTGCCTGTGACGAACGCATGTGCCGATGTGTGGGATCGCCGTGCCGCCGTGGGGAGTTGACCGATCTGTGTTTGACTTGTCTCTCTGTGGGCATGTCGACAAAACGCTGAAGTGACCTCACTGGCTGCGGTATACCAGGTGTACCCGGGTTGCGGGTGGTGCGACGATGGACGTTATGGGGGACAAAGTAACTCTGTTCGAGACAGGGCGATTTGTGCAGCCTTCCGGCCAGGAGGAGACCCGGGACGAAACCGGCGAAGCGGCCGAGGAGGCACGTCAGCGGCTCGCCGCCGAGGCCGGCGACGTCGAGGCGATGAGCGTTCTGGGGGCCATGCTGCTGCGCCGCGGTGATCTCGACGGAGCCGAACCCCATCTGCGCGCCGCGACCGCAGCCGGCGACCGCGCCGCCGCCAACAACCTCGGAGTCCTGCTGCACCAGCGCGGGTACGCCGACGAGGCCGCCGGGTGGTGGCGGATCGCCGCCGTCGCCGGATCGGCCGCCGCCGCGCACGCCCTCGGACGGCACCACCGGGAGCGCGGTGACGAGCCGGCCGCCGAGTACTGGCTGCGACAGTCCGCCGAGCAGGGCCATGTCCTGGGCGCCTACGCCCTCGCCGACCTGCTCGAACACCGCGCCGACGCCGGGGCCGAACACTGGATGCGGGTCGCGGCCGAGCGGGGACACCGGGAGGCGGCGTACCGGCTGGCGCGCGCCCTCGACCGCAGGGCCGCGGACGCGCACGAGAGCGGCGGCGACGGCGGCGGGACCTCCGCGGGGTCCTCCGCCGAGGAGGAGGCCGAGCAGTGGTACCGCCAGGCCGCCGCGCGCGGGCACCGGCGGGCCGCGCTGCACCTCGGCGCCATCCTGGAGAAGCGGGGCGAACTGAAGGAGGCGGGGCGCTGGTATCTGACGTCCGCCAAGGACGGCGAGCCGCGCGCCGCCTGCGCGCTGGGGTTCCTGCTGCGCGACGCCGGCGACGAGGAGAGCGCCGCCGTGTGGTGGCTGCGGGCCGCCCAGGAGGGCGACGGCAACGCGGCCAACGCGCTCGGCGCCCTGCACGCCGAGCGCGGCCAGACCCAGACCGCCGAGCGGTGGTACCGGGCGGCGTTGGACGCCGGTGACGTCAACGGCGCGTACAACCTGGGGCTGCTCTGCGCCGAGCAGGGGCGCACCACGCAGGCCGAGCAGTGGTACCGGACGGCCGCCTACGCGGGCCACCGGGAGGCGGCCAACGCGTTGGCGATCCTGCTGCTCCAGGGCGGGGACGAGACCGGCGCCGAGCCGTGGTTCTCCAAGGCCGCCGAGGCCGGCAGCGTCGACGCCGCCTTCAACCTGGGCATCCTCTACGCCGGGAGGGGCGAGGACCGGGACGCGCTGCGCTGGTACGAGCGGGCGGCGGCGGCCGGTCACACCGAGGCCGCGCTCCAGGTCGGCATCGCCCGGCTGCGCGAGGGGGACGAGCTGGAGGCCGAGCGGCATCTGCGGTGCGCGGCGGGCGGGGGAAGCGCGGAGGCGGCGTACCGGCTGGCGGCCGTGCTCGACGCCCGGCGGCCTCCGGCGCCCCAGCACGAGTTGGGGGAGGCGGTGCACCAGAAGGCCGAGTGCGAGGAATGGTACGAGCGGGCTGCCGCCCAGGGGCACCGGCGGGCCCAGGTGCGGGTCGGGATGCTCGCCGCGGCGCGGGGCGACGTGGTCGAGGCGGCCCGGTGGTACCGGGCGGCGGCCGAGGCCGGGTCCCGCAACGGGGCGTTCAACCTGGGGCTCCTGCTGGCCCGGGAGGGCAGCGAGCCCGAGGCGGCGGTGTGGTGGACCCGCGCGGCCGACGCCGGCCACGGACGGGCCGCGCTGCGGCTCGCTCTCGTCTACGCGCGCCGCGGGGAGCTGGCGGAAGGACAGCGCTGGGCCGACCGGGCGGTGGCCCTGGGCCCGGCGGAGGTCGCCGAACGCGCGGCCCGGCTGAGCGACGCGCTCCGCGAGGAACTGACGGCCTGAGCCGGGTGACGGCCGACTCCGCCGGCCGTCACCCGGCTCAGGCCGCTGCCGGTACGCTCCCCGGCGGTCGCCCCGGAGCTGCTGACCGCGAGCCCTCAGCGGCTAGGTGCCTCCGAGGGCGCGCGGCCTCCGGTATTCGGCGGGGGGTGGGGCCTGCGGGGGCGTGGCTCCTCCGGGTGTGGGGCCCTCGGTCTTCGGCGGGCGCGCGGCCTCCGGTCGGGCCGGTGAATGGCGAGCCGGTGAATCCGGGGGCGGAGTCCGCCGTCCGGGCGGCTGAGAGGCTCGGGCGACCGTGCGCCGCTCGCGCTCGGTTCGGGCAGACCGACGATGATCGGCGCGGACCCGGGTCGTACGGGGTGCCGCGGCGGGCCGGAAACCCGGCGGGGCACCGCGCCCGCGCACCCGCGACAACGGATTTGCCTTTGTTCGCGTCGTTGACGTAATGTTGCGTTTACCGACGCGGGGTGGAGCAGCTCGGTAGCTCGCTGGGCTCATAACCCAGAGGTCGCAGGTTCAAATCCTGTCCCCGCTACTCAAGGCCGAGGGCCGGAACCCCCAGAGGGTTCCGGCCCTCGGTGTTTCAGTCAGTGAACAGCGAAGCGGGACTGGCCGGTACCCGCAGCGAGCGGCCCCCGGCATCCACTGGATGCCGGGGGCCGCTCGTGACGTGTCAGGCCGCCGTCGCGCAGCTCGGGCACAGGCCGCGGTACGTCACCTCGACGTCCGACACCGTGAAGCCGTAGCGCTCCGAGTCGGGGAGGTCGGCCAGCGGGTTGCCGCCGGGGTGGACGTCCCGGATGGCGCCGCACTGGGCGCAGACCAGGTGGTGGTGGGGCCGGTGGGCGTTCGGGTCGTAGCGCTTGGCGCGCCTGTCCGTGCTGACCTCGAGCACCTCGCCCAGGGAGACCAGCTCCCCGAGCGTGTTGTAGACGGTCGCCCGGGAGATCTCCGGCAGCTTGGCCACGGCTCGTGCGTGGACCTCGTCGGCCGTCAGATGGACGTGTTCGCCGTCGAGGACCTCCGCCACGACGCGCCGCTGCGCGGTCATCCGCCATCCGCGGCCGCGCAGCCGTTCCAGAAGGTCGCTCATGAAAACCAGCCTAGCAGCAGGGGAGGACTATTTCCCGAACCGATGTCACTTTGGAGTCTTGCTTGACTTAGACAAAGTCCATTGTAGGATCGAGCCTGGCTTTGGCCGAGGTTCAACACAGGCAGTGATGACGCAGGAGGCGCACGTGACCCAGGGACCGCTCACGACGGAGGCCGGCGCGCCGGTCGCCGACAACCAGAACAGCGAGACCGCGGGCGTCGGCGGCCCCGTGCTCGTCCAGGACCAGCTGCTCCTGGAGAAGCTGGCTCACTTCAACCGTGAGCGCATCCCGGAGCGTGTCGTGCACGCCCGCGGCGCCGGCGCCTACGGCACCTTCACGGTCACCGCCGACGTCACCCCGTACACGCGCGCCGGGTTCCTGTCCGAGGTGGGCAAGCAGACCGAGGTCTTCCTGCGCTTCTCGACCGTGGCCGGCAACCTGGGCGCGGCGGACGCCGTCCGCGACCCGCGCGGTTTCGCGGTGAAGTTCTACACCGAGGAGGGCAACTACGACCTCGTCGGCAACAACACCCCGGTGTTCTTCATCAAGGACGCCATCAAGTTCCCCGACTTCATCCACACCCAGAAGCGCGACCCGTACACCGGCTCCCAGGAGGCGGACAACGTCTGGGACTTCTGGAGCCTGTCGCCCGAGTCCACGCACCAGGTGACCTGGCTGTTCGGCGACCGCGGCATCCCCGCCTCGTACCGCCACATGGACGGCTTCGGCTCCCACACCTTCCAGTGGAACAACGAGGCCGGCGAGGCCTTCTGGGTGAAGTACCACTTCAAGACGGACCAGGGGATCAAGAACCTGACCGCCGAGGAGGCCGAGATCCTCGCGGGCAAGGACCCCGACTCCCACCAGCGCGACCTGCGCGAGGCCATCGAGCGGGGCGAGTTCCCGACCTGGACCGTCGGCGTGCAGATCATGCCGGTGGCCGAGGCGGCGACGTACCGCTTCAACCCGTTCGACCTGACCAAGGTGTGGCCGCACGCCGACTACCCGGTGGTCTGGTTCGGCAAGCTGGAGCTCAACCGCAACCCGGAGAACATCTTCGCCGAGGTCGAGCAGTCGATCTTCAGCCCCGCCCACTTCGTGCCGGGCATCGGCCCGTCCCCGGACAAGATGCTCCAGGGCCGCCTCTTCGCGTACGGCGACGCCCACCGCTACCGCGTCGGCATCAACGCCGACCACCTGCCGGTGAACCGCCCGCACGCCACCGAGGCGCGCACCAACTCGCGTGACGGCTACCTGTACGACGGCCGCCACAAGGGCGCGAAGAACTACGAGCCGAACAGCTTCGGCGGCCCGTCCCAGACGGACCGTCCGCTGTGGCAGCCGGTCGCCGTCACCGGCCTCACCGGCAACACCGAGGCCCCCGTGCACGCCGAGGACAACGACTTCGTGCAGGCGGGCAACCTCTACCGGCTGATGACGGAGGACGAGAAGGAGCGCCTGGTGAACAACCTGGCGGGCTCCCTCTCGCAGGTCTCGCGCGAGGACATCGTCGAGCGCGCGATCAACAACTTCCGTCAGGCCGACGCCGACTTCGGCAAGCGGCTGGACGCCGCGGTCCAGGCCCTGCGCGGCTGACACCAGCACTGGATCGCCTGCCGAGGCGACGGGCCGGGCTCCCTGTCCAGGGACCCGGCCCGTTCGTGTACGCCGTCGGCGCGGCGGGCCGTCGGCTCAGGCGGGGACCTGCCGGCGCACCGAAGCCTGCCGGACGGGCGCCCAGCAGCGGATGATGTCGCGCACCGAGACGATGCCGGCCGGCTCGTCGCGTTCGAGGACGATCAGATGCCGGAAACCTCCGTGCGTCATGGCGGTCGCCGCCTCCTCCAGGGTCCAGGACGGGGCGGCGAACACCACGTCGGTGGTGGTGTGGGCGTGGGCGCGCTCCGCGTCCGGATCCTGGCCGAGGCCGACGGAGTTGAGGATGTCGCGCTCGGTCAGGATGCCGATGCCGCCGGCATCGGGGTCGTACACCACGGCCGCGCCGACGCTGCGGGCGGACATCAGTGCGGCGGCCTGACGGAGGGTGTGGGCGGGGCCGATGGTGAGGACCACGGAGCTCATGGCGTCGCGGACGAGCATGGTGGGGTGCCACCTCCTGAAGGGTGTGCCCTGAGAACGCCCGGGACAGTCCGGAGGTTCACAAGTTCACAAGTGGGGGGACCCTCAGAGTGGCAGGCGAAGAGGGGGTCAACAAGAGGGCGCGCGAGGCGTGTTGCGGGCGCGCCCACCGTGTCGAATGCGCTGGTTGAGACGGAGCGGCAGCGATTGGGCGAGGCGGGTCAGTAGCGCTGGTTGAGGTAGCCGAGCAGCTCGTCGTGGAGCAGGCCGTTCGACGCCGCCGCGTTGCCGCTGTGCGGGCCGGGGCGGCCGTCGAGGCCCGTGAAGGTGCCGCCCGCCTCCGTGACGATGATCGCGTTCGCGGCCATGTCCCAGAGCGACAGCTCCGGCTCGGCGCACATGTCGACCGAGCCCTCGGCGACCATCATGTACGGCCAGAAGTCGCCGTACGCACGCGTGCGCCACACCTCGCGGCTCAGGTCCAGGAAGCCGTTCAGCCGGTGCTGCTCCTCCCAGCCGGACAGCGAGGAGTACGCGAAGGAGGCGTCGGACAGCTTGGCGACCCGGGAGACCTGGAGCCGGGTCGAGGAGGACAGGCTGCGGCCCGTGAAGGCGCCGTGGCCCTTCGCCGCCCACCAGCGGCGGCCCAGGGCGGGGGCGGAGACGACGCCGACGACCGGCTGGTAGCCGCCCTCCGCCGCCTCCATCAGGGAGATCAGCGTGGCCCACACGGGGACGCCGCGGACGTAGTTCTTGGTGCCGTCGATCGGGTCGACGACCCAGCGGCGCGGGCCGGTGCCCTCGATGCCGTACTCCTCGCCGAGGATGGCGTCGCGGGGGCGGGCGCGCTGGAGCTGGCCGCGGATCAGCTCCTCCGCCGCCCGGTCGGCCTCGCTCACCGGCGTCATGTCCGGTTTGGTCTCCACCTTGAGGTCGAGGGCCTTGAACCGGGCGGTCGTCGCGGCGTCGGCGGCGTCCGCGAGGACGTGGGCGAGACGCAGGTCGTCGAGATAGTCGGGCATGTGGGAACGGTATCCGGCGGGGTCGGTGCGATGCCACCGCGGGTTGCCGCGAGGGCGGACGGTCGCCGCAGGGTGCCGAGGCGAGCGGACGGTCGCCGCAAGGCGCTGAGGGGGGCGGTCGGTTGGCGCAGGATGCCGCGGGGCGTGCCGGGCGGCGGACCGCGGCGGCTTGCGCCAACCCTTGACAGTGCTCCGGTACACGTCAAACCTGGGCGCAGAGTCGGTCGCCCCGAGGGAGGCGATGATGTCCGCAGCGCGGGAGTCCCTGCTGGACGCCGCCCACACGGCGCTCGCGCGCCGCCCCTGGTCCGCGGTGCGGATGGTGGACGTGGCCGCGGCGGCCGGGGTGTCGCGGCAGACCCTCTACAACGAGTTCGGCAGCAAGGACGGCCTCGCCCGCGCGCTGGTCCGCCGGGCGGCCGACGGCTGTCTCGCCGGGGTCGACCGCGCCCTCACCGCGTACGACGACCCCCGTGACCGGCTGGTGGCCGCCGCCGAGTGGACGGTGTCGGCCGCCCGGGAGAACGCGCTGGTACGGGCCCTGCTCACCGGCTGCTGGAACGACCGCGTGCCCGCGCCCGTCCTCGCGGCGGTGCCCTCCTCCTCCGTCGTGCCCGCCCAGCGCCGCGCCGACGGCCCGCTGCCCTCGCCCGGCGACTTCGTGACGCTCGTGCGCGACCGCGCGGTGGCGGCCCTGACGGCGCCCGGCGGGCGGACGTCCGCTGCGGCCGAGCCGTTCACGACCGCGGAGCGGATCCGTGCCGCGGCGCACGCCAGGCCGGGGGAACCGGTCCGGTCCGCCGAGCCGGCCCGCTCCGGGGAGCCGGCCGCGTCCGCCGAGCTGGTCCGCTGCTGCGAACTGGTCGTCCGGCTCGCCCTGTCCTGCGTGGCGGCCCCTCCGCCCGGGAAGGACGGCGTCGCGGACCTCGTACGGGGCGCACTCGCCGGGCGGGAGCTCTGATCATCCGAGCGTCGGTGCACGGCCGCCCGGTCGGACCGCCCCATCAAGGCGCGCTTCCGGAGGACCGCCCCTTCGAGCCCACCTCAGTGCGCCGACCCCGACAACTGCAACCCGATGATCCCGATGATCACCAGACTGATCGACACGATCTTCAGCGTCGAGACGATGTCCCCCAGGAAGATCATCCCGTAGATCGCCGTCCCGGTCGCGCCGATGCCCGTCCACACCGCGTAGGCCGGGCCCACGTCGAGCTTCTTCAGGGCCAGCGTCAGCAGGCCGAAGCTGCCGAGGGCGAAGACGCAGAAGGCGATCGTCGGCCACAGCCGGGTGAACCCGTGGGACAGCTTCAGGCAGACGGCGAACCCGGTCTCGAGCAACCCGGCCACGATGACCAGCAGCCACGCCATGTGTCGTCCTCCCCGTACCCCGCGTTCCGGTGACCGCTCGCCGCTCGTCCGGGCCGCCAGCGATTATGCCCTTACCTGCCCCGGGCGGTGACGAACAACGCGTCGACGAACACATGAAGGCCAGTCACCCACCCGAAGGTCAGTCCTCCTCCGTGCGCTCCCGCGTGGACAGCAGCCGGCGCAGCGAGTAAAGGCGCGCGGGGTCGGCGTGGCCGTCGGCCGCCCACTGGTCCAGCGCACAGTCCGGCTCGTCGTGACTGCACGCGCGCGGGCAGCCCTCCGTGCCCGGCACCAGGTCGGGGAAGGCGTTGATCACCCGCGACGGGTCGATGTGCGCGAGACCGAAGGACCGCACGCCCGGAGTGTCGACCACCCAGCCGCCCGCGCCGGCCAGCGGCAGGGCCAGCGCCGACGTGGTGGTGTGCCGGCCCCGGCCCGTCACGGCGTTGACATGTCCCGTCGTACGCCGCCGCTCCTCCGGCACGAGCGCGTTGACCAGGGTCGTCTTGCCGACGCCGGAGTGACCGACGAACGCGGTGACCCGGCCCTCCAACTGGGCGCGCACCCGGTCCGCCGCGTCGCCGTTCTCCAGTTCCTCGCGGCTGGTCACGACGTAGGGGATGTCCAGGTCGCCGTAGAGCTCCAGCAGCTTGTCCGGCGGGGCCAGGTCCGACTTGGTCAGCACCAGCAGCGGGGTGAGACCGCCGTCGTAGGCCGCGACCAGGCAGCGGTCGATCAGGCGCGGGCGGGGCTCGGGGTCGGCGAGGGCGGTGACGACGGCCAGCTGGTCGGCGTTGGCGACGACCACGCGCTCGTAGGGATCGTCGTCGTCCGCGGTGCGGCGCAGCACCGAGGTGCGCTCGGCGATGCGGACGATCCGGGCCAGGGTGTCCTTCTTGCCGGACAGATCGCCGACCAGGGCCACCCGGTCGCCGACCACCGCGGCCTTGCGGCCCAGCTCGCGGGCCTTCATCGCCATGACGACCCGGTCGTCGACGAGGCAGGTCAGCCGGCCCCGGTCGACGGTGAGGACCATCCCCTCGGCGGCGTCCTCGTGCTTGGGGCGGATGTGCGTGCGCGGACGGTTGCCCTTGCGGTTGGGGCGGCTGCGGATGTCGTCCTCGTCGGTGTGCTTGCCGTAGCGGCGCATGGTGAACCCCTACGCCCCGAGCATCCCGGTCCACAGGTCGGGGAAATCGGGCAGGGTCTTCGCCGTCGTGGCCACGTTCTCGATCCGCACCCCCTCGACCGCCAGGCCGATGACCGCGCCGGCGGTCGCCATGCGGTGGTCCTCGTACGTGTGGAAGATCCCGCCGTGCAGCGGGCGCGGGCGGATGTGGAGGCCGTCCGCGGTCTCCGTGACATCGCCGCCGAGTTCGTTGATCTCCTTGGTGAGGGCGGCCAGCCGGTCCGTCTCGTGCAGCCGCAGATGGGCGACGCCGCGCAGCGTGGAGGGGGAGTCGGCCAGGGCGGCGACCGCCGCGATGCCCGGGGTCAGCTCGCCGACGTCGCCGAGGTCCACGTCGATACCGTGGATGCCACCCGAACCGGTGAACTCCAGCCCGTATTCCGTCAGTTCGCAGGAACCGCCCATTTCGGCGAAGATCTCCCGGAGCCGGTCGCCGGGCTGGGTGGTGCGCGCGGGCCAGTCCGGGATCACCACCCGGCCGCCGGTGACCAGGGCCGCCGCCAGGAACGGCTGGGCGTTGGACAGGTCCGGCTCGACGGTCAGGTCCCGCCCGAGCAGGGCTCCCGGCGTGACCCGCCAGACGTTGCGCTCGCCGCCCGACTCCGGGGTGTCCACCTGGGCGCCGACCGCGCGCAGCATGTCGACGGTCATCCGGATGTGCGGCAGGGACGGCAGCGTCGCCCCGATGTGCCGGACCTCGACGCCCTGGTTGAACCGCGGTCCCGACAGCAGCAGGGCGCTGACGAACTGCGACGACGACGAGGCGTCGATCTCCACCGGCCCGCCGTCCAGCGCACCCCCGCCGTGCACCGTCAGCGGCAGCGCGCCGCGCCCGTCGTCGTCGATCCGGGCCCCGAGGACGCGCAGCGCGTCGATCACGCCGTGCAGCGGACGCTCGTACGACCGGGGGTCGCCGTCGAAGCGGACGGGGCCGTCGGCGAGCGCGGCGACCGGCGGCAGGAAGCGCATGACCGTGCCGGCGTTGCCGACGTCGACCGCGGCCGGGCCGCGCAGGCCGGTGGGGAGCACGCGCCAGGCTTCGCCCGTGCCGTCCGGACCGATCCCCTCCTCGATCTCCACGCCCATCGCGCGCAGCGCCCCGGCCATCAGCAGGGTGTCGCGGGAGCGCAGCGGGCGGCGCACCCAGCCCGGCTCGGAGGCGAGGGCGGCGAGCACGAGAGCGCGGTTGGTGACCGACTTGGACCCGGGCACGTGGACCGTCGCGTCGACGGCTCCGCTCGCGTGCGGGGCAAGCCAGAGGGCGGTTTCTGCGCGGTTCGGGGCCATGGGGCCCACTTTATAAGGAGGCGGGGACTCGGGTGCGGCGCCGTTGGGGCTGGTCGCGCCCGGGGTGCCGGGGGGTGCGGGGCCGGCCGCGCCGATGCCGCCGAGGAGGGCGCGGCGCCTGTCTCCCGGCGGCCGGCCGTCACGCGAGCCGTCCCGTCCGCGCCCGTGCACGGCGAGCGTCCTGCCATCCGGGCGTCACAGCCCCAGGAGCCATCTGCCTCCCCCTATCAGCGAGCACAGCGACACCACGTGGAACAGGAGGAACCACAGCGCCGCCGGCGCGTGCGTCAGCCGGGACAGCTGGTCCGCGTCCGAGTCGCCCGCGCCTCCCCGCGACCGCTTCGCCTGGAGCTCGAAGGCCGGGCGGACGCCGCCGAGCAGCAGGAACCACACCACCGCGTACGCGAACGCCGCCTGCACCTGGGGCCCGGACAGCCAGGACACCAGCAGGAACGTGCCGCCCGTCAGCAGCACGGTCAGGGCGCCGTAGGCGTTGCGGATCATCACCAGCATCGCCACCAGCAGCGCCGTCGCCAGCCACAGCAGCAGCGTGATCCGCCCGGCGCCCAGCAGCGCGGCGCCGCCCAGGCCGAGCAGCGGGGGAGCGGTGTAGCCGGCCGCCGCGGTGAGGATCATGCCGAGGCCGTGCGGTTTGCCCCGGCTGACGGTCAGGCCGCTGGTGTCCGAGTGCAGCCGTATCCCCGTCAGCGTGCGGCCCGTCAGCAGCGCCACCAGGCCGTGGCCGCCCTCGTGGGCGATGGTGACGGCGTTGCGCGACAGCCGCCACGCGACGTGCGGGACGACCGCCGCGAGCGCGGCGACGAGCGTGGCGATCACCACCCACAGGTCGGGATCGGGCTGGGTCCCCGAGACCTCGTCCCACAGGGAGGCGAGCGAGGCGGCGGCGATGGCTTCCATGTCGGTGGTGGCTCCCTCTGGCCGTGCGGAGTCTGGCAGTGTGGCACGTATGTGCGGACGGTATGCAGCGAGTCGCAGGCCCGAGGATCTCGCGGGAATCTTCGAGGTCGAGAAGTGGGAGCCCGAGGAGACCCTGGAGCCCGACTACAACGTGGCCCCGACCAAGGAGGTCTACGCGGTCCTGGACCGCCCCCTGAAGGACACCGGCGATCCCCGCCCGGTCAGGCAGCTGCGCCGGCTGAAGTGGGGACTGGTCCCGTCCTGGGCCAAGACCCCCGAGGGCGGCGCCCGGATGATCAACGCGCGCGCCGAGACGGTGCACGAGAAGCCCGCCTACCGCCGCGCCTTCGCCGCCCGGCGCTGCATCCTGCCCGCCGACGGCTACTACGAGTGGGTCACCGGCAAGCAGGAGCGGGACCTGGAGGTCGAGGGCCGGAGGAAGCGGCCGCGCAAGCAGCCGTACTTCGTGCTGCCCGCCGACGGCTCGGTGTTCGCGATGGCGGGGCTGTACGAGTTCTGGCGCGACCGCACACTGCCCGACGACCACCCGATGGCCTGGTGGGCGACCTGCTCGGTGATCACGACGGAGGCGGAGAACTCGCCGCTGGCGGTCGCCCCCGCGGAGGGCCCCGACACGCTCGCGGAGATCCACCCCCGGATGCCGCTGATGCTCACCCCGGACCGCTGGGACGACTGGCTCGACCCCGCCCGCACCGACCCCGACGACCTGCGCGAGCTGCTCGCGCCGCCCCCGCCCGGTCTGATGCGGGCGTACCCGGTCACCACGGCCGTCAGCAACGTCCGCAACAACGGGCCGGAGCTGCTGAAGGAGCTGGAGGGGCCGGTGGAGGGCACACTCTTCTGACATGACTGCCGAGACTCCCGAGGCTTCCGGCACCCCCGCGGCCACCGAGACCTCCGAGACGTCCATGACCCCGGCGAGCCCAGCGACCCCGGCGATGTCCGAGGCGTCCGAACTGGTCGACACGGAGGCCGGCCCCGCCCGCATCACCTGGCGTCCGGCGCCCAGCCCGCGGCTGGTGCTGGCCGTGAGCCACGGCGCCGGCGGGGGCGTCGAGGCCCGCGACCTCCAGGCCCTCGCCGCCGAGCTGCCCCGGCACGGCGTGACCGTGGCGCTGATCGAGCAGCCCTGGCGGGTGGCCGGCAAGAAGGTCGCGCCCGCGCCGAGGACACTGGACGCCGGCTGGCGGGCGATCTGGCCGGCGGTGGCGGTGCCGGGGCTGCCGGTGATCTCCGGCGGACGCAGCGCCGGCGCCCGGGTGGCCTGCCGCACGGCGGCCGAGCTGGGCGCGGCGGCCGTCCTCGCGCTGAGCTTCCCGCTGCACCCGCCGGGCCGCCCCGAGAAGTCCCGCGCCGCCGAACTCCTCGGCGCCGGTGTGCCCACCCTCGTCGTCCAGGGCGGCAACGACCCGTTCGGCAGGCCGGAGGAGTTCCCCGAGGGCGCGCACGAGCTGGTCGAGGTGCCGTACGGCGATCATGGCTTCGCCGTGCCGAAACGCGCGCCGATCGGGCAGGAGGAGGCCGTGTCGATCATCACGGACGCGGTGGCGGCGTGGGCCGGATCACTCGGCTGAAGGGCGGGAATGCGGCGGCGCGGGACACTGTTGAGGCGAGACAGAAGCACTGGTGACCAGTGCCGACGTCGTAGGAGAGGAAGTCCGCCCCATGGGTTCGACCTTCTGCCCCGCCCGCAGCGGCCGTGCCGACCTGGACTGGACGGTGCTGCACGCGGCCAAGACGGCCCCTATTCGGGCGGCGGGCGGACCGGATCGTCGTCTATCCTCCGATTCGAGTGGGACCGCAGCCGGTTTCACGACATCGCTTGAGGAGGTGGGTCCGGTTCCCGGTACCGACGCAGGGACCGAACACGGCCAGGCGGAGCAGCCCGAGGGCCGGGGCGGCACGGGCGCGGAGTCGACCGCGGAGCGCAGCGCGCGCTTCGAACGGGACGCGCTCGAATTCCTCGACCAGATGTACTCGGCCGCGCTGCGCATGACGCGCAACCCGGCCGACGCCGAGGACCTGGTGCAGGAGACCTACGCCAAGGCGTACGCGTCCTTCCACCAGTTCCGTGAAGGCACCAACCTCAAGGCGTGGCTGTACCGCATCCTCACCAACACGTTCATCAACTCGTACCGCAAGAAGCAGCGCGAACCCCAGCGCAGCGCGGCCGAGGAGATCGAGGACTGGCAGCTCGCCCGCGCCGAGTCGCACATGTCGACGGGTCTGCGCTCCGCCGAGTCGCAGGCGCTCGACCACCTGCCCGACTCGGACGTGAAGGAAGCGCTGCAGGCGATCCCCGAGGAATTCCGCATCGCCGTGTACCTCGCCGATGTCGAGGGCTTTGCGTACAAGGAGATCGCGGACATCATGGGGACACCCATCGGAACGGTGATGTCCCGGCTGCACCGGGGCCGCCGTCAACTGCGCGGCATGCTCGAGGACTACGCCCGAGAGCGCGGGCTGGTCCCGGCCGGCGCCGGAGAGTCGAACGAAGCGAAAGGCTCGGGCTCATGAGCTGCGGAGAGCCGCACGAGACGGACTGCAGTGAGGTCCTGGACCATCTGTACGAATTCCTCGACAGCGAGATGCCCGAAGGCGACCGCGACAAGTTCCGGCACCACTTCGAGGAATGCTCGCCGTGCCTGGAGAAGTACGGCCTGGAGCAGGCCGTGAAGAAGCTGGTGAAGCGGTGCTGCGGACATGACGACGTGCCGACCGACCTGCGCGCCAAGGTGATGGGCCGGATCGACCTGATCCGTTCCGGACAGTCGGTGCCCGAGCACGACGTGACCGCCGCGCCGGTCACCCACCAGGAGACCTGACCCGCCGCCGGCCTCGGGTCCGTTTTCACCCGAACGTGCTAATCGGCGGACTACGGTCCACTCCCTCCCCCACGCGCGCCTAGGCTCCGGAGCCTGGAAGCAGGTCGGGGGACCGGGGAGGGCGTCGGCATGGAGGCGGTTCCGGGACGGGCACGCGTCTACGTCGCCTGCGCCGTCCTCGGCGCGCTGCTGTGCCTGACCCCGCTGCCCGACCTGCGCACGCCCTGGTGGGCGACCGCGCTGCTGGCCGCCGTGTACGCCGGCGGCGAGCTGCTCGCCCGCAGGCGCTTCCCCGGCACCTTCTACCCCGTCCTGCTGGCCGCCGCGTTCCTGCTGCCCCCGCCCGCCGCCGCGCTGGTGGCGCTGCCGGGGGCGCTGACCTCGCCGGTCGAGGAGCGGCCGGTGCGGCTGCGCCGGGTGTGGCGGGCGGCCGAACTGATGCTCGCCGTCTGGGGCGCGGGGAGGGTGTTCTGGACGCTCGGCGGACGGGACGCGGTCGTCGCCGCCGACTTCCCCCGGGTCCTGCTGCCCGCGGGCGCCGCGGTCCTGGCCTTCTGCGCCGTGCTCACCCTGCTCGACGGCGGCATCCTGGCGCTGGCCGAGCGGGTGCCGGTACGGCGGGCGTGGCGGGGCCTGTTCGGGCGGTCGCTGGCGCCGCTGTGCGTGCACGGACTGGCGGGGCTCATGATGGCCGTACTGTGGCGCAGCCCCTGCGGTCCCGTCGCCGCGCTGCTCGTGCTGCTGCCGATGGGCGTGTCCTGGTGGGCGTTCGCCCAGTACCACCGCGAGCGCGCCGCCCATCACGCCACCATCCGGGCCCTGGTCCAGGCCGTCGACATCAAGGACGGCTACACCCGCGGCCACAGCGAACGCGTCGGACAGGCGTCCATGATGATCGCCCGCGAGCTGGGCCTGGACGACGACCGGGTGGAGGTCCTGCGGTTCGCCGGCATCCTGCACGACGTCGGCAAGCTCGGCGTCCCGACCCGGCTGCTGCGCAAGGACGGGCCCCTCACGCCCGAGGAGCGCCGGGTGATCGAGCTGCACCCCGAGTACGGGCACGAGATGGTGCGGGGCATCTCCTTCCTCGGCGAGGCCCGCGCCGCCGTGCTCCACCATCACGAACGGCTGGACGGCAGCGGCTACCCCTACGGGCTCGCCGGCAGCCAGATACCGGAGTCCGCGCGGGTCGTCGCCGTCGCGGACGCCTTCGACGCGATGACGTCCACCCGCTCCTACCGCCGGGCACGCCCCGTCGAGGTCGCGCTGGAGGAGCTCCGGCGGTGCGCCGGGGCGCAGTTCGACCCCCGGATGGTCGCCGCGCTGGTCCGCGCCCTGCACCGTGACGGCTGGCACCCGGCGGTGACCGCCGACGAGCCCCGCGACCGGGACCGTGTTCCGGCGCCCGCGCCGTCCTGGCGGACCGAGGCGAAACGATGACCGCACCGGCCCGCGCCGCCGACGGGCCCGTGTCGCCCCGCCGGCCGCGTGGGCCTGTGTCCGTCTGTCGGCAGGGCGGGCGTGTGTCCGTCTGTCGGCAGCACCGGTGCATGTTCGCTCGCCGACACCGTCATGGCGGGCCTGCGTCGGCTCGCCGGCCGCGTGGGCCTGTGTCCGTCTGTCGGCAGGGCGGGCGTGTGTCCGTCTGTCGGCAGCACCGGTGCATGTTCGCTCGCCGACACCGTCATGGCGGGCCTGCGTC
>NZ_JBEXOP010000001.1:169568-371807 GCF_040611575.1 Streptomyces sp. NPDC006610
GCGTCGGCTCGCCGGCCGCGTGGGCCTGTGTCCGTCCGTCGGCAGGGCCGTCGTGGGCCTGTGTCCGTCCGTAGGCCGCGTGGGCTCGTGTCCGCCTGTCGGCACCCCCGGGCCCGTGTCCGGTCACCGGCAGCGCCGGCCTGCGTCGGCTCGTCGGCAGCGTCGGCCCGTGTCCGCTCGTCGCAACCCTCGGCCAGTGTCCGCCGCCGGCACCGCCCGCCCGCGTCGGCTCAGCGGTGCCGCAGGCCGCGCCCGGCGTGCCCGCACCGCTCGGGGCGTGAGCCGTGACCGCCTGCCGTGCCGCTCCCGCCCTCCGGGCCATCCGCGCCTGCGCCGCCCTCCTCGCCCTGACCTGCTTCCTGAGCACCCTCTGGTCCGGTCTCGAAGACCGCGGCGCCGCCCTCGCCTTCGGGGTGCTCGTGGCCGTCGGGGAACTGGCCCGGCGGGCCGACGCGGAGGGCAGGGAGCCCGCGCCGCTCGGGGCAGCCGGGGCGCTGGCGTACGCGCTGCTCGGGACGGACGGCGGGCGGGCCACCGAGCACGGCGTCGCCCAGGTCGTCACCGTCGTGCTCGTCGCGGCGCTGCTCGGCAGCGTGCCGCACATCGCCCGCGGGCGCGGACCCACGCCCGACCACCTGGCCCGGCGGGCGCTCACCGTCGGGTTCGCCGCCGTGTGCTTCCAGCCGCTGTACAACCAGGGCGTCTTCGACGACTGGAGCGGCTCCGCCTACGCGCTGCTGCTGATCGCGCTGCTCGCGCTCACCGCGCTGTGCGACGCCGTCCTCGCCGCCGCGATCGCGCACGCCCGCACCCGCTGGCCCTTCGGCCCGCTGCTGCGCGACGAGCTGCGCGGGCTGCTCGGCATCGGGTCGGCGGTCTGCGCGACGGGCGCCGTGATGGCGCTCGCGGTCGGCGTCGTCGGGCTGTGGGCGCTGCCCGTGTTCTGTCTGCCCCTGCTGCTGGCCCAGGTCGCCTTCCGCCGGTACGCCGCCGTGCGCACCACCTACCGGCAGACCATCGCCTCCCTGGCCCGGGCCACCGAGATCGCCGGGTACACCCCGTCCGGGCACGCCCACCGGGTCGCCGCGCTCAGCCGGGCCGTGGGCCGGGACCTGGGCCTGACCGAGCCCGAGCTGACCGTGCTGGAGTACGCGGCCCTGATGCACGACATCGGTCAGCTCAGCCTGGTCGACCCGGTGCCCTCCGGCGCCACGGCCGCCCTGCCCGGCGCCGAGCAGCGCCGGATCGCCCTGCTCGGCGGCGCGGTCGTACGGCAGACCGGGGTGGACCCGCAGGTCGCGGTGATCGTCGAACGGCAGGCCGACCCCTGCCCGGAGCAGCCGCTCGCCGCCCGCATCGTCCGTGCCGTGAACGCCTACGAGGAGAAGGCACGCGACGCGGGCCCCGGCGGACCCCTGACGGCGCTGGAGGAACTGCGCCTGGCGACGGCGGGCGACTACGCCCCGGAGGTCGTCGAAGCGCTGGCCCGGGTGCTCGCGCGCGGTTGTCTGACCCCGCCCCCGGCTGGGTAACCCATGGGTAATGAGCGCCCCTCCAGCCGTACGTGGTTGGATGCGAAGGGAGAGGGTCTCGAGAGGCTGTCCGGGGGCACAGCCGGCCCCTCCCACGAAAACGGCAGGCGGGAATCGTGAGGATCTTCGGCAAGGGACGGCACCGGCCCTCCGCCTCCTGGCGGCAGGCCACCGACCGCGCGTTCACGCTGATCGGCGACGGCCGGTACGAGGACGCGGGCGCGCTGCTGACGCGGGCCGCCGACCTGGAGCCGTGGCTGTCGGAGTCCTGGTTCAACCTCGCCCTGCTGCACAAGTTCCGGCACGACTGGGAGCAGGCGCGCGCCGCGGGCCTCAGAGCCGTCGCGCTGCTCGACCGGGAGACCGGCGCACCCGACTGGTGGAACGTCGGCATCGCCGCCACCGCCCTCCAGGACTGGCCGCTGGCCCGCCGCGCCTGGCAGGCCTACGGGCTGCACGTGCCTGGGGGCACCTCCCGGCCGAAGGCCGGGGGAGGCGCCGCCGACTCCGGCGAGCCCGTCGGCATGGACCTCGGCAGCGCGGCCGTACGGCTGTCGCCCGAGGGCGAGGCCGAGGTGGTGTGGGGGCGGCGGCTCGACCCCGCCCGCATCGAGGTGCTGTCCATCCCGCTGCCGTCCTCAGGGCGCCGCTGGGGCGAGGTCGTGCTGCACGACGGCGTGCCGCACGGCGAGCGCACCACGGCCGCCGGGCACACCTACCCGGTCTTCGACGAGATCGAGCTGTGGGCGCCCTCGCCCGTGCCGACCTGGGTCGTGCTGCTGGAGGCCGCGACCGAGGCCGACCGGGACGCGCTGGAACAGCTCGCCGCCGACGCCGGGTTCGCCGCCGAGGACTGGTCGTCCTCCGTGCGGCTGCTGTGCCGGATGTGCTCCGAGTCGCGGATGCCGTCCGACGAGGGCGACGGCGAGCACCTCGACCCGCACGACCACAGCGAGCCCGGCCATCCGGGGCCGCTCGGGCACCGTACCGACGGGCAGTCATGGGTGCCGGAGCGCGAGTGCGGGGTGGCCGCGCCGGCGTCTTTGGTGCGGGGGCTGCTGGACGGGTGGGTAGCGGACAGTCCGGACTCGCGCGACTGGCGGGACCTGGAAGAGGTCTGCTAGCGCCTGTCGGCCGCCGCCCCGCTTGGCTGCCCATCGGCCTCTCCGCCCGTCCGCGACGGCCGGAAGCGTCCTGCTCGGCCCGGGACGCCGACCGGCCCCCGTAGGCTGTCTCTCGCAGAATTTCCAGGAACGCAGGAAGGCGTACGTCGGTCATGGCGCAGCAGGACACCGATCAGCAGCACGCGGGCGTGCTCCCCGTGGACGACGAGGGCTTCGTCATCGACACGGAGGACTGCGACGAGCGCGAGCAGGCGTACCGCGAGCGCGGCACCTCCCGCCCGATCACGGTCGTGGGCAACCCCGTGCTCCACAAGGAGTGCAAGGACGTCACCACCTTCGACGACGAGCTGCGGAAGCTGGTGGACGACATGTTCGCCAGCCAGCGCACCGCCGAGGGCGTGGGCCTGGCCGCCAACCAGATCGGCGTCGACCTGAAGGTCTTCGTCTACGACTGCCCGGACGACGAGGGCGTGCGGCACGTCGGCGTGGTGTGCAACCCGAAGCTCGTCGAACTGCCCGCCGACCGGCGCCGGCTGGACGACAGCAACGAGGGCTGCCTGTCCGTGCCGACCGCCTACGCGCCGCTCGCCCGGCCGGACTACGCCGAGGTGACCGGGCAGGACGAGCGGGGCAAC
Source organism: Streptomyces sp. NPDC006610 (assembly GCF_040611575.1). Taxonomy (NCBI): domain Bacteria; kingdom Bacillati; phylum Actinomycetota; class Actinomycetes; order Kitasatosporales; family Streptomycetaceae; genus Streptomyces; species Streptomyces sp. NPDC006610. The sequence continues at coordinate 172,860 of NZ_JBEXOP010000001.1, forward strand.
CCGATCAAGGTCCGCGGCACCGGATACTTCGCACGGTGTTTGCAGCACGAGACGGACCATCTCTACGGCTACCTCTACATCGACCGGCTGTCCAAGCGTGAACGCAAGGACGCGCTGCGGCAGATGGCCGAGAACGAGCCCCGCTACCCCGTCGTCCCCAACGACTGAGCACGCGCGCACCGCACGGCGCCTGTCCGGGAATCGTCCTGGACAGGCGCCGTTCGTCTGTCAAGAGGGGAATTTCGGCGCCGGGGGGTAGTGAAGGGAGCAAATCCGTTCCCAGGAAGGTCAGTTGTGGTGCTGAATGGGGAGTGCGGTGATACGCAACGGCGCACGCCCGGCTCATCCGAGGGAGTGCGCGACTGGCGGCTGAGAGGGGTATGTCCGTGCCTGCTTTCTCACACAGCACCACAGCGACCGCGACAGCGATCGCCGTTCCACCGTCGCTCCGCCTTCCGGAGATCGAGGCGGCGTTTACCCGGCAACTGCACCCGTATTGGCCCAGGCTCCAGGAGAGGACCCGCACCTGGCTCCTGGAAAAGCGGCTCATGCCCGCGGACAAGGTCGAGGAATATGCCGATGGCCTGTGCTACACGGATCTCATGGCCGGGTACTACCTCGGCGCGCCCGACCCGGTCCTGCAGGCGATAGCCGACTACAGCGCGTGGTTCTTCGTCTGGGACGACCGCCACGACCGGTACATCGTCCACCGCAGGCCGGCCGCCTGGGGCAGGCTGCGCAAGGGGCTGCACCAGGCCCTGGACTCCCCGCGGGAACACCTGCACCACCGGGACCCGCTGGTCGCCGGGCTGGCCGACAGCGCGCTCAGGCTGTTCTCGTTCCTGCCCGGGTCCTGGAACGCCCGCTTCACCCGTCACTTCCACGAGGTGATAGAGGCATACGACCGGGAATTCAGAAACCGCACCGAAAGGATCGTCCCGACCGTCGAGGAGTACCTCGCCCTGCGCCGGCTCACCTTCGCCCACTGGATCTGGACCGACCTGTTGGAGCCGAGTGCCGGCCGTGAACTCCCGGACCAGGTGCGAAAACATCCGGCATTCCGGCGGGCGGCGCTCCTCAGCCAGGAATTCGCCGCGTGGTACAACGACCTCTGCTCGCTCCCCAAGGAAATCGCGGGGGACGAGGTGCACAATCTCGGAATCAGCCTCATCGCGCATGAGGGAATGAATCTGGAAGAGGCGATCGCCGAAGTGCGGCGACGCGTCGAGAACTGCGTGAGCGAATTCCGGGCGGCCGAGCGGAAAGCACTCGCGTTCGCCGACTCGCTCGCCGACGGAACGGCCCGGGGCGCCGAACTGAGCGAGGCCGTACGCACCTGCCTCGGGAACATGCGGAACTGGTTCAGTTCCGTCTACTGGTTCCACCACGAGTCCGGCCGCTACATGGTCGACAACTGGGACGACCGGTCCACACCCCCGTACGTCGACAACGAAACGGCAGGTGAGAAATGACCGTCGAAGCCGTGAAATCCGAGCTGGGCGCACCTCCCCTCGCGGGCGGCGCGGTGCCGCTCCTCGGGCACGGGCTGCGGCTGGTCCGCGACCCGCTGCGCTTCATGTCCCGGCTGCGCGACCACGGCGACGTGGTCCGGCTGCGGCTCGGCCCCAAGACGGTGTACGCCGTCACCACCCCGGAGCTGACCGGCGCCCTGGCGCTGAGCCCCGACTACAAGATCGACGGGCCGCTGTGGGAGTCGCTGGAGGGCCTGCTCGGCAAGGAGGGCGTGGCCACGGCCAACGGTCCCCGCCACCGCCGCCAGCGCCGCACCGTCCAGCCCGCGTTCCGGCTCGACGCCATCCCGGCCTACGCCTCGGTCATGGAGGAGGAGGCGCACGCCCTCACCACCCGCTGGCGGCCCGGCGAGACCGTCGACTGCACCGCGGAGTCCTTCCGGGTCGCCGTCCGCATCGCCGCCCGCTGCCTGCTGCGGGGCCAGTACATGGACGAGCGCGCCGAGCGGCTGTGCACCGCCCTCGCCACCGTCTTCCGCGGCATGTACCGCCGGATGGTGATCCCGCTCGGCCCGCTGTACCGGCTGCCCCTTCCGGCCAACCGGGAATTCAACCGGGCACTGGCCGATTTGCATCTCCTCGTGGACGAGATCGTCGCCGAGCGCCGCGCATCCGGTCAAAGGCCGGACGATCTGCTGACGGCATTGCTGGAAGCGAAGGACGACAACGGCGACCCGATCGGGGAACAGGAGATCCACGACCAGGTCGTCGCGATACTCACCCCCGGAAGCGAAACCGTCGCTTCCACGGTGATGTGGCTGCTCCAGGTGCTCGCCGTCCATCCGGAACAGGCCGACCGGATCCGGGACGAGGTCCAATCCGTGACCGGCGGCCGGCCCGTCGCATTCGACGACGTCCGCCGGCTCACCCACACCAACAATGTCGTCGTCGAGTCGATGCGTTTGCGCCCGGCCGTCTGGATATTGACCCGGCGGGCGGTCAGGGACACCGAACTCGGCGGCTATCGCATTCCGGCCGGGGCCGACATCGTGTACAGCCCGTATGCGATCCAGCGCGATCCGCGTTCGTACGCGCACCACCTCGAGTTCGATCCCGATCGCTGGCTTCCGGAACGTGCCAAGGAAGTGCCCAAATATGCCATGAGCCCGTTCAGCGTGGGTAACCGGAAGTGCCCGAGCGACCATTTCTCCATGGCACAGCTGACCCTGCTGACGGCGGCCCTGGCCACCAGGTACCGCTTCGAACAGGTGCCTGGCTCCGACGACACGACCCGCGTGGGCATCACGCTCCGTCCCCACAGGCTGCTGCTGCGGCCGGTGGAGCGGTGAGCCGCCGCCTGCCGGCGCCCGGCCGGGCGGCCTGCGGATCGCAGTCGGGGCCCCTGAACGTGCGCCGGTAGGCGTTCGGCGTGGTGCCCAGCGACCGCACGAACTGGTGTCGCAGCGCCGCCGGGTTGCCGAACCCGGCCCGCCCGGCGATCGCGTCCACCGTCTCGTCCGTCGCCTCCAGCAGCCGCTGGGCCAGCAGCACGCGCTGGCGCAGGATCCAGCGGTACGGGGTCGTCCCCGTCTCCTGCTGGAAGCGGCGGGCGAAGGTGCGCGGCGACATCAGGGCACGGGCGGCGAGCTGTTCGACGGTCACCTCGCGGTCGAGGTTGCGCTCCATCCACACCAGCACGTCGGCGACGGAGTCGGCCTCCGAGCGGGGCAGCGGGCGCTCGATGTACTGGGCCTGGCCGCCGTCCCGGTGCGGCGGCACCACCATCCGCCGGGCGATCCGGTTGGCGACCTCGGGGCCCTGTTCCTTGCGCACGATGTGCAGACAGGCGTCGATGCCGGCCGCGGTGCCCGCCGAGGTGATCACCGGGTCCGCGTCGACGTACAGCACGTCCGGCTCCACCACGGCTCTCGGGTACTGCCGGGACAGTTCGCCGGCGTGCCGCCAGTGGACCGCGCAGCGCCGGCCGTCCAGCAACCCGGCGGCGCCCAGCACGAAGGCGCCGGAGCACACGCTGAGCACCCGCGCGCCCCGGTCCACGCCCCGGCGCAGCGCGGCCAGCAGCTCGGGCGGGAAGATCCGGGTGTCGTAGGCGGACCCGGCCGGCACGGCGATCAGGTCGGCCGACTCCAGCCGGTCGAGACCGTGTTCGACCTGCACCGAGAAACCGGCGTTGGAACGCAGCGTCGGTCCCTCGGCCGAGACGACCGCGAAGTCGTACACCGGCAGCCCGTCGTCGCTGCGGTCGATGCCGAAGACCTCGCAGACGACGCCGAGTTCGAAGGGGTTCACACCGTCGACGAGGACGGCGGCCACGTTCTGGAGCATGCGCCCCAGTGTGCCGTACGGCTGGCAGGAATTCGAGGTTCTCGGTCAGTCCTGCCACTGTCAGGAGCGTCTCACGCTGACGAGACTTACCGCATGAACGCATTCCGCGACTACGCGACCGTCCTGATCATCGCCGCCGTCCTCGCCGCTCCGGCGCTCGTGGGCCTGTTCCACGAGCGCCGGATCGACCGGCAGCTGAATCCCCGGCCGAAGGCTCAGAAGTCCTCGTCCAGGTCCACCGTGCCCTCCACCGCGACCTGGTACGCCGAGGGCCGCCGCTCGAAGAAGTTGGTCAGCTCCTGAACCCCCTGCAGCTCCATGAACGAGAAGGGGTTCTCGGAGCCGTACACCGGGGCGAAGCCGAGGCGGGTCAGCCGCTGGTCGGCGACGCACTCCAGGTACTGCCGCATCGACTCGGTGTTCATCCCCGGGAGGCCGTCGCCGCACAGGTCGCGCGCGAACTGCAGCTCGGCCTTGACGGCCTCCCGCAGCATGGCGGTGACCTCGTCCCGCAGCTCCTCGTCGAACAGCTCCGGCTCCTCCGCACGGACGGTGTCGACCACGTCGAAGGCGAACGACATGTGCATCGTCTCGTCCCGGAACACCCAGTTGGTGCCGGTGGCCAGGCCGTGAAGGAGCCCCCGGCCGCGGAACCAGTAGACGTACGCGAAGGCCCCGTAGAAGAACAGGCCCTCGATGCACGCGGCGAAGCAGATCAGGTTCAGCAGGAAGCGGCGCCGGTCCGCCCGCGTCTCGAGCCGGTCCAGCTTCTCCACCGAGTCCATCCACCGGAAGCAGAATTCGGCCTTCTCCCGGATGGACGGGATGTTCTCCACGGCGGCGAACGCGGCGGCGCGGTCCTCCGGGTCGGGCAGATAGGTGTCGAGCAGCGTCAGATAGAACTGGACGTGGACGGCCTCCTCGAACAGCTGTCGCGACAGATACAGCCGCGCCTCGGGGGAGTTGATGTGCTTGTAGAGCGTCAGCACCAGGTTGTTCGCGACGATCGAGTCGCCGGTCGCGAAGAAGGCGACCAGCCGGCCGATCAGATGCCGCTCGCCGGGCGTCAGCCTCGCGAGGTCGGCGACGTCCGAGTGGAGGTCGACCTCCTCCACGGTCCAGGTGTTCTTGATGGCGTCCCGGTAGCGCTCGTAGAAGTCCGGGTAGCGCATGGGGCGCAGGGTCAGCTCGAAGCCGGGGTCGAGCAGGTTCTGGCTGGTCTTCACTGGCAGGCCTCGCAGGACTCGGGGTTTTCCAGGGAGCAGGCGACGGCCTCGTCGGAGGAGACCGGCGGCGCGGGGACGGCCGCCCGTGCCGCGCGGGCGATCCGGGTCGCCGGGCGGGAGCGCAGGTAGTACGTCGTCTTCAGGCCCCGCTTCCAGGCGTACGCGTACATCGAGGAGAGCTTGCCGATGGTCGGCGTCTCCAGGAACAGGTTCAGCGACTGCGACTGGTCCAGGTACGGCGTGCGGTCGGCGGCCATGTCGATCAGGGCGCGCTGCGGGATCTCCCACGCCGTGCGGTACAGGCGCCGTACGTCCTCGGGGATCCGGGCGAAGTCCCGCACCGAGCCGTTCGACTCGCGCAGCGCCTCACGGCTGCGGGCGTCCCAGACGCCGAGCCGCTTGAGGTCCTCCACCAGGTACGGGTTGACCTGGAGGAACTCGCCGGAGAGGGTCTCGCGCTTGAACAGGTTGGACACCTGCGGCTCGATGCACTCGTAGACGCCCGCGATGGAGGCGATGGTGGCGGTCGGCGCGACGGCCAGCAGCAGACAGTTGCGCAGGCCGGTGGCGGCGATCCGCTCGCGCAGCGCCGCCCACCGCTCGGGCCAGGCGGGCTCGACGCCGTAGTGGTCGGGGTGCAGGACGCCGCGGGCGGTACGGGTCTTCTCCCACGCCGGCAGCGGGCCGCTGCGCTCGGCCAGGCCGGCGGAGGCCTCGTACGCGGCCAGCATGATCCGCTCGGCGATCCTGGTGGACAGGGCGCGTGCCTCGGGGGAGTCGAAGGGCAGCCGCAGCTTGAAGAAGACGTCCTGGAGGCCCATCACGCCGAGGCCGACCGGACGCCAGCGGGCGTTGGAGCGGCCGGCCTCCTCGGTCGGGTAGAAGTTGACGTCCACGACCCGGTCGAGGAAGACGACGGCGGTGCGGACGGTGTCGTCCAGCCGCTCCCAGTCCATGTCCGAGCCGCTCACGAAGGCGCCGAGGTTGACCGAGCCCAGGTTGCAGACCGCCGTCTCGCCGTCGTCGGTGACCTCCAGGATCTCCGTGCAGAGGTTGGAGGAGTGGACGACGTGACCGGGCTCGGCGGTCTGGTTGGCGGTGCGGTTGGCGGCGTCCTTGAAGGTCATCCAGCCGTTGCCGGTCTGCGCGAGGGTGCGCATCATCCGGCCGTACAGCTCCCGCGCGGGCAGGACCTTGCGGGCGAGGCCCTTCTCCTCGGCCGCGCGGTAGGCGGCGTCGAACTCCGCGCCCCACAGGTCGGTCAGCTCCGGCACGTCGGACGGGGAGAACAGCGACCACGCGCCGTCGGCGTCGACGCGGCGCATGAACTCGTCCGGGACCCAGTGCGCGAGGTTCAGGTTGTGGGTGCGGCGGGCGTCCTCACCGGTGTTGTCGCGCAGCTCCAGGAACTCCTCGATATCCGCGTGCCAGGTCTCCAGGTACACCGCCGCGGCTCCCTTGCGCCGGCCTCCCTGGTTCACGGCGGCCACCGAGGCGTCGAGGGTCTTCAGGAACGGGACGATGCCGCCCGAGTGCCCGTTGGTGCCGCGGATCAGCGAACCCCGGGCACGGACGCGGGAGTAGGCGATGCCGATGCCGCCCGCGTGCTTCGACAGGCGGGCGACCTGGTGGTAGCGGTCGTAGATCGAGTCCAGCTCGTCCTGCGGGGAGTCGAGGAGGTAGCAGGACGACATCTGGGGGTGGCGGGTGCCGGAGTTGAAGAGGGTGGGGGAGGAGGGGAGGTAGTCGAGGCGGCTCATCAGCCGGTAGAGGGCGGCGACCTCGTCGACCGCGCGCGCGGTGTCGTCCTCGGCGAGGCCGGCGGCGACGCGGAGCAGGAAGTGCTGGGGCGTCTCGACGACCTTGCGGGTGACCGGGTGGCACAGCAGGTAGCGGCTGTGCAGGGTGCGCAGGCCGAAGTAGCCGAAGCGGTCGTCGGCGGCCGGGTCGACCAGGGCGTCGAGGCGGTCGGCGTGGAGGCGCACGAACTGCGCGGTGCGGTCCGCGACGAGGCCCTCGCGGTGACCGGTCGCGACCGACTCGGTGAACGTGGTGACGCCCTGGGAGGCGGCCTCGGCGCGGAGGGTCTGGGTGAGCAGCCGGGCGGCGAGCTTCGAGTGGGCGGGGTCCTCGGAGATCAGGCCGGCGGCGGCCTCCGTGGCCAGTTCGCGCAGTTCGGCCTCGTCCGCGTGCGCCGATCGGCCGCGCAGCGCGGCGGCGGCGACCCGTCCGGGGTCGGCGCCGGGGAGGTCGGCGGTCAGCTCGGTCAGGGTCCGCAGCAGGGCGGCTCCGGGGGCGTCGTCGGCGGGCTGGGCCCACTGCGACGCCCGAGTCGCCTGCGTCGTGTGTGTCGCCTGGGTCGCTGAAGCGGGATCCGCTGGCGCGATGGTCACGTGGGGGCTCTCCCTCGCTCGGGCACGGGGCCTGCGAGGGCGGGGCAGCTCACGAGCGCACGCGGCGTCGCGTCCACCGACCCATTCCACGAGGCCCGGACGTCATGCGCCGGGCCGGTCGGCCGGGCGCGCTGCCGGCAGGTCGTCGGACTCGACAGGCGTGCGTGAACACGCGTGTACACCGTTGCGGGACAGTTCCGGATTCGCACCGGATTCCCCTGCGGCGGCAGCGAGCATGAGCATACATCTTGTGTCGGTCGCGGAAAGCACCCCCCAGATGTTGTGCCCCGCCGTGTCGCGTCGGAGCGCGGGAGTGCCGGAGGCGGGGACGGCGAAGCGTCGGGGCGGGCCGCGGTCGGGTCGGGTCGGGTCGGGTCGGAGGAGCGTCAGCGCAGGGCGAGCGCGTAGGTGATCAGCAGGACGTCGTCCACGTCCGGGAGGGGGTTCCAGTCGCGCTCCGGGGTGCGGACGAAACCCAGCCGCTCGTAGATGCGGTGGGCGGCGTGCATCGTGCGCTGACTGGACAGCACGACGCCGTTGCAGCCGGTCAGGCTCCGCGCCCGCTCGACGCAGGCGCGGGCCAGCGCCTCGCCGACGCCCCGGCCGCGTGCGGCGTGCGCGACCGCGAGCATCCGTATCTCGGCTTCGCCGGGCTCCGCGATGTCGGCCATGGGACCGCCGGAGGGCACGAAGGTGACGCCGCCGAGCACCTCGCCGTCGCGCACGGCGACCAGTACCTCGGCGTGGGCGGCGCGCTTCGCCACGTCCCGCAACTCGCCCAGGTACGCGTCGCTCTCACCGAAGTCGAGGAGGCCGTCCTGGAGATAGGCCTGCGCGGTGATCTCTCCGAGGGGCGCGTACTCGGCGGGTTCCGCCGGGCGGATGACGATGTCCATGGGGGGAGTGTGCACGACGGCGGGCCGCCGCAGGTCCTGCCTGCGACGGCCCGCCGGGGTGTGCGTCGGTCAGTGGGCCGATCCCGCCGTGGCCGGCGGGAGTTCCACCTGGACGCCCGGGTCGCCGGCGTCCGCGGTGTAGTCCTCGGGGCGCGTCTCGTCGACGCCGTCGGGGGCCTTCACCGCCCGCAGCACGAAGGTCAGGACCACCGTCACCGCCAGGTTGATCACGAACGCCGTGAGGCCGATGTAGCCGATCTCGCCGATGCCGGGGATCTCCTTCGACGAGCCGCCGAAGTGCTTCTGCGTGGGCGAGGCGACGCCGTACGCGGCGACCGTGCCGTAGAGCATGCCGACCGCCCAGCCGGCCAGCAGCGCCCAGCGGTGGAACCAGCGCGTGAACAGGCCGCCCACCAGCGCCGGGAACGTCTGGAGGATCCAGATGCCGCCCAGCAGCTGGAAGTTGATGGCCACCGTCTTGTCCATGGTCAGGACGAAGGCGAGCGCGCCCACCTTCACCAGCAGCGACACCAGCTTGGAGACCCGGGTCTCCTGCTCCGGCGTGGCGTCCGGCTTGAGGAAGTCCTTGTAGATGTTGCGGGTGAACAGGTTCGCCGCCGCGATCGACATGATCGCCGCCGGGACCAGCGCGCCGATGCCGATGGCCGCGAAGGCGACGCCCGCGAACCAGTCCGGGAACATGTTCTCGAACAGCTGCGGGATCGCCAGCTGCCCGTTGGACACCTTGACCCCGGCCGCGATGGCCATGAAGCCGAGCAGCGCCAGCAGGCCGAGCATCAGCGAGTACAGCGGCAGGATCGTGGTGTTGCGGCGGATCACCTCACGGCTGCGCGAGGACAGCGTCGCGGTGATCGAGTGCGGGTACATGAACAGCGCGAGCGCGGAGCCCAGCGCCAGCGTGGCGTACGTCCACTGGCCCGCGTCGCCCGGCACCAGCGCCCCGCGCGGAGCGCCCGTCGCCGGGTTGGTCTCGCCGAACGCCTCGCCCGCCTTGGCGAAGACGTCGTCGAAGCCGCCCAGCTTGATCGGGATGTAGATGATCGCCACCGCGATGACGATGTAGATCAGCGTGTCCTTCACGAACGCGATCAGCGCCGGCGCCCGCAGCCCCGACGAGTAGGTGTACGCGGCCAGCACGCCGAAGGCGATCAGCAGCGGCAGGTCCTTGATGAACCAGTTGGTGTCCTCGCCGCCGCCGACGCCCATGACGTCCAGCACGGCCTGGATGCCGACCAGTTGGAGCGCGATGTACGGCATCGTCGCCAGGATGCCGGTGAGCGCCACCGCCAGCGACAGGCCCTTGGAGCCGAACCGGCCGCGCACGAAGTCGGACGTCGTCACATAGCCGTGCTTGTGCGAGACCGACCACAGGCGGGGCAGGAAGGTGAAGATCAGCGGGTAGACCAGGATGGTGTACGGCACGGCGAAGAACCCGGCCGCGCCCGCCGCGTAGATCGCCGCCGGGACCGCCACGAAGGTGTACGCCGTGTAGAGGTCGCCGCCGAGCAGGAACCACGTGACCCAGGTGCCGAACGACCGGCCGCCCAGGCCCCATTCGTCGAGGCTGTGCTCGTTCTCCGCCTTGCGCCAGCGCGAGGCGAGGAAGCCCATGACCGTGACGGCCAGGAAGAAGAAGATGAAGACGGCGAGCGCGACGCCGTTGACGCCCTCGTTCATCGCGCGGCACCGCCCTTCCGGCCGCCGCGGGCGCGCTGGTCACGCTGCCAGAGCTTGAAGGCGACCATCGTCAGCGCCGTGGAGATGAGCACCCACGCCATCTGGTACCAGTAGAAGAACGGGATGCCGATGAACTGCGGTTCGGTTCTGGCGTACGACCCGACCCACAGCATGGCGACGAACGGCGCTGTGAGGCAGAGGGCGATGACGACGCGCGCGGGCGTCACCACCGGCCCTCTGCCGGTTTCTGGGGCTTGCGACATGGCGGCTCCCGTCCCCTCACTGATCACCTGTTTGCAATGCGCAGGCAATCTAGGTCAGCGACCGGCGCAAACGGAACCCCTCGACGCACTCGACGTGCGGTTTTCCGAGGTCCGTTCCGGAGGTGCGGTCGTGAGCCCGAGGGCCGCCCCCGTTCCTGGGGCCGGGGTCAGTCCTGCGGCCGCTTCAGGCGGGCCACGAACTTGTACCGGTCCCCGCGGTAGACCGAGCGCACCCACTCCACCGGCCGCCCCTCGCGGTCCAGGGAGTGGCGGGAGAGCATCAGCATCGGCAGGCCCACGTCGGTGCCCAGCAGACCGGCCTCGCGCGGGGTGGCCAGCGAGGTCTCGATGGTCTCCTCGGCCTCGGCGAGATGGACGTCGTACACCTCGGCCAGCGCGGTGTAGAGGGACGTGTACTTGGCCAGGCTGCGGCGCAGCGCCGGGAAGCGCTTGGCGCTCAGGTGGGTCGTCTCTATGGCCATGGGCTCGCCGTTGGCCATGCGCAGCCGCTCGATGCGCAGCACCCGGCCGCCGGCCGTGATGTCGAGCAGCCCGGCGAGGGTGTCGTCGGCCGTGATGTAGCCGACGTCCAGCAGCTGGGAGGTGGGCTCCAGGCCCTGGGCGCGCATGTCCTCGGTGTACGAGGTCAGTTGCAGCGCCTGCGACACCTTCGGCTTGGCGACGAACGTGCCCTTGCCCTGGATGCGCTCCAGCCGGCCCTCGACCACCAGCTCCTGGAGGGCCTGGCGGACCGTCGTGCGCGAGGTGTCGAACTCGGCGGCGAGCGTGCGCTCCGGGGGCACCGGCGTGCCGGGGGCCTGCGTCTCGGTCATCTCGAGCAGGTGCTTCTTCAGGCGGTAGTACTTGGGCACGCGCGCGGTACGGACGGTCGCCCCACCCTCGTTCTCCGCACTGCTGACGTCGGTGCTCATGCTCTGCCTTCCCGGCTCCGGGTGCCGAAACGACCGACATATCCGTCGGTCACGGCTCACATCGTGGCACGGCCTCGGCGCGGAAAGGTCCTCCGCACGCTCCGTGATCCCCTCTGTATACCGTCGGCGCGCTTCGTTGGTCTAGTCCATCTCACGGTAAGTGGTCTACCCGCAGTGTGTCGTGTCGGGGCGCTGTTTTCGACGGGTTGTTACTTAAAGGTTCCTGCATATGTAGGTCCCATAACGGCTGGTGAGAGGCGTTCCGTGACCCTTGACACGCCATATGGTCTGGGCCAAGCTCCCGGTACTGGTCTACACCATTGGTCCAGGTCCCGGCCCCACGGACGGTGCGCACGGCGCCCACGTCACATCGCGGGGACGAGGGGGGTTTGCAGCATCCCTGAGGAGGGTGGCGTGAAGCGCAAGCTGATATCCGCGATCGGTGTCGCGGGCATGCTGATGTCCATCGCGGCGTGCGGTGGCGACGACGGCGGCAGCGAGGGCAAGTCGGGAGCGGACGGCTACGCCGGCCAGACGCTCACGGTCTGGGTGATGGACGGTTCGTCCCCCGACCAGTGGCAGAAGGACGTCGCCGCCGCCTTCGAGAAGAAGACCAAGGCGAAGGTCAAGTTCGAGATCCAGCAGTGGAACGGCATCCAGCAGAAGCTGACCACCGCCCTGTCCGAGGAGAACCCGCCGGACGTCTTCGAGATCGGCAACACCCAGACGCCGGCCTACGCCAAGACCGGCGGCCTGGCCGACCTGGCCGACCTGAAGGCCGAGATCGGCGGCGAGTGGACCGAGGCGCTGAACAACTCCTCCGTCTACGAGGGCAAGCAGTACGCGGCGCCCTGGTACTTCGCCAACCGCGTGGTCATCTACAACAAGAAGGTGTGGAAGGACGCGGGCATCACCGAGACGCCCAAGACCCGTGACGAGTTCTACGACGCCCTGAAGACGATCGGCGAGAAGACCGACGCCGAGCCGATCTACCTGCCCGGCCAGAACTGGTACCACTTCGTCGGCCTGGTGGTCGGCGAGGGTGGCGAACTGGTCAAGAAGGAGGGTGACAAGTACGTCTCCAACCTGGCCGACCCGAAGGTCGCCGCCGCCATGGAGACCTACAAGAAGTTCCAGTCCCTCTCCAAGGCGCCCAAGGACAAGGACGAGGCCACCCCGCAGCAGGGCGAGGTCTTCGGCAAGGGCGACGTCGGCGCGTTCATCGGCATGGGCTGGGAAGCCGGCATCGCGATCGAGGCCAACCCGAAGATCGAGAAGGAGATCGGCTACTTCACCATCCCCGGTGCGACGGCCGACAAGCCCGAGGGCGTCTTCCTCGGCGGCTCCAACCTCGCCGTCGCCGCGGGCAGCCAGAAGCAGGAACTCGCCAAGGAATTCCTGAAGATCGCCCTGTCCGACGAGTACGAGGGCCAGCTGGCCAAGCTCAACGGCGTCATCCCGAACAAGGAGTCGCTGCAGGCCAACGTCAAGGGCAACCCCGCCGCCGAGGCCATGGCGCCGGCCGCCGCGGGCGGTGGCACCACGCCGCTGATCCCGGAGTGGGCCGCCGTGGAGAACGCGCCCAACCCGGTCAAGACCTACATGACCGCCGTGCTCAACGGAAAGTCGCCGGCCGAGGCCGCCAAGCAGGTCGAGGACGAGTTCAACAAGCGTCTGTCCCAGGAGAGCTGACGGCGCGGGTGATCAACGGGGAGCGGGGGCCGCACGTTTCCGTACGGCCCCCGCTCCCGTGACACCGCAGGTCGAGAGAAGAGATGGCGAGCATGACCGTGCAGACCGAACGGCCGCCCTCCGGCCCCGCGGACGTCGTCAAGGCCGACGACTCCGGATCCGGCAAGCCAGCCCAGCGAGCCGCCTCGCGCACCGGCGCGCTCGCCCCGTACCTGTTGCTGCTGCCCGCCCTCGCGGCCACCGTGCTGCTGCTGGGCTGGCCGCTGCTGAAGGACATCCTGCTGTCCTTCCAGAACCTCAACATGACGCAGCTGATCCAGCGCGTCACCGAGTGGAACGGCGTCGACAACTACCGGGAGGTCCTCACCAGCGAGGACTTCTGGCGGGTAACCGTCCGGTCGATCGTGTTCACCGCCGTCAACGTCGTCCTGACCATGGTCATCGGCTCCCTGGTCGGACTGCTGCTGGCCCGGCTCGGACCGCGGATGCGGGTCACCCTGCTGATCGGCCTCGTGCTGGCCTGGGCGATGCCCGTGGTCGCCGCGTCCACCGTCTACCAGTGGCTGTTCGCCCAGCGCTTCGGCGTCGTCAACTGGGTGCTGGACAAGCTCGGCTGGCACTCGATGGCCGACTACAGCTGGACCAGCAGCCAGATGTCGACGTTCTTCGTCGTCACCGTGCTGATCGTCTGGATGTCCGTCCCGTTCGTCGCGATCAACCTCTACGCGGCGACCACCACGATCCCCTCGGAGCTGTACGAGGCCGCGTCCCTGGACGGCGCCGGCGCCTGGCGGAGCTTCACCACCGTCACCCTGCCGTTCCTGCGCCCGTTCCTCTACGCGACGACGTTCCTGGAGATCATCTGGATCTTCAAGGCGTTCGTGCAGGTCTTCACCATCAACGGCGGCGGCCCCGACCGGCTCACCGAGATCCTGCCCGTCTACGCCTACGTCGAGGGCGTCGGCAACCAGCACTACGGCATGGGCGCGGCGATCGCCGTGCTGACCATCCTGATCCTGCTCGCCCTCACCGCCTACTACCTGCGGATCGTGCTCAAGCAAGAGGAGGACGAGCTGTGAAGCGCTCACTCTTCGGCCGCGTGTGGCCCAACGTCACGGCCGTCGTCCTGTTCGTCGGCTTCGTCTTCCCCGTGTACTGGATGTTCGCCACGGCGTTCAAGCCGACCGGCGACATCATCTCGGAGACGCCCGTCTGGTTCCCGACCGACGTCACCTTCGACCACTTCGAGACGGCGACCGGCGCCGACCACTTCTGGACGTTCGTCCGCAACTCGCTGACCGTCACCGTCCTCGCCGTGCTCTTCTCCCTCGTCATCGCGCTGGCCGGGTCCTTCGCCCTGGCGCGGATGCGGTTCCGGGGCCGGCGCGGCTTCGTCGTCGGCTTCATGCTCGCCCAGATGGCGCCCTGGGAAGTCATGATCATCGCGATGTACATGATCGTCCGGGACGCGTCGATGCTCAACAGCCTCGTCCCGCTGACGCTCTTCTACATGATGATGGTCCTCCCCTTCACCATCCTGACGCTGCGCGGCTTCGTCGCCGCCGTGCCCCGGGAGCTGGAGGAGGCCGCGATGGTCGACGGCTGCACCCGCGCCCAGGCCTTCCGCCGGGTCATCCTGCCGCTGCTCGCGCCCGGTCTGATGTCCACGTCGATGTTCGGCTTCATCACCGCCTGGAACGAGCTGCCCCTGGTCCTGGTGCTGAACAAGGAGGCCGAGGCCCAGACGCTGCCGCTGTGGCTGACCAGCTTCCAGTCCGTGTTCGGCAACGACTGGGGCGCGACCATGGCGGCGTCGTCCCTGTTCGCCGTACCCGTCCTGATCCTCTTCGTCTTCCTGCAGCGCAGGGCCGTCAGCGGCCTGACCGCCGGCGCCGTGAAGGGATAACGCCCGCGATGACGACATTCGCCAGCGACACCGACACCCTCACACGGGACGCGCTGACGGTCCTGCAGCCCGGCTTCACCGGCACCACCGCGCCCGACTGGGTGCTGCGCCGGCTCGGCGAGGGCCTCGCCTCCGTCGGCCTGTTCGGCCGCAACATCGCCACGCCCGAGCAGCTCGCCGCGCTCACTGCGCAGCTGCGCGCCGAGCGGGACGACGTGCTGGTCGCGATCGACGAGGAGGGCGGCGACGTCACCCGCCTGGAGGTGCGCACCGGCTCCTCCTTCCCCGGCAACCACGCGCTCGGCGCCGTGGACGACGTCGAGCTGACCCGCGCGGTGGCCGCCGAACTGGGCCGCCGGCTGGCCGCCTGCGGGGTCAACTTCAACTGGGCCCCCGACGCCGACGTCAACTCCAACCCGGACAACCCGGTGATCGGCGTGCGCTCCTTCGGCGCCGACCCCGCCCTGGTCGCCCGGCACACCGCCGCGTACGTCACCGGTCTGCAGTCCGCGGGCGTGGCGGCCTGCACCAAGCACTTCCCCGGCCACGGCGACACGGCCGTGGACTCCCACCACGCGCTGCCGCGCATCGACGTGGACCCGGCGGTGCTGGGGGAGCGCGAGCTGGCCCCCTTCCGCGCGGCCATCGCCGCCGGCACCCGGGCCGTGATGAGCGCCCACATCCTCGTTCCCGCCCTCGACCCGGACCGCCCGGCGACCCTGTCCCGGCGCATCCTGACCGACCTGCTGCGCGGTGAACTCGGCTACGACGGCCTGATCGTCACCGACGGCATGGAGATGCAGGCCATCGCCGGCACCTACGGCATCGAGCGGGGCAGCGTCCTCGCGGTCGCGGCCGGCGCCGACGCCATCTGCGTGGGCGGCGGGCTAGCGGACGACGAGACGGTACGGCGACTGCGCGACGCCCTGGTCACCGCGGTGCGCTCCGGCGAGCTGCCCGAGGAACGGCTGGCCGACGCGGCCCAGCGGGTGCGCGACCTGGCCCGTTGGACGGCGACCTCCTCGGCCGCCGCCGCGGGCCCGACCGCCGACACCGAGGTCGGCCTGCGCGCCGCCCGCCGCGCCCTGCGCGTCACCGGCGCGGACGGCTTCACGCCGCTCACCGCCGCGCCGTACGTCGCCGTGCTGACGCCGGTCGCGAACATCGCCGTCGGCGACGAGACGCCGTGGGGCCTGGGAGCGGCGCTGGCCGCGCTGCTGCCCGGCACCGGGGCCGGCGCCTTCTCCGGCGCGGACGCGGCGACCGGGGCCCTCGCGGAGGCGGGCGCCCGCCGGATCGTGGCGGTGGTCCGCGACGAGCACCGCCATCCCTGGATGGCCGACGCCCTCGACGCCCTGCTGGCGGCCCGCCCCGACACGATCGTGGTCGAGATGGGCGTCCCCCAGGCCCCGCCGCGCGGCGCCCTGCACATTGCCACCCACGGCGCGGCCGAGGTCTGCGGCCGGGCGGCGGCAGAGGTCATCGCGGGAGCCTGACGGCCGGCCCTCTCCCCCCGTTCACCCGGACAGCACGTTGCACACCTGCTCACACATGTAGTACTTCTTATACATGAGTGAGCAGGTGCACAACAGGTTGGCGATGGTGCGCGCGGAACGGAAGGTGTCGCGCCAGAGCCTGGCCGAGGCGGTGGGCGCCCACTACCAGACCATCGGCTACATCGAGCGGGGCCAGTACAACCCCAGCCTCGACCTGGCGCTGAGGATCGCGAGGTTCTTCTCCCTGCCGGTCGAGGCGCTGTTCTCCCTCGAACCGTTCCCGCCGCTCACGGACGAGGTCTACGGGAGGAACCAGCGATGACGACCACGCGCCTGACCGGCTACGACCGCACCATGCTGCGGCTGATGAACAACCCCCGCGGGCGGCGGATCCACGCCACGGCAACCCGCCGGCGCCTGGTCGTCGCCGTCCACGCCGTGCTCACCGCGGCCATCGGGGCGCTGCTCGTCCACCTCTTCCTCGCGCCGGGCGAGCCGGTGTGGGCCCTCGTCGCGGCGGGGCTGCTCCTGCTGCCCTGGATGGTCGCGACGGGAATCATCAACAGCGCCACGCGCGGCCTGCTGGAACTGCGCGAGCGCATCCTCGACGAGCGGCAGGCCGCCGAGCGCCGCCGAGTCCTGGCCCGCGCCCACCGGGTGACGATGCTGCTCCTCCTGGTGGCCGTGGCCGCCCTGCTGACCGCGGGCGCGATTGACGGCCACGCCCCCAGGGCCTACGCCGCGCCCGTCCTCGTCGCCGTCCTGGTGGTCCACTGGCTGATGCCGCTGTGGGTGGCCGGCCTCACGGCCCGGGACGAGCCCGCGGAGGACGAGATCGCCGGCGCGTGAGCCGCCGACCGGCTCAGATGCCCTGCCAGGCCGGCTTGTTCGCGTACGTCTGCCGGAAGTAGTCGGCGAGCTTCAGCTTCGAGGCGGCGGCCTCGTCGACGACGACCGTCGCGTGCGGGTGGAGCTGGAGCGCCGAGGCCGGGCACACCGCGGCGACCGGTCCCTCCACGGTCGCGGCGACCGCGTCGGCCTTGCCCTCGCCGGTGGCCAGCAGCACGAGGTGCCGCGCCTCCAGGATGGTGCCGATGCCCTGGGTGATGACGTGGTGCGGGACCTGGTCGATGTCACCGTCGAAGAAGCGGGCGTTGTCGACGCGGGTCTGCTCCGTGAGCGTCTTGATCCGGGTGCGCGAGGCGAGCGACGAGCAGGGCTCGTTGAACCCGATGTGCCCGTCGGTCCCGATCCCGAGCAGCTGGAGATCCACCCCGCCGGCCTCCGCGAGCGCGCGGTCGTACGCCGCGCAGGCCGCCGCGACGTCCTCGGCGGTGCCGTCCGGCCCGAGGAACGCCTCCGTCCCGATGCCGAGGGGCTCCAGCACCTCGCGCCGCAGCACCGAGCGGTACGACTCCGGGTGCTCGGCCGGCAGCCCCACGTACTCGTCCAGCTGCGCCACCCGCACGCGCGCGGGGTCCACGGCGCCGGACCGCACCCTGGCCTCCAGCGCCCGGTAGACGGGCAGCGGCGTCGACCCCGTGGCCACACCGAGCAGGGCGTCGGGCTTGCGCCGGATCAGCTGCGCCATGGCCTCGGCAATCAGCTCGCCGCCGGCCTCGGCGTCCGGGACGATGACAACTTCCACGCTGGTCCTACCGATCTGAGAGAGGGCTCGGGGCACCCGAAAGGGGGCGTGTGGTTTAGACCAATCTAACAGAACGGGGCTGCGGAGAGCAGGGGTCGGAGCGGGGGAGAGGGGCGGCCGTCCGGACCGGCCGCGTGGGCCCCTCGAACTGTCCGCCGGCTGTATACGACCCACCCGTGCGCACCCCCTCTGAGCAGGGCTTCGATCAGGTGAGCGGCGTCGATCGGACATTGCGGGCGTGGGCTCGGGAGCGTCCGGAAGAAGTGGGGATCGCGAGCAAAATTCCCCTCGCCAAGTGGCCCCGCTGGCCACCCGGCCGGGTTACGCTTCCAAGCGCGAACAACCGCACAGCCTCCGACGCACGGCCCCGGCAACAAGCGGCTCCCGGCGCATGGACACGGACACTGGTCTAGTCCACAATCGTAGGGAATCGCAGCGGGACGCACAGCCTCCGTCTTCCCCGCACAGGAAGGCGGACCGAGGAACCGGAGCTCTCTGCCCTGACTGCCCCGGCTCCTCATCCTTCGGCCGATCGGGACCGCACACCCCACGGCCGATGATTGCTCCGGGCTGCGGTGCCGGGAGGGTTGAGGGTCCCTCCCAGGCGCCGCGGCCCGCGGGTGTCTCCCGGGCCGTACGGTTCAGCGTCGTACAACCGCACGGGTACGCTCACAGACGTGCCCTCCATGAACGAACTGGTCCGCCAGCACACCGCCCTCGACGACTCCGACCTCGAGTGGCTCCATCTGCTGGTCTCGGAGTGGCAGCTGCTCTCCGACCTCTCCTTCGCCGACCTGGTCCTGTGGGTCCCCACCCGCGACGGCACCCGCTACGTCTCCGTCGCCCAGATGCGGCCCAACACCGGCCCCACCTCCTACCAGGACGACATGGTCGGCCACCTCGTCCCGCGCGGCCGCCGCCCCATGCTGGACGCCGCGCTCGACGAGGGCAGGATCGTGCGCGAGGGCGACCCGGAGTGGCGCGAGGAGGTCCCCGTCCGCGTCGAGTCCATCCCGGTCCGGCGCGAGGGCCGCGTCCTCGGCGTCATCGCCCGCAACACCAACCTGCTCACCGTACGCACCCCGAGCCGCCTGGAGCTGACCTACCTCCAGAGCGCCTCCGACCTCGCCCAGATGATCGCGGCCGGCGCCTTCCCCTTCGCCAACCAGCAGGTCGACATGGACGCCTCGCCCCGCGTCGGCGACGGCCTGATCCGGCTCGACGCGGACGGCATCGTCCAGTACGCCTCCCCGAACGCCCTCTCCGCCTACCACCGCCTCGGCCTCGCCGCCGACCTCGTCGGCCACCACCTCGGCCGTACGACCGCCGAACTCGCCCCCTCCCGCGGTCCGGTGGACGAGGCGCTGGCCAAGGTGGCCAGCGGCTGGGCCCCGCGCGAGTTCGAGATCGAGTCCTCCGAGGGCGTGATCCAGGTCCGGGCGATCCCCCTCAAACCCAAGGGCACCCGCATCGGTTCGCTGGTGCTCCTGCGCGACGTCACGGAACTGCGGCGGCGCGAACGGGAGTTGATCACCAAGGACGCCACCATCCGGGAGATCCACCACCGGGTGAAGAACAACCTCCAGACCGTCGCCGCCCTGCTGCGCCTCCAGGCCCGCCGCATCGAGTCCGAACGCGGCCGGGCGGCCCTGGAGGAGGCGGTCCGCCGCGTCGGCTCCATCGCCATCGTGCACGAGACGCTCTCGCAGAACCTGGACGAGCGCGTGGAGTTCGACGAGATCGCCGACCGCGTCCTGGCGATGGTCGCCGAGATCTCCCCCGGCAAGGTGACCGGCCGGCGCACCGGCCGCTTCGGCATCCTGGACGCCGAGGTCGCCACCCCGCTGTCGATGGTCCTCACCGAGGTGCTGCAGAACGCGCTGGAGCACGGCTTCCGCGAGGGCGACACCGGCACCGTCGAGGTCTCGGCCGTCCGCGGCGGCACCACCAAGGAGGCCCGTCTGCTGGTCACCGTCCAGGACGACGGCGTCGGCCTGCCCGACGGCTTCGACCCGCACACCTCCGGCAACCTGGGCCTGCAGATCGTACGGACGCTGGTGGAGGGCGAGTTGGGCGGCACGTTCGACATGGTCCCGGCGCCGGAGCGGGGCACGCAGGTCGTCCTGGACATCCCGGTGCGCCCGCAGAAGTGAGCCGCGCACGCCGGTGGTCCGGCAGGCCGGTGGTTTCCGGCGCCGGTGGCGCCCGGAGACGTGGGGCGCGCCGGGAGCGCCGGTACGGAAGTGCCGGCACAGCAAAAAGCCCCGGACCTTGTCGGTCCGAGGCCAGTGCTCGCCGTGCTCGTTGAAGCGTAAGCGCAATCAGGGTACTGCGCGCTGCGACTCGGAGGCGGGGGAGTGCGTACTCGCTGTACGCGCCGCCAAGCTCAGGCTGTCAGCGGGGTGGCTTGTGTCAGGCGGAGGCCTGACGGGCCCGGTTGCGGGCGGCGCGGCGCTTCATCGCACGGCGCTCGTCCTCGCTGAGACCACCCCAGACGCCGGAGTCCTGACCGGACTCGAGCGCCCACTGCAGACACTGCTCGATCACCGGGCAGCGGCGGCAGACGGCCTTGGCTTCCTCGATCTGCAGCAGCGCAGGACCGGTGTTGCCGATGGGGAAGAAGAGCTCGGGGTCTTCCTCGCGGCAAACGGCGTTGTGACGCCAGTCCATGGCTGCTACCTCTCCTTGGGTATTACGTGCTAGTGCTTGTGAATGTGAACGCTTTCACGAATCCCTCAACAAGTGAAGGGCCGCCCGCCGGATCTTCCCGGCGTGGTCCGTGGTTTGTGAGGGGTTCCGGTGATCTCTGGAGGCCGGTGTTGCGGGCCGTCCCGATCGCCATGTAGAGACTCGCAAACCTCGGCGGCGGATACAACCCCTTCCGGAAAGTTTTTTTTGATTCCTCGGTGTCGACTAGGTCACAGCCGTACTTCCATGGGGTGGATCCTGGCCTAAACGTTCGAGTGAAAGGACTTTGGCGTTTTCCGCTCACACAATCACACGCAGTGCACGGCGTACGCCTGTGAACGTCACGCTGGTGCGCAGTCCCAGGTGGTCGCCGTCCATCTGAAGGGGCAGCGGCGCCTTCGAATGCAAGGTGAACTCGGTCAGGTCGTGCAGGGAGACCGCGTGCTTGCCATGGGGTCCGCGCTCGGGGGACGAAGTGAGCAACTGCGTCCCATACCGGGCAACCGAGGCCGTCGACATCCGGCTGAGACCGAACACGTCCAGCCCCGTGTCGAACGACGCCCTGGGCGAGGCGTACATCGGCCGGTTGCCGAGGAAGGTCCACGGAGCCGTGTTCGACGCTATGCACAGCAGGAGATTCGTCACCGGGTCTTCACCCGCGCGTTCCAAAGTGATCAGGCCCTGCCGCCGGCTCGGCTCGCCCAGCAACTGGCGCAGCACCTGGCGCACATACAGGGCGTGCGTCGACTTCTTTCCGCGCTCGCGCTGCTGCTCGACCCGGCCGACCACGCCGGCGTCGAAGCCGAGCCCCGCGTTGAAGGTGAACCACCGCGACGGCACGGCCTCGTCCTCGGTGCCCGGCGTGCCGGAGGTCAGGCCGAGGCCGACCGTACGCTCGCGACCCTCGCGCAGCGCGTCCAGCAGCGCGCCGGTGGCCTCCACGGCGTCGTTCGGCAGGCCCAGCGCACGGGCGAAGACGTTGGTGGAGCCGCCGGGGACCACGGCGAGGCCGGGGAGGCGGTCCGGGTCGGGTCCGGCGTGCAGCAGTCCGTTCACGACCTCGTTGACGGTGCCGTCGCCGCCGAGGGCCACGACCAGGTCGATCTCGTCGCTCTCCGCCGCCTGCCGGCCGAGGTCACGCGCGTGCCCCCGGTACTCGGTGGTGACCGCCTCCAGCTTCATCTCGCTGGCGAGGGCGTGGATCAGGACGTCGCGCGTACGTGCGCTCGTAGTGGTTGCCGCCGGATTGACCACGAGAAGTGCACGCATGACTGGCAGGGTACCTACTGGGTGGTACCGGGCACAGGCCGGACCGGGGTTCGGGACCGGATCGGGCCGTGAACCTCGACACGGGCGGCCGGGGCGCGACGGCTACCCTTCTGGCGTGAGCTCTCAAGCCAACCCCAGCCCCGAAGCCGCCGAAGAGGCGGGCCCCCGTCCCGTGCGGCTGACCGCGGCCGCCGCGCTGGTCGCGCTCGAAGGGCTCGTCCTGCTGGTCGGCGGCGTCTGGATCGCCGTGCTCGGTCTGACGGACGGCGCGGACAATCGGCAGCAGGCCGTGACCGGGGGCCTCACCCTGCTCGTGCTGGCGCTGCTGCCGCTGCTCGCCGCCCGCGGGCTGCTGCGCCGACGCCGCTGGAGCCGGGGCCCGGCGGTCTTCATGCAGATCATCGCGCTGCCCGTCGCCTACAACCTGCTCCAGGCCGACAGCATCGCCATCCCCGCGGGAATCGCCCTGGCGGCCGTGGCCGTCGCGGGCCTGCTGCTCCTGGTCAACCCCGAGACGAACCGGGCCCTCGGCATCCGAGGCCCGGGCGAGGCGGCCCAGCCGCCCGCGACGGAGGCACGCGGAGGGGCCAGTGCTTCCGGCGGGGTTGGCGGATCCGGCGCAGCCGGTGGTTCCGGCGCTTCCGGCCCGAAGAGCGGCGGGCCCGCCGGGAACACCGGCAGGCCAGGCGGGAAGCAGCAGCGTAAGAAGCGGTCCCGGTAGTAGAGGGACGCCCGGCGCGGACGCCCGGCGCGGTCGGGCGTGGACGCGGGTGCGGGCGGCCGGGTCGGAGGCGCCGGTAGGGCGCGCCGGCCGGCCGCGGCTCGGGGAGGCGGACCTGGAGGCTGCCCGGGCGGCGGACCCGGACGTCGTCCCGGCCTACTCCTCCACCAGCAGCTTCTCCCGGAGCTGGGCCAGCGTGCGGGCCAGCAGACGGGAGACGTGCATCTGGGAGATGCCGACCTCCTGCGCGATCTGCGACTGCGTCATGTTGCCGAAGAAGCGCAGCAGCAGGATCCGCTTCTCGCGCGGCGGGAGGTCCTCCAGCAGCGGCTTGAGCGACTCCCGGTACTCCACGCCCTCCAGCGCCTCGTCCTCCGCGCCGAGGGTGTCGGCGACCGCCGGGGACTCGTCGTCGGTGTCGGGGACGTCCAGGGACAGCGTGGAGTAGGCATTGGCCGACTCCAGGCCCTCCAGGACCTCCTCCTCCGAGATGGCCAGCTTCTCGGCGAGCTCGTGGACCGTGGGGGAACGGCCGTGCAGCTGGGACAGCTCGGCCGTCGCCGTGGTCAGCGACAGGCGCAGCTCCTGGAGCCGGCGCGGGACGCGCACCGCCCAGCCCTTGTCGCGGAAGTGCCGCTTGATCTCGCCGACGACCGTCGGGGTGGCGTACGTCGAGAACTCCACGCCGCGGTCCGGGTCGAACCGGTCCACCGACTTGATCAGCCCGATGGTGGCGACCTGGGTGAGGTCGTCCAGCGGCTCGCCCCGGTTGCGGAACCGGCGGGCGAGGTGCTCGACGAGCGGCAGGTGCATCCGGACCAGCTGGTTGCGCAGCTCGGCGTACTCCGGACTGCCGGCCGGGAGCGCGCGCAGCTCGACGAACATGGCGCGCGCTCCGCTGCGGTCCTGGGGAGCGGGATGCGCGGCCGGTGAGGTCTGGGTGACGGGCTGGGTGACCTGGGTGACCGCCTGCGCGCTCGGCGCGGCCGGCGCCTCGTCCTCGGAGTATCGCTCGTGCTCGCTCATCGTCCCGCCCGTCGCCCTTCCCCAGGGCCTCGTCTCGGCCCGGACAGGGGTGCCCCCGATCCGCCGCTCCTCGTCGGACGCGCCCCGTGCGGCGCCTTCCCGATCCAGGGGCCCGTCGCCCGGGAGACCGGCCCTCGCGGTGTCGTCGGCGTCGTCCTCGGGATGCGGCCGGGCCTGCTCGGGGATGCCGTCGATGCCGTCCACCATGCGCCGGAAACCGCTCGCACCGCCCGCGCCGCCGGTGTCCTCGGCAGGCAGCTCCCGTGTGTCGCGCTCTTCGTCCCGCACCGGCCCGTCCCCGTCCCTCACGCCGGCCCGGGTCCCGCGCCGCGCTGTTTGTAGAGGCTGATCGAAACGGTTCTGTCGTCGTCCACGGCGGAGGAGACCTTGCCCGCGAGGGCGGACAGGACGGTCCAGGCGAAGGTGTCCCGCGAGGGCGCGTGGCCGTCCGTGGTCGGCGCCGAGACGGTGACCTCCAGGGAGTCGTCGACGAGCCGGAAGACACAGCTGAGCACCGAGCCGGGCACGGCCTGCTGCAGCAGGATCGCGCAGGCCTCGTCCACCGCGATGCGCAGGTCCTCGATCTCGTCGAGGGTGAAGTCCAAACGGGCCGCGAGGCCGGCCGTGGCCGTCCGCAGCACCGACAGGTAGGCACCCGCGGCCGGCAGCCGGACTTCCACGAAGTCCTGGGTCGCGGGCTCGCCTGCGATCTGGGACACCCTCACCTCCAAGGTGGTACAAGCTCTACAGGGCCGAGGGTCGCCCCCCGGGGGTAACGCGCGTGTGGTGCAGCGGTGACGCTACCGCGCTCTCGACATTCCTGTCCCCGGGACCCCAACCCCTGCTGTCACTCATAGTAAACACATGAATACACACAGTGGCTAGAGGGTGGGCGGCCCCAATTGGGAACAGCGCGCGCCGCATTGACGTACCCACACGTCAGACGCGCGAAC
This sequence comes from Streptomyces sp. NPDC006610, assembly GCF_040611575.1. NCBI lineage: Bacteria > Bacillati > Actinomycetota > Actinomycetes > Kitasatosporales > Streptomycetaceae > Streptomyces > Streptomyces sp. NPDC006610. Next base: position 197,485 of record NZ_JBEXOP010000001.1, read on the forward strand.
CGTCGGATCGGTGCCGCATACCGGCCGCAGGGGACGGACTCGCACCCTACTCACACCGGACCGCTCACACGAGCACGTGATCGACGAAGCACCAACGCCAATTCTCCCCCGGTTCGAACGTCCGCATCACCGGGTGGCCGGACTCCTTGTGGTGTTCCGTCGCGTGCCGGCCCGGCGAGGAGTCGCAGCAGCCGACGTGACCGCAGGAGAGGCAGAGCCGCAACTGCACCGGATGCATGCCCGAGGCCAGGCACTCCGGGCAGGTGTCGGTGAGCGGAGCGGGTTCCGGGTGCGGCAGCGCGTCGGCGTGCGTGCACTGTTTCATGATTGCCAGGTTACGACGGCTGCGCGCGGTGCCGCGCGGAATACGAGGGCGGGCGAGATCATGGACGTGATGCCACTGCTGCTGCTGGTGGCGGGCAGTGCGGCGATCGCCGCGGCGGGCCGGCGCACCCCGGTGCCCGCGCCGCTGCTGCTGGTGGCGGCCGGACTGGTGGTCTCGTACATCCCCGGCGTCCCCGGCTACGAGCTCGACCCGCACATCGTGCTGCCCCTGCTGCTGCCGCCGCTGCTGCACACGGCCGCCGTCGACAGCTCCTACCTCGATCTGCGGGCCCAACTGCGGCCCGTGGCGCTGTTGTCCGTCGGGTACGTGCTGTTCGCGACCTTCGCCGTCGGCTGGGCGGCCTATCTGCTCGTGCCGGGGCTGCCGCTGACCGCCGCCCTCGTGCTGGGCGCGGTGGTGGCCCCGCCGGACGCGGTCGCGGCGACGGCGATCGCCCGCCGCGTCGGCCTGCCGTCGAGGATCACCACGATCCTCCAGGGCGAGTCCCTGGTGAACGACGCCACCGCCATCACCGCCTACCGCGTGGCCCTCGCGGCGGCCGTCGGCGAGGGCGCCACCTGGGCCGACGGGATCGGCGAGTTCCTGCTGGCGGCGATCGGCGGTGTGGGCGTCGGGCTGGTCCTGATGATCCCGCTGCACTGGCTGCGCACCCATGTGAAGGAGGCGCTGTTCCAGAACACCCTCTCCCTGCTGATCCCGTTCGTCGCCTACGGCGTCGCCGAGCAGTTCCACGCCTCCGGCGTCCTCGCGGTGGTCGTCGTCGCCCTCTATCTCGGGCACCGCGCGTGGGAGGTCGACTTCGCGACCCGCCTCCAGGAGGAGGCGGTGTGGAAGATGGTCGCGTTCGTCCTGGAGTCGGCGGTGTTCGCGCTGATCGGACTGCAACTGCCGGTGGTCCTCAAGGGACTCGGGGAGTACGAGGGCCTGGACGCCGCCTGGTACGCGGTGGCGCTGCTCCTGGTGGTCGTCGTGGCCCGGTTCGTGTGGGTGTTCCCGGGGACCTTCCTGCCCCGGATGCTGTCGGCGCGCATCCGCGAGAGGGAGGAGAACCCCACCTGGAAGGGCGCGTTCGTCATCTCGTGGGCGGGGATGCGGGGCGTGGTGTCGCTCGCGATCGCGTTCTCCATCCCCGTGACCGTCCACGGCGGCGAGCCCTTCCCCGGCCGCAACCTGATCCTGTTCCTCACCTTCACGACCGTCATCGGCACGCTCGTCGTCCAGGGACTGACGCTGCCGCCGCTGATCCGGCTGCTCGAACTGCCCGGCCGGGACCGGCAGGCCGAGACCCTCGCCGAGGCCAACGCCCAGGCGCAGGCCTCCCGCGCCGCAGAGCAGCGCCTCGACGCCCTCCTCGCCGACGAGCGCAACGCCCTGCCCGAGCCCCTCGCCGACCGGCTGCGCTCGGTTCTGGAACGCCGCCGCAACGCCGTCTGGGAACGTCTCGGCCAGGCCAATCCCGTAACGGGCGAGACCGCCGACGACACCTACCGCCGGCTCGCGCGCGAGATGATCGGCGCCGAGCGCGAGGTCTTCGTCAAGCTGCGCGACCTGCGACACATCGACGACGAGATGCTCCGCTCCCTGCTGCGCAGGCTCGACCTGGAGGAGGCGGCGGCGTACCGGGAGACGACGACGTGAAGCGGAGCGCCCGGGACCATCGGCGGCGTCGGGAAGGCGGCGCGCGGGCGGGGAGCGGCGCGCCGCGTGCGGGCGGAAGCGGTGTGCTCAGGGAAACGGGCGGCCGGTGACGACGGCCGCGACCGTCGTCCCGCGGGCGAAGGCGCCTTCCTCGGCCAGGACGGCCAGCGCGTACAGCATTTTGGCGACATAGAGACGTTCGACGGGCACGCCGTGGCGCTGCTCGAAGTCGTCGGCGAAGACGTGCAGTTCGGGGGTCGTGCGGGCGTAGCCGCCGAAGTGGAAGCGGCCGTCGAGGCGCCAGTCGCCGCGCGGCCCGCCGAAGGCCCGCTGCTGAAGGGCCCGGATGCCGTCGGCGAGGAAGCCGCCCTTGAGGACCGGTATGCCGAGGGCCCTCCGGTCGGGTGCGAGGCCCGCTGCAAGGCCCGCCAGCGTGCCGCCGGTGCCGCAGGCGACCGCGACGACGTCGGCGAGCGGGCGCAGCTCCTCGCCGAGGGCCCGGCAGCCGCGCACGGCGGACGCGTTGCTGCCGCCCTCGGGCAGGACGAGGGCGTCCTCGGCGGAGGCCGCGCGCAGCACCGACGCGAGCGTGTCCGGCTCGGTCTTGCATCGATACATCGATCTGTCGACGAAATGCAGGCGCATTCCGTCGGCCGCGCACCGAGCGAGAGAGGGGTTGAGCGGCCGGCCGGCCAGTTCGTCGCCGCGCACCACACCGATCGTGGGCAGGCCCAGGAGGCGGCCCGCCGCGGCGGTGGCCCGCAGGTGGTTGGAGTAGGCGCCGCCGAAGGTCAGCACCGGACGACCGTCCGCCGCGGCGAGGTTGGGAGCCAGCTTGCGCCACTTGTTGCCGACGAGGTCGGGGTGGATCAGGTCGTCGCGCTTGAGGAGCAGCCGGATCCCGCGCCGGTCGAACCGTTCGTCGCGCACCTCCAGGACCGGCGAGGGCAGCTGGGGACCCAGGGCGGCGAGGGCGTCGGGGCTGGTCACGGCTCCATTGTCGGTCACGGCCGGAGGCGGCGGTTTCGCGGGCATGCCCAGCCCGCGATGATCCATTCCCGCTCTTTCGGGTAATGGAACGAACACACTGGGTGATGGAAGGGTTGCCCGTGAGATCGATGCCCGGCGGCAGACCGCCGCCAGGGCATGACGGGAGGGCAATTCCTTATGTCGGTAGGCGAAGAGGTCCGCGCGGAGCAGGACGGGCCGCAGCAGAGCCTTGGCACGGCGGCCGCACGGAACCTGGCCACGACCACCAAGTCCGTACCCCAGATGCAGGAGATCAGCTCCCGCTGGCTGCTGCGCATGCTGCCCTGGGTGGAGGTGCAGGGCGGCACGTACCGGGTGAACCGACGACTGACCTACGCCGTGGGCGACGGACGCGTCACCTTCGTCAAGACCGGCGACCGCGTCGAGGTCGTCCCCGCCGAACTGGCCGAGCTGCCCGCGCTGCGCGCGTACGCGGACGACGACGTGCTGACCGAACTGGCCCGGCGCTGCGAACAGCGCGAGATCGCCCCCGGGGAGGTGATCACCGGCTTCGGCAGCCGGGCCGACGAGGTGTACCTGCTGGCCCACGGCCGCGTCGAGAAGATCGGCACGGGTCCCTACGGCGAGGACGAGAGCCTCGGCGTCCTCGCCGACGGCGCCTACCTCGGCGAGCAGGCCCTGCTCGACCCGGGCGCCATCTGGGAGTACACCGTGCGGGCGGTCACCCCCTGCACGGTCCTGGTGCTGAGCCGGCAGGAGGTCGAGCGGGTCGCGGCGCGCTCAGACTCGCTGCGCGCGCACCTGCGGCGGCAGCGGTCCATCCCCGCCCAGCGCACCAACCCGTACGGCGAGAAGGAGATCGACCTCGCCGCGGGCCACACCGGCGAGCCGCGGATCCCGCACACCTTCGTCGACTACGAGGCCCGGCCGCGCGAGTACGAACTGAGCATCGCCCAGACCGTGCTGCGCATCCACACGCGCGTGGCCGACCTCTACAACCAGCCCATGGACCAGACCGAACAGCAACTTCGGCTCACCGTCGAGGCGTTGAGGGAACGCCAGGAACACGAGCTGGTCAACAACCGCGAGTTCGGTCTCCTGCACAACTGCGAGTACGACCAGCGCATTCAGCCGCACGACGGCGTGCCGGGCCCCGACGACATGGACGAACTGCTCAGCCGCCGGCGCGGGACCGGGCTGCTGCTCGCCCACCCGCGCGCGATCGCCGCGTTCGGCCGGGAGCTGAACCGGCGGGGACTGGTCCCGGAGACGATCGACGTCGGCGGCACCCGCATCCCCACCTGGCGCGGCGTCCCGATCTACCCGTGCAACAAGATTCCCGTCACCGAGGCCCGCACCACCTCCGTCATCGCCATGCGCCTCGGCGAGGAGGACCAGGGCGTCATCGGACTGAGGCAGTCCGGCATCCCGGACGAGATCGAGCCGGGCCTGTCGGTGCGCTTCATGGGCATCAACGAGCAGGCGATCATCAACTACCTGGTGACCGCCTACTACTCGGCCGCGGTCCTCGTCCCGGACGCGCTCGGGGTCCTGGAGAACGTCGAGATCGGCCGCTGGAGGTGACGCGTCCCGTGCCGGCGTGTCCCAGGCCCTTCAGACGGGTAGACCTCGGGAGTGTGCGCCCGGTGGGACGGCCGCCGTCCGGGGACTCTCCGAGGGGAGAACTCGATCCGATGACCGACTCCTTGACGGCGCCCGCGGGCCCGGGCGCCGTCGCAGCGCCGCACCCGGACGGCGGTCCGGGTCCGGGGCCGGCCGACGGGCACGAGGCGAGGACGCTCCTGGCGCGGGCACGGGCGGCCGTCGATCCCGCGTTGCGCTCGGCCCTGGAGTCGCTGCCCGCCCCGCTGCGCAGGGTCGCGCTCCACCATTTCGGCTGGGAGCACCCCGGCGGCGCCGCGGACGGCAGCCCGGGCGGTCCGGGGCCCGCGGACGACGCCCGGGGGCGTGCGGGCGGTCCGGGCGGCGCCGGCAAGGCGATACGCCCCGCCCTCGTCCTCGCCGCGGCCCGCGCCTTCGGCGGGGAAAAGGCCGAGGCGGCCTCGGTACCGGCCGCCGCGGCGGTGGAAGTGGTGCACAACTTCACCCTGCTCCACGACGACCTGATGGACCGGGACACCACCCGTCGCCACCGCCCCACGGCCTGGACGGTGTTCGGCGACGCCGACGCCGTCCTCACCGGGGACGCGCTCCACGCGCTGGCACAGCGCATCCTGGCCCGCGACCCGCACCCGGCGTCCCTGACCGCGACGGCCCGGATCGCGGACTGCGTCGTCGAACTGTGCGCCGGTCAGCAGGCCGACACGGCACTGGAGCGGCGGCAGCCCACGGAGGTCGCCCTCGACGAGGTGTTCGCCATGGCCGAGGCGAAGACCGGGGCGCTGCTGGGGTGCGCATGCGCGATCGGCGGCCTCTACGCCGGGGCGCCGGCCGCGGACGTCGAGGCGCTGGACGGGTTCGGCCGGGAGGCCGGGCTGGCCTTCCAGCTCATCGACGACATCATGGGCATATGGGGTGACCCGCTGCGCACCGGCAAGCCGGCCGGAGCGGACCTGGCCGCCCGCAAGAAGTCCCTCCCGGTGGTCGCGGCGCTCACGTCGGGCACCCCGGCGGCGGCCGAACTCGCCGAGCTGTACGCGCTCCCGTACGACGGCGGCGACCTGGACCCCGCGATCCGCGCCGTGGAGCGGGCGGGCGGACGGACCTGGGCGCAGGAGCGGGCGGCCACGCACATGGCGCGGGCGACGCGGGAGCTGGCCCGGGCGCTCCCGGACCCGGAGCGGGCGGCCGGCCTGCTCTCCCTGGCGGCGTTCGTGACCCGGCGCACCACCTGAGCACAGCTCGTGACCCGGCGCAGCACCTGAGAGCCGAGAGCACCCGACAGACCCCGGAGCCACCGGGACCGTGCGGTTCCTGACCCCGCACGCCCGCCGACGGCTCCGGCCCCGACGGGTCCCGCACATCCCCACGGTGTGCGGGCCCCGTCCCCCGCCCCCACCCGTGTCAGCCGTCGGCAGCCGGGCTCAACCGCCATGCGCAGACGTCGGCCGGCGGACAGGGGCAGCCGCCGCCTGTATGAGCGCCGCGGCTTCGCACTCCCGGGCAGCCCTTGCGGTTGCCCGACGGCTCCGACGTAGCCGATGTGGCGCGAGCCCCGCACCTGACACCCACACCCCCCCCGAAGCGGAGCCCTCCTCCCCGTACCTGGGCAACCACCGCCCCACCTCCCGGCCGCCACCGCCCCCTACCCCTCGGGCACCACCGCCCCCACGATCAGCTCCACCAGCCCTTCCGGCACCGAAACGCCGGGCAGCGCCCCGTCCAGCACGCCCGGCAGCGTCAAGTGGTCGACCCACAGGCCGAGCATCGCCAGATAGAGGACGGCCACGGTCTCGTCGCCGCCCGGCAGCCCGGCCTCGCGGTGGAAGCGCATGCCGAACTCCAGGTCCCCGCGCACCGACTCGGTGTACGAGGCGCGCAGCTCCGGACGCCGGGTCGCCTCCAGCCGCAGTTCGAGCAGCGCCAGATAGCCCGTGCGGTCGCCGGTCGCGCGGGACATCAGGTCGTGCATGAGGGCGGCGACGAGGGAGCGGTCCCTCGGCGCCGTCATCAGGTCGCCGAGCACCTCCGGGTCGGGCGCGAGACGCCGGTGCAGCCGCCCGTCGATCTGGCGCAGCAGGTCGTCGCGGGAGGCGAAGTAGTTGGAGGCCGTGCCCACGGGCACCCCGGCCTCGGCGTCCACCGCGCGGAAGGTCAGCCCCCGCGCCCCCTCCCGTGCGAGCACCTCGATCCCGGCGTCGACGAGCGCCGCCCGGCGCTCCGGATTACCCGCCATACGGAATCCCCTCTCCCACTTTCCTCGGCCGAGCACTGCCGGCGTGAAACCCCTTGCCACCACTACAGTCGAAGTACTACAACTGAAGCACGACAACCGAAGTGGTTGGACGCCCGCAGCCTACGAGAAGAGAACAGCTTGCGAAAGCTCACCTACTACATCGCCTGCTCGATCGACGGGTTCATCGGCGACCCGGGCGGCGACGCCTCCGCCATGTTCCGTTACGTGGACGCGGAGTTCCTGGAGTACGTCAAGGCGGAGTACCCGGAGACGCTGCCCACCCGGAGCCGCCGGGCGCTCGGCGTCGACGACCTGCCGAACAAGCGGTTCGACACCATCGTCCAGGGCCGCGCCAGCTACGACCTCGCGCTCGACGAGGGCGTCACCAGTCCGTACGCCCACCTGCGCGAGTACGTCGCCTCGCGCACCCTGACCCGGTCGCCCGACCCGAACGTCGAGATCATCTCCGACGACCTGGTCGGCAGGGTCCGGGAGCTCAAGGCCGAGGACGGCCCGCTCGGCATCTACCTCTGCGGCGGCTCACGGCTCGCCGGTGAGCTGATCGGCGAGATCGACGAGCTGGTGATCAAGACGTACCCGATCGTGCTGGGCAGCGGCATGCCGATGTTCGGCTCCGGGTTCGCGGTGGACGCGTTCGCCCTGGACTCGGTGCGCACGGTCGGCCCCGGTGTGGTGGTGCGGACGTACAGCAGGGAGCGCTGAGCCCCGCCCGGCCCTACTCTGAGGACATGGACAGAGGAAAGCACGTCTGTCCCGACTGCGGGCAGCCCGTCGAAAGTGTGGTCCGGCGTCACAGGACGCCGGGCGCATGGGTGCCGAAGTGGGTCCCCGGCCCATGCCGGAACCCGGAGTGCGCGGCGTACGCCGAGGGCGGCGAGCACGAACACCAGCACCCGCACACCACGGAACCCGCGGAACCCGCGGCATCCGCCGAGAGCGCCGGGACCACGGAGCCGGCCGGGAACAAGGCCGACCGCATGCCCGGCCCCACCGCCGGCTGACCGTCCCGGCGCCCCACAGCACGAGCACGCCGCGGGACACGCCACGGAAAAAGAGCCCGAAGGAACCCGGCTGCGTGTCGAGAATCCGGGACCGGCTCCGACGTCCCCTGTGAGAGCCGCCTGACGGAGGCGGCCCGGCCGAAGGAGCGGAATCATGAAGTACCTGGTCATGGTGCAGGGATCGCAGGCGGACTACGACGCGATGCGCGGCAAGGGCTCCCCGGAGGCGCCGGCCTGGAGCGAGGAACAGCTGCAGGCCATGTACGCCTTCATGGGCGCGATCAACGACGACCTCTCCGAGACCGGCGAACTCGTCGACGCCCAGGGCCTGACCGACCCCGAGCGGACCCGGTTCGTCACGCGCGGCGAGGACGGCAGGACGGTGGTCACGGACGGGCCGTACGGCGAGACCAAGGAACTGCTGGCCGGTTACTGGGTCCTGGACTGCGCGAGCCTGGAGCGGGTCACGGAGATCGCCGACCGCATCACCCGGTGCCCCGTCCCGGAGGGCACCAAGGACTACCCGGTGGTGATCCGGCCCATCCAGGACGGCTCCGGCGACCTGTGCTGAGCACGGGCCGCCGACCGTCGTGGGAGTGCCGTACGGCATCGAGGACCTGCTGCGCCGTCACGCGCCGCAGGTCCTCGGGGCGCTCGTGCGGCGGTACGGCCATTTCGACGCCGCGGAGGACGCCGTACAGGAGGCGTCGCTCGCGGCGGCCGGGCAGTGGCCCGCGCACGGGGTCCCCGACAATCCGCGCGGCTGGCTGATCAGGGTCGCCTCGCGGCGGCTGACGGACGCCCTGCGCAGCGAGGAGGCGCGCCGGCAGCGGGAGGAGCGGGCGGCGGCCCTCGTCCCGAGGGACGCGTTCACGGTCCCGCCGCCCGGCGCGGACCGGGCCCCGCGCGAGGACGACACCCTCTCCCTGCTCTTCCTGTGCTGCCATCCCGGCCTGACCCAGCCCGCGCAGATCGCCCTCACCCTGCGCGCGGTCGGCGGCCTGACGACGGCGGAGATCGCCCGCGCCCACCTGGTCCCCGAGGCGACGATGGCGCAGCGCATCAGCCGGGCCAAGCAGAAACTGCGCGGGGTGCGCTTCGGCCGGCCGGAGAACTGGCCCCAGCGGCTGCCGGCCGTGCTCCACACCCTCTATCTGATCTTCAACGAGGGGTACACGGCCACCTCGGGCGCCGCCCTCCAGCGGCGGGAGCTGGCCCGTGAGGCGATCCGGCTGACCCGCGCCGTGCACCGGCTGCTGCCCGGCGACGGCGAGGTGGCCGGTCTGCTGGCGCTGATGCTGCTCACCGACGCCCGCCGCGACGCCCGCACCGGCCCGCACGGCGAACTCGTCCCGCTCGACGAGCAGGACCGGCACCGCTGGGACCGGGCGGCGATCGAGGAGGGCGTCGCCCTGGTCACGCACGCCCTGTCGGCGGGCCGCCCGGGCCCGTACCAGCTGCGGGCCGCCATCGCCGCCGTCCACGACGAGGCGCCCTCGGCCGAGGAGACCGACTGGGCGGAGATCCTGGGCCTGTACGACGTCCTGGTCCGCCTCGTGCCGGGCCCGGTGGAGCGCCTGAACCGCGCGGTGGCGGTCGCCATGGCCCACGGCCCCGAAGCGGGCCTGGCCGAACTCGACGCCCTGGCGGGCGACACGACCCCGGTCTCCCACCGCCTGGACGCCGTCCGGGCCCACCTGCTGGAGCGCACGGGCGCGTACGACGCCGCACGCGCCGCCTACGAGTCGGCGGCGCGCCACACCCTCAGCCTGCCGGAACAGCGCTACCTGTACGCGCGGGCGGCCCGCCTGGGGGACGGGGAACCCGGTGGCGCCGATGCCCGGCCGTGAGGCAGCCGTACGACGATCAGGCGCCGGCCGCGCGGATCACCGCGGCCGTCTCGGCGTGACCACCGCGCTCGGCCCACTCCAGGGGAGACAGGCCCTCCCCGTCGTCCTCGCGCAGCAACGGGTCGGCGCCGTGGGCGAGGAGCAGCCGCACCACGTCGACGTGCCCCCACGCGGCGGCCGCGCACAGCGGGGTGCCGTCCGTCTCCCCACGGCTCTCCCGGTTCGGTGACGCCCCCGCCTCCAGCAGCCGGGCGACGGCCTCGGCCGCTCCCCCGACCGCGGCGGCGTAGAGCGGCGTGGTGCCGTCGGCGTCGGCCCCGTCGGGATCGGCCCCCGCCCGCACCAGCGCGCCCACGGCACGGACGTCCTCGAACACCGCCGCCCCGACCAGCCGGCGCGCCAGCTTCTTCCGCCTGCGTCTGTTCACGGCGGCAAGCGTAGGGCCGCGCCGGGACCTCGACGAACGAACCCGGAACGCAGAACGGCCCGACCGCCTGTCGCGGTCGGGCCGTCCCGGTTGTCGCCGCTGCGACCTGCAATGGTGCACCGATCGCGGGTCGTGCGGACAGGGCCTCGGGTCAGGCCTTCTTCGTCTCCCAGAAGATCTTGTCGATCTGGGCGATGTAGTCCAGGGCCTTCTGGCCCGTCGCCGGGTCGGTGGACGCCTTGGCGGCCGAGAGGGCCTTCAGGGCGTCGTTGACCAGCTGGTGCAGCTCGGGGTACTTCTCGAAGTGCGGGGCCTTGAAGTAGTCGCTCCACAGCACGGAGACGTGGTGCTTCGCCAGCTCGGCGCGCTGCTCCTTGATGACGGTGGCACGCGCCTGGAAGTGCGGGTCGTCGTTGGCGGCCATCTTCTCCTGCACGGCCTTCACCGACTCCGCCTCGATGCGGGCCTGGGCCGGGTCGTACACGCCGCAGGGCAGGTCGCAGTGCGCGCTGACCTTGACCTTGGGGGCAAACAGGCGGGAAAGCATGGAGCATTCCTTCCTCGTGATCGTCTTCTCAGGTGGGACATTACTCCCTGCGCCACGGGTTTTCGCGGGTGCCCCCTTGGGCTTAGGACAAAAGTCCGGGGTGAGACTGGGACTGGTGGAGTAACGGACCGGGGAGGTGCCGGGCATGCCGGAACTGTCGCAGGAGAGCGAGCGCCGGGGCGGGCCGCGCTATGGGCCGGCCGAGGTGACCGGGCCGTCCATGGTGCCCACGCTGTACCACGGCGACCAGCTCGTGGTGCGCTACGGCGCCCGGGTCAGGCCGGGGGACGTGATCGTGCTCCGCCATCCCTTCCAGCAGGACCTGCTCGTCGTCAAGCGGGCCGCCGAGCGCCGGGAGGCCGGCTGGTGGGTGCTGGGGGACAACGCGTACGCGGGGGGCGACAGCAGGGACTACGGCGTCGTACCGGAGGAACTGGTCCTCGGGCGGGTGCTGCTGCGGTACCGGCCGCGCCGGGCCGATCAGCGGTCGCCGCTCGCGGTGGCGCGCTGGGCGCTCTCGGCGGTCAGGCCGGTGCGGCCGGACCGGTCGGCCTCCAGGCGTTTGCGGGCGCGGTAGGCGGCGACGTTGGCGCGGGTCGCGCAGCGGTCGGAGCAGTAGCGCCGGGAGCGGTTGGTGGACGTGTCCAGGTAGGCGTTGCGGCACGGGGCCGCCTCGCACAGGCCCAGCCGGTCCACGCCGTGCTCGGTGAGGTGGAAGGCCAGGCCCATCGCGGCGATGGCCGCGTAGCCGGCGGTCGCGTTCGACGGGTGGTCCGCCAGGTGCATGTGCCACAGCGGGCGGCCGTCGTCGTCGCGCAGGTCGTGGCCGGAGATCTGGGGGCTCACCGGGAACTCCAGCAGCAGCGAGTTCAGCAGATCCACCGCCAGGGTCTCGTCTCCGGCGTCCGCCGCCTCGAAGACCGCCCGCAGCCGCGCCCGCACCGACCGGAACCGGGTGACGTCCGCCTCGGTCGCCCGGCGGGCCGCCGACTGGTTGACGAACAGCTCCCGGACGGCCTCCACCGAGGTCAGCGCGTCCTTGCCCCGGGCCGGCTCCTCGCTGTTGACGAGGCGCACGGCGTAGTCCGAGTAGTAGGCCAGTTCCACTTCGGTCCTCAACGTAACGGTCGGTGGGCGTAATGGGCGGTGCTGATTCCAGCGTATTACCCGGTCGGCGGGTGGTCCGCGGAGTACGCGCGAGGGGCGGCACGGAGACCGGCTCCGTACCGCCCCTCGGTGGCGCTCGCCGTCACAGCACCTTGGACAGGAACGCCTTCGTCCGCTCGTGCTGCGGGTCGGTCAGGACCTGGCGCGGGTCGCCGGACTCGACGACCACGCCGCCGTCCATGAAGACCAGGCTGTCGCCCACCTCGCGGGCGAAGCCCATCTCGTGGGTGACGACGACCATGGTCATGCCGGACTCGGCCAGGTCGCGCATGACGTCGAGGACGTCGCCGACCAGCTCCGGGTCCAGGGCCGAGGTCGGCTCGTCGAACAGCATCAGCTTCGGCTCCATGGCCAGCGCCCGGGCGATGGCCACGCGCTGCTGCTGGCCGCCGGAGAGCTGCGAGGGGTAGTTCCCGGCCTTGTCGGCCAGCCCCACGCGCTCCAGCAGCTGCATCGCGCGGTCCCTGGCCTGCTGCCGGCCGACGCCCTTGACCTGGACCGGCGCCTCCATGATGTTCTCGACGGCCGTCATGTGCGGGAACAGGTTGAAGCGCTGGAAGACCATGCCGATGTCCCGGCGCTTGAGCGCGACCTCGTTGTCCTTCAGCTCGTAGAGCTTGTCGCCCTTCTGGCGGTAGCCGACCAGCTCGCCGTCGACGTACAGCCGCCCGGCGTTGATCTTCTCCAGGTGGTTGATGCACCGCAGGAAGGTCGACTTGCCGGAGCCGGAGGGGCCGATGAGGCAGAACACCTCGCCGGCCTTCACCTCCAGGTCGATGCCCTTGAGGACCTCGACCTGGCCGAAGGACTTGTGGACGCCCTCGGCCTTGACCATCGCGTTCGTCATGCCGTGACCCCCTTGCGGCTGGAGAAGGACGTCAGGTGGGCACGGACCCGCTGCCACGGGGTGGGCGGCAGCTGGCGGCTGGAGCCGCGGGCGTAGTAGCGCTCCACGTAGTACTGGCCGACGCTGAGGACGGAGGTGAGGATCAGGTACCAGGCCGCCGCGAGGAACAGCATCTCGACGGTGGCGCCCGAGGTCGTGCCGATGTCCTGGGCGTAGCGCAGGAGCTCGTAGTACTGGACCGCCGCGACGAGCGAGGTGGTCTTCAGCATGTTGATGACCTCGTTGCCCGTCGGCGGCACGATCACGCGCATCGCCTGCGGGACCACGATCCGGCGCAGCGTCTTGGAGTGGCTCATGCCGAGCGCGTGCGCCGCCTCGGTCTGGCCCTCGTCGACCGCCAGCAGACCGGCGCGGCAGATCTCCGCCATGTACGCGGCCTCGTTGAGGCCGAGGCCGAGCAGCGCCGTCAGGAACGGCGTCATGAAGTCCGACCACTCGTCCTTGTAGAACGGGCCGAGGTTCACGTACTCGAAGACGAAGCCCAGGTTGAACCAGACGAACAGCTGGACCAGGACCGGGGTGCCGCGGAAGAACCAGATGTAGAACCAGGCGATCGACGACGTCACCGGGTTCTTCGACAGCCGCATCACGGCCAGCAGCAGGCCGCCGGCGATGCCGATGACCATGGACAGGAACGTCAGCCAGAGGGTCTCGCGGACGCCGGTGAGGATGCGGTCGTTGAAGAAGTAGTCGGGGATCGCGCCCCAGTTGATGTCGCCGTTCGCGAACGCCCAGATGAGCGAGGCGAAGATGGCGAGGGCGATCGCCGCGGAGGCGTAGCGGCCGTAGTGCCGGACCGGGACGGCCCTGATGGCCTCCGGGCCGGCCGGCGGGGTGCCCGCCGGGCCGTCCGACTTGTCGATGTCAACAGTCACGGGTGTTGCCTTTCAGTGCCGCCGGCCGAGCCGTCGGTCACTTGCCTCCGTTGATGGTGGCTTCCTCGATGGCGCCGTCCTCGGCGCCCCACTTCTCGAGGATCTTCTGGTACTCGCCGTTCTCGATGATCGCGTTCATCGCGGCCTGCAGCGCGTCCCGCAGCTGCGTGTCGTTCTTGGCGACGGCGATGCCGTACGGGGCGGCCTCGACCTGCTCGCCGACCAGCTCGAAGTCCTTGCCGCCGCCGGAGGTCTTCACCGCGTACGCGGCGACCGGGAAGTCGGAGGAACCGGCGTCCGCGCCGCCCGAGCGCAGGCGGGTCTGGGCCTGCTGGTCGTTGTCGAAGGCCTCGATGGCAAGCTTCTTGCCCGCGGGGCACTTCTTCGCCTCGGCCTTGGCGAGGTCGTGGGAGGTCGTGCCGCGCTGGACGACCAGCTTCTTGCCGCACAGGTCGGCCCAGGTCTCGATGCCCTGGGTGTCGCCCTTCTTGGTGTAGATCGACACGCCGGCGATGAAGTAGTCGACGAAGTCGACGCCCTCGCCGACCTGCTTGCCGGTCTCGGGGTCGATGCCCTGCTGCCGCTCCTTCGAGTCCGTCATGGCCGACATGGCCATGTCGTAGCGGTCGGAGCGCAGACCGCCGAGAAGGGTGTCGAAGGTGCCGTTCTCGAACTCGAACGTCACGCCGAGCTGCTTGCCCATCGCCGCGGCGAGGTCGGGGTCGATGCCCACCGTCTTGCCGGATTCGTCCTTGAACTCGACCGGCGCGTACGCGATGTCCGAGCCGACCTTCACGACGCCCTTGTCGCGGATCTCCTTGGGCAGCTTGTCGGCCAGCGGGGCCGCGGCGGCGGACGCGGTGTCCGCGCTGTCCGAGCCGCCGTCCTCCGTCTGGTCACCGCAGCCGGTGAGAAGCAGGGTGCCTGCGACCGCGATCGCACCGACCGCTGCTAGCCGGGAACGCGCGGCGGTCGGACGACGGGTGGTGCTTGCGGTCATTGTGGGTTCCTCCGGCGGATGGGTGGTGTGCCGATGGGGGCCGGCACCGGCCGATGGGTTCGGCAGATGCCGTGGGTCGACAAGAACACACGCCTTCGAGTGTCGCGACCCCGTGTGATTAGGGCATCTTGCCATTCGGACGGAACCATTCAGGTGACCGCCCATGTCAAAATCGGATAACGGGTGATCCCCGAACCACACCATCCGGTACATCACGACCGGACCATCTACGGGAATCCGTGCTTCCGGCCGGAGAATCTTCGGTGGCGTCTTGGAATATGGACCTGTCCAGTCGCCCGGGTATGAGTCATGTCACCGGGAGGTGACCTTCACGTTATGGACTCGTCGGCGGCACCCTCGGTCCGGTAAGAAGGTTCTTCACACCCCTCATCCGGGGCTCAGGGCGCGTGTGCGGCGCGCCCGTCGCGCAGACGTCCACCTGCATCAACGACAGGGCTCTGCGCGTCCCCGCCCACCCCTCACCAGGAGTGGTCCCACCCTCAACCGATGAAGATTTAAGGGGTACGACAAAGTGGCAGCGGAGATCGTCAATCCTCGCAGCGACAGCAGTACGGAGCAGGAGGGCGGGGCGGAGCCCCTCGATTCCTTCGATCCGGCGTTCGCGCTGCACCGCGGCGGCAAGATGGCCGTGCAGGCCACCGTGCCGGTCCGCGACAAGGACGACCTGTCCCTCGCATACACGCCCGGGGTCGCGAAGGTGTGCACCGCGATCGCCGAGCAGCCGGACCTGGTCCACGACTACACGTGGAAGTCGTCCGTCGTCGCCGTCGTGACCGACGGCACGGCCGTGCTGGGGCTCGGTGACATCGGGCCCGAGGCCTCCCTCCCCGTGATGGAGGGCAAGGCCATCCTCTTCAAGCAGTTCGGCGGCGTCGACGCCGTCCCCATCGCCCTGGCCTGCACGGACGTCGACGAGATCATCGAGACCGTGGTCCGCCTCGCCCCGTCCTTCGGCGGCGTGAACCTGGAGGACATCTCGGCGCCCCGGTGCTTCGAGATCGAGCGCCGGCTCCAGGAGCGGCTGGACATCCCGGTCTTCCACGACGACCAGCACGGCACGGCCGTCGTCACGCTGGCCGCGCTGCGCAACGCCGCGCGGCTCAGCGGGCGCGGTCTCGCCGATCTGCGGGCGGTCATCTCGGGCGCCGGTGCGGCGGGCGTCGCGATCGCCAGGATGCTGGTCGAGGCCGGCGTCGGGGACGTCGCGGTGGCCGACCGCAAGGGCGTGGTCTCGGCCGACCGGGACGACCTCACGCCGGTCAAGCGGGAACTCGCCTCCTTCACCAACAGGGCGGGGCTGACCGGGTCCCTGGAGGCCGCGCTGGCCGGCGCCGACGTCTTCATCGGCGTCTCCGGCGGTACGGTCCCGGAGGCGGCGGTGGCCTCGATGGCCGAGGGCGCGTTCGTCTTCGCCATGGCGAACCCGAACCCCGAGGTGCACCCCGAGGTGGCGCACAAGTACGCGGCGGTCGTGGCGACCGGGCGGTCGGACTTCCCGAACCAGATCAACAACGTGCTGGCGTTCCCCGGCATCTTCGCGGGCGCGCTCCAGGTGCGGGCGTCGCGGATCACCGAGGGCATGAAGCTCGCGGCGGCCGAGGCGCTGGCGGGCGTCGTGGGCGACGATCTGGCGGCCGACTACGTCATCCCCTCGCCGTTCGACGAGCGGGTCGCCCCCGCGGTCACCGCGGCGGTGGCCGCGGCGGCCCGGGCGGAGGGCGTGGCGCGGCGGTGACACGGTGACGGCACGGCCGTGAGGCCGTGAGGCGAGCCGCCGAACCGGCCTGGAGGAGGCCCCGCCCGAGAACGGGCGGGGCCTCTTCGTGTGTGCGTCGAGCAGGTCGAGCAGGTGTCGAGGGGAGTCGGAGCCCGGCCTGTGCGGGTTTTTACCGGGGCGTACGGCCGTCCGGGTGGCAAGAGGGCATGTGTCACAGGGCCACGCGGTTCCCTGCGGCGGGGCGGAACCCTATCGTCGCTCCCATGTTCGCTGTCTACGCCGCCCGAATCGACCGCGACCAGCCGCTCACCGGCCTGGAGTTGGGGGAGCGACCGGCTCCCGAGCCCCCGCCCGGCTGGAGCGCGGTCGACGTCAGGGCCGCCTCCCTCAACCACCACGACCTCTGGTCCCTGCGCGGTGTGGGCCTCACCGAGGATCGGCTGCCGATGATCCTCGGCTGCGACGCCGCCGGAATCGACGCGGACGGCAACGAGGTCGTCCTGCACTCCGTCATCGGCCAGACCGGACACGGCGTCGGGCCGAAGGAGCCGCGGTCCATCCTCACCGAGCGCTACCAGGGCACGTTCGCCGAGCGCGTCGCCGTGCCGACGTGGAACATCCTGCCCAAGCCGAAGGAACTGTCCTTCGAGGAGGCCGCCTGCCTGCCGACGGCGTGGCTGACGGCGTACCGGATGCTGTTCACCAACGCCGGGGTGCGGCCCGGGGACTCGGTGCTCGTGCAGGGCGCCGGCGGTGGTGTCGCCACGGCCGCGATCGTGCTCGGCCGGGCCGCCGGGCTGCGGGTGTTCGCCACCAGCCGGGACGAGGCCAAGCGGAAGCGGGCGCTCGAACTGGGGGCCGTGGAGGCGCTGGAGCCGGGCGCGCGGCTGCCGCAGCGGGTGGACGCCGTGATCGAGACGGTGGGCGCGGCGACGTGGTCGCACTCGGTGAAGTCGCTGCGGCCCGGAGGCACGCTGGTGATCTCCGGTGCGACCAGCGGGGACCGGCCGTCGCACGCCGAGCTGACGCGGATCTTCTTCCTGGAGCTGAAGGTCGTCGGGTCGACGATGGGGACGAAGGACGAACTGGAGGACCTGCTGTCCTTCTGCGCCGCCACGGGGGTGCGTCCCGTCATCGACGAGGTGCTGCCGCTGGACCGGGCCCGTGAGGGGTTCGAGCGGCTGGCGGCGGGCGAACAGTTCGGGAAGATCGTGCTGACGGGGTCGTGAGGGTGTTCTGACGGCCGTCAGGGTGCCCTGACGGCGTCCTGAGCGGCGGGTCGACGTACGGCGGGTCCGGGGTTCCGGGCCCGCCGTTTGCGTGCCCGCCGTTTTTCCCGCCCGCGCTGTCAACTTCGGTTGACGCGACCCCTGGTGTCAACCTATGTTGACACCATGACGGATGCGACGGATCTCGCCGAGCGGGCCGGTGATCGTGACCCGAGGGTCGGTCTGCGGGCGGTCGCCGCGCTGCGCCGGCTGCTGGAGCAGTTGGAGGCCGTGCAGGTGCGCAGTGCGCGCCAACAGGGCTGGTCGTGGCAGGAGATCGCCGCGGAGCTGGGAGTGAGCAGGCAGGCCGTGCACAAGAAGTACGGGAGGCGATGATGTTCGAACGGTTCACCAAGGACGCCCGCAACGTGGTGAAGGGCGCCCTGGAGCACTGCGAGCGGTCGGGGGCGGGGACCGTGGGCGCCGGGCATCTGCTGCTCGCGCTGCTGGACCACGGGGCGGGGAAGGGGGCGTTCGCGCTGGCCGCGCTGGGGCTCGCCGAGCGCACGGACTCGGTGACGCGGGCGCTGGAGGAGGCGCGGCGGCGGGCGGGGTTGACGCAGGCGGAGGCGGACGCGCTGGCCGGGCTGGGGATCGACGTCACGGAGGTCGTCGCGCGGGTGGAGGAGACGCACGGCGTCGGGGCCCTGTCGGGGGCGTGGCGGCCGGGGCGCCGTCGCCCTTCCTTCGGCCGGGACGCGAAGGACGTGCTGGAGAAGTCCCTGCGCGTCGCCCTCGCCCGCCGCGAGCGCTACATCGGCGACGAGCACATCCTGCTCGCCCTCACGACCCTCCCCGGCGTCGCCGCTGAGGTCCTCGCGGACCACGGGGTGACGTACGAGTCGGTGACGCGGGTGCTGGGGGAGGGGGGAGCGGGGAGCGCGGCCAAGGCGGGGTGAGATGAGGCGGGGCCGGGCGCGCCGGGTGAGATGCGGGGGCCCGGTCGCGTCAAGGCCGCGACGGGCCTGGTGGGCCGATGGACGAGCCCGGTGGGCGAGCCTGGCGGGGGGCGGTGGGCGGGGCCGGCCGCACGGCGTCGACGGCCTCTACCGGTGCGCGGCAGGCCCGCTGCGCACCGTCTGCGCCCTGCTCGACGCCGACGCGACCCGGCTGGCGACCGCGGCCGGCTGTACTCGGGCGTCTGCCGGTGGGCCGGTCGCGCGGGGTGAACGTGCCCGGCGAGGGCGACGCGCGGCTGCCTGTCCGGCGGCCGTGCCGCCCGGCGGCACGAGCGGCCGGCGCGTGTCCGGCCGCGCGTCCCCGGCGACGCCCGCCCGATGCCCCCCGCCGCGTGGGGCCCGCCTAGGGGGTGTCTGACAAATGTCCGCGGCGTCGCGGCTCCTGGCACGCACTCTCCCACAGGGGGCACCCCCAGCCGCGTTGCCGAACCGCCCTGGTAGCTCCGCTACGAGGGCGGTTCGGCGCCTTGCGATCCCACGCACCAGAAGCCGCTCCTTCTCCCGCGCTCATTTACCAGACACCCCCTGGGGCCGACCCCGTGGCGGGCGCGCACGGGGCGGTTCCCGCGGCCGTCGTTACCGCTTCTCCGTGCGCAGCAGTGCCCCGATGTGGGCCGCCGTCGTGGAGAGGTGGCGGCGGGCCTCGCGGAGCTGGGCCTGGGTGACGCCGTGGTCGCGGGCCGCGTCGCGGATGTCGTCGCGGAAGCGGTCCAGGAGGCGCTCCAGGTCACGGGCCGGGTCGTCGGTCGGGGCCTCGTGGGCCCACGACGGCTCCTCGCCGACGGGGACGTCCTTCTCACCGGCGCGGACGTCCTCCGTGGCGGCGCGGACGTCGTCCGTGGCGGTGGCCGGCCGGCCGAAGCCGAAGTCCTTGCCCCAGTCCTTGCCGTGCGTCCTGCCGAAGTCGCCGAACTCCTTCGCCAGTTCGGACAGTCCCTCGCGCAGGCCCGTCGGCCAGTCGCCGCGGGTGAAGCCGTCCTGGACCTGCTGCTGGACCCGCTGGGCTATGCGCTGCATGCGGTCCTGGGCCTCCTGGGCCTGGCGGCGGGCCCGCTCGGCCTCCTCACGGGCTCGGCGGCTCTCGTCCTTGGCGCGCCGGGCCTGGTCCTTCCACTCCTGCTTGACGCGGCGCAGCTCCTCCTTGGCGGCGCGCCACGCGTCGTTCTCCCCCGGCTCCGCGGCGCCCCCCTCCGCGCGGGCCTTGCTCGCCGCCGCCCGCATCTCGCGGCGCAGGTCGCCCGCGGCGCCCCGTACGTCGGCCCGGATCTCGGCGGCCAGCTCCGCCACCGACTCGCGGATCTCCAGCTCCAGGTCGGCCAGTTCCCCGCTGCGGTCGGCCAGCTCGGCGCGGCCGGCGTCCGTGATGGCGTACACCTTGCGGCCGCCCTCGGTGGTGTGGGTGACCAGGCCCTCGGCCTCCAGCTTGGCCAGGCGCGGATAGACCGTGCCCGCGGAGGGGGCGTAGAGGCCCTGGAAGCGCTCCTCCAGGAGGCGGATGACCTCGTAGCCGTGGCGCGGGGCCTCGTCGAGCAGCTTGAGCAGGTAGAGGCGCAGGCGGCCGTGCGCGAAGACGGGGGGCATGTCAGAGCACCTTCTTGTCGTTCGGGCTGCCCTCCGGGCGGCGCAGCAGGGCGATGGAGCCGGAGACGGTCGTGGCCTTCAGCCGGCCGGTGCCCGCCCCGAGCCGGCCGGTGATGCGCTTGGCGCCCCACTGGCCGGTCACCCGGAGGTCCTCGAAGGCGTTGGAGACGGTCCCGCTCGCGGTGTTGGCGTCCACCTCCGCGTCGGCCGGGTGCGGAAGCCGGATCGCGATCTCGCCGGAGACGCTGGTCAGGCTGACGTCGGTCGCGCCGCTCGCCGCATCGAGGTCGACGATCATCGAGCCGCTCACCGAGTCGGCCCGCACGGCCGGTCCCGCGCCCTCGACCACGGTCAGGTCCCCGGAGACGGAGTTGAAGCGCAGGTCGCCGCTGAGGCCCTGCGCCTCCACGTTCCCCGAGACGGTGTCCGCGCGGACCGGACCCGCCAGGCCCACCAGGGTCGAGTCGCCGGAGACGCCCTTCAGCTCGGCGCGCCCCTCGATGCCGGAGACCACCGCCGAGGCGCCGACCACCCCCACCTCGACGCGCGTGCCGGCCGGCACCGCCACGGAGACGACGGCGCTGCGCCGCCAGCCCCTCCCGTCGAGCCACTTGAGGAAGCCCTTCCAGGGCAGGTCCTCGTAGGCCACGGTCAGCGTGCCGTCCCGCTGGGTGATCACCAGGGGCGGGCCCTCGATGTCGCCGACCTCCAGGCGGGCGGTGGCTTCAGCCGTCCCGACCACGTTCACCGCGCCGTTCACGATCCGTACCTGAAGCTCGCGCACGGGCTCGTCGAAAGTGAGCCTGGTCGGCTCCGCGACGGACCATTCGGACATGGTGCAGACCTCCTAGACACGCCATATCGCGTCATTCACTCTTCACGATATATCGCGGTCATGGAAAGTCAAGACACTCGCGAGGGTGACGCGATACCCGTCCCCGGAGCGGCACCGTCTCCCCCAGGGGACGCGGGGCGGCCCCGCCTACTCGTCGTCCTCGTCGTCCAGCCGCGCCAGCCAGGTCGCGAGCCGCTCCACCGGCACCTCGAAGTCCGGGTTCAGATCGACGAAGGTCCGCAGCTGCTCGGCGAGCCACTCGAAGGTGACCTCCTCCTCGCCGCGCCGCTTCTCGAGCTCTTCGATGCCTCGGTCGGTGAAGTACACGCCTGTTCTCCTGGGGCTGGGCCGGTCGGCCTGCGGTCGTACGCCTCCAGGTTATGCGGCGTTCACCCGAACGGGCGGGGCCCGCCCCCCTGCCGGGGGACGGGCCCCGCCCGTCGGTTCAGCCGTGCCCAGTGGCGGCTCAGGCCTCGAACACCTCGCGCACCAGCTGCTCCTGCTCCGCCTGGTGCCGCTTCGCCGAACCCACCGCCGGGGACGACGAGTGCGGGCGGGAGATGCGGCGCAGGCGCTCGCCGGCCGGGATGTCCGCGCCGACCGCCAGGTCCAGGTGGTCGATGAGGTTGAGCGCGATGAACGGCCACGCGCCCTGGTTCGCCGGCTCCTCCTGGGCCCACAGGTACTTCTCGGCGTTCGGGTACTTGGCGATCTCCGCCTGGAGCTCCGCGCCCGGCAGCGGGTACAGGCGCTCGATGCGGATGATGGCCGTGTCCGTCACGCCGCGCTTCTGACGCTCGGCGTCCAGGTCGTAGTAGACCTTGCCGGCGCAGAAGACGACCCTGCGGACGGCCGCCGGGTCCACCGAGGCGTCGCCGATGACCGGGCGGAACTGGCCCGTGGTGAACTCCTCCGCCTTCGACGCGGCGGCCTTCAGGCGCAGCATCGACTTCGGGGTGAAGACGACCAGCGGCTTGTGGTGCGGGTTGTGCACCTGCCACCGCAGGAGGTGGAAGTAGTTCGACGGCGACGTCGGCATGGCGACCGTCATGTTGTTCTGGGCGCACAGCTGGAGGAACCGCTCCGGGCGGGCGGACGAGTGGTCCGGGCCCTGGCCCTCGTAGCCGTGCGGCAGCAGCAGGACGACGCCGGACGTCTGGCCCCACTTCTGCTCCGCCGAGGAGATGAACTCGTCCACCACCGTCTGGGCGCCGTTGACGAAGTCGCCGAACTGCGCCTCCCACAGCACGAGCGCGTCGGGGCGGGCCAGCGAGTAGCCGTACTCGAAGCCCATCGCCGCGTACTCGGACAGCAGCGAGTTGTAGACGTTCAGCCGCGCCTGGTCCTCGGAGAGGTACTGGAGCGGCGTGTACTCCTCGCCGGTGCTGCGGTCGATGATCACCGCGTGGCGCTGGCCGAAGGTGCCGCGCTGGGAGTCCTGGCCGGCCAGCCGCACCGGCACGCCCTCCAGCAGCAGCGAGCCGAAGGCGAGCGTCTCGCCCATGCCCCAGTCGATCGTGCCGTCCTCGACCATGGCCGCCCGGCGCTGCAGCTGCGGCAGCAGCCGCGGGTGGACGGTGATGTGGTCGGGGATGTTGACCTGGGACTCGGCGATCCGCTTGACGATCTCCGTGGTCACCGCGGTGTTGACGGCGACCGGGAACTCGGCCTGCGGGTCGGAGGTCACCGCGGCGGCCGGCTGCGAGGTGGCCTCGCGGACCTCGGTGAAGACCTTCTCCAGCTGGCCCTGGTAGTCCTGGAGCGCCTGCTCGGCCTCCTCCAGGGTGATGTCGCCGCGACCGATGAGGGACTCGGTGTAGAGCTTGCGCACCGAGCGCTTCTTGTCGATCAGGTCGTACATCAGCGGCTGGGTGAAGGCCGGGTTGTCCGACTCGTTGTGACCGCGACGGCGGTAGCAGATGAGGTCGATCACCACGTCCTTGTTGAACGCCTGGCGGAACTCGAAGGCCAGCCGGGCGACGCGGACGACGGCCTCGGGGTCGTCGCCGTTGACGTGGAAGATCGGGGCCTCGATCATCCTCGCCACGTCCGTCGCGTACATCGACGAGCGGGACGACTCCGGGGCGGCGGTGAAGCCGACCTGGTTGTTGATGACGATGTGGACCGTGCCGCCGGTGCGGTAGCCGCGCAGCTGCGACATGTTCAGGGTCTCGGCCACCACGCCCTGGCCCGCGAAGGCCGCGTCGCCGTGGATGGCCACCGGCAGGACGGTGAAGTCCGTGCCGCCCTTGTTGATGATGTCCTGCTTGGCGCGGACGATGCCCTCCAGGACCGGGTCGACCGCCTCCAGGTGCGAGGGGTTCGCGGCGAGCGAGACCTTGATCTGCTCGCCGTCCAGTCCGGTGAAGGTGCCCTCGGCGCCCAGGTGGTACTTCACGTCGCCGGAGCCGTGCATCGACTTCGGGTCGAGGTTGCCCTCGAACTCGCGGAAGATCTGCGCGTACGACTTGCCGACGATGTTGGCGAGGACGTTGAGCCGGCCGCGGTGGGCCATGCCGATGACGACCTCGTCGAGGCGGGACTCGGCGGCCGAGTCCAGCACCGCGTCCAGCAGCGGGATGACGGACTCGCCGCCCTCCAGCGAGAAGCGCTTCTGGCCGACGTACTTCGTCTGCAGGAAGGTCTCGAAGGCTTCCGCGGCGTTCAACCGGCGCAGGATGCGCAGCTGCTCCTCGCGCTCCGGCTTGGCGTGCGGGCGCTCCACGCGGTCCTGGATCCACTTGCGCTGCTTGGGGTCCTGGATGTGCATGAACTCGATGCCGGTGGTGCGGCAGTACGAGTCGCGCAGCACGCCGAGGATGTCGCGCAGCTTCATCATCGACTTGCCGGAGAAGCCGCCGACGGCGAACTCGCGCTCCAGGTCCCACAGGGTGAGGCCGTGCTCGGTGACGTCCAGGTCGGGGTGCTTGCGCTGGCGGTACTCCAGCGGGTCGGTGTCGGCCATGACGTGGCCGCGGACCCGGTAGGAGTGGATCAGCTCGAAGACGCGGGCGGCCTTGGTGACGTCGTCGTCGTGGCTGGCGTCGATGTCCTTGAGCCAGCGGACCGGCTCGTAGGGGATGCGCAGCGCCTCGAAGATGTCGTCGTAGAAGCCGTTCTCGCCGAGCAGGAGGTTGGCGACGACGCGCAGGAACTCGCCGGAGGCGGCGCCCTGGATGACCCGGTGGTCGTAGGTCGACGTGAGCGTCATGACCTTGGAGATGCCGAGCTTGTTCAGGGTGTCCTGGGAGGTGCCCTGGAACTCCGCCGGGTAGTCCATGGAGCCGACGCCCATGATCACGGACTGGCCGGGCATCAGGCGCGGCACGGAGTGGACGGTGCCGAGGCCGCCGGGGTTGGTCAGCGAGACCGTGACGCCGGTGAAGTCGTCCATCGTCAGCTTGCCCTCGCGGGCGCGGCGGACGATGTCCTCGTAGGCCTGCCAGAACTCGAAGAAGTTCAGCGTCTCGGCCTTCTTGATGGCGGCCACGACGAGCTGGCGGTCGCCGTTGGGCTTGACCAGGTCGATGGCCAGGCCGAGGTTGACGTGCGGCGGCTTGACCAGCGTCGGCTTGCCGTCCTTCTCGCCGAACGACCAGTTCATCGACGGCATGGCCTTGATGGCCTGCACCATCGCGTAGCCGATCAGGTGCGTGAAGGAGATCTTCCCGCCCCGGGCCCGCTTGAGGTGGTTGTTGATGACGATGCGGTTGTCGAACAGCAGCTTCACCGGGACCGCGCGGACCGAGGTGGCGGTCGGCAGCTCCAGCGAGGCGTTCATGTTCTTCGCGACCGCGGCGGCGGGGCCGCGCAGCGTCACCAGCTCGGGGCCCTCGGGGGCCTCGGCGGCGGGCTCGGCCTTGGGCTTCGCGGCGGCGGGCTTCGCCGGGGCCGGAGCCTGGGCCCGAGCGGGGGCCGCGGCCGGCGCGGCCTTGGCGGGCGCCGGCGCCGGAGCGGCGGTCTGCTGCTGCGGGGCAGCGGGGGCGGCCTGGGGGGCCGGGGCCGCGGGGGCGGCCTGGGGCTGAGCCGTGGTGGTCTCCGCGGCCCCCGAGGCCGCGGTGCCCGCCGGAGCCGAGGCCGCGGGGGCCCCCGGCTTGTAGTCGGCGAAGAAGTCCCACCAGGCGCGGTCTACCGAATTCGGGTCCTGGAGGTACTGCTGATAGATCTCGTCGACGAGCCACTCGTTGGGTCCGAAGGCCGCGGCGGGGTTCTTGCCCGCTTGGTCGGCTTCGGTCGAGACACTCGATGCGTTACTGGGGGACTGTGGCGACACGGCGGCAACCGCCCTCTTCCGCTTCACAAGGTGATGGACAGCGGGAATTAAGGCTACGCCTCCAAGACCGCGAAGGTCAGGCCCGGCCCGTTCATCGTCGCGTAAGTCACATCGGAAACCGTGTTTCGGGGCTGAATATGGCGGGAAACAAACGCGGTTCCGGTGGGATCCCGGGGAAAACGGGTACGACGGCCCCGGCCGCGCGCGCACGAGACGCGGGCCCCTGCCTGATCACACGTGTCCGTCAGCGCGGACGTTCATGGATCATGTGGCTCCGCTTCGAACTTTACGTCAACTTGGCACGGACGGCAGGCCCGGGAGTGTGACAAGAATCCGGCAGCCCCGTTCGGATTCGGCCACTCGGATCCGGCCGCCGTGCAGATCCACCGCCCACCGGGCGATCGCCAGCCCGAGCCCGGTGCCGCCGTCGCTGCCCGGTCCGTGCGGGCGGGTCACCGCGCCGCGGTTGAACCGCTCGAAGACCCGGTGCCACTCGGAGCGCGGAATCCCCGGTCCCTCGTCGAGGACCTCCAGCTCCAGCGAGTCCTGCCGCGCTCCGCGCCGCGCCTTGATGGTGACCCGGCCGTGCGGCGGGCTGTGCTTGACGGCGTTGTCCACCAGGTTGGCGACGACCTGGTGGATGCGCTCGGGGTCGGCGTGCGCGGTGAGGTCGGGCGGGAAGACGTCGAGGTGCAGGTGGACGTCGGTGCGGGTGTGGCTGCCGGACCCGGAGGCGATGCCCGCGCGGGCCGACGCGACCATGTTGGCCTCCTTCAACACCCCCGACAGGTACGGCCACACCTCGAACCGCCGCTGCTTGAGCGGGACGACGCCGTTGTCCAGCCGGGACAGGTCCAGCAGCGTCTCCACCAGCCGGCCCAGCCGCTCGGTCTGCTTCAGGGCGGTCCGCATGGTCTCGGGGTCGGCCTCGGCGATGCCGTCGACCACGTTCTCCAGCACCGCCCGCAGCCCCGCGATCGGCGTGCGCAGCTCGTGCGAGACGTTGGCGACCAGCTCCTTGCGGTGCCGGTCCTGGGCCTCCAGGTCGTCGGCCATGCGGTTGATCCGCACGGCCAGGTCGCCCAGTTCGTCGCGGCGGTTCTCGCTGGCCCGGCGGGTGTAGTCGCCCTGGGAGATGGACCGGGCGACCGCGTTCATCTCGTCCAGCGGCGCGGTCAGCGAGTGCGCGACGAACTGGGTGATCAGCAGCGTGGCGATCATCGAGAAGACGGTGATGAAGCGCAGCTCGGTCTCGGTGCGCACGGCGATCATCAGCAGGCCGGTGGTGATGAGCACCGCGATGACGACCAGCGCGCCCAGCTTGGTCTTGATCGAGAACGGGCGGATGCCGCCCCAGGGTCCCTGGGCGCTGCGGCGGGCGGCATCCCGGTCCGGGCTCATGGCGTCGGCGTCTCCAGGGCGTAGCCGACGCCGTGCACCGTGCGGATCCGCTCGGCGCCGATCTTCCGCCGCAGGGCCTTGATGTGGCTGTCGACGGTCCGGGTGCCGGAGGCGTCCGCCCAGTCCCACACCTCGGCGAGCAGCTGCTCGCGGGAGAGCACCGCGCGCGGGGTGTTCGCCAGGCACACCAGCAGGTCGAACTCGGTGGGCGTGAGGTGGACGTCCTCGCTGCGCACCCGCACCCTGCGCTGCGCGTGGTCGATCTCCAGCTCGCCCAGGCGCAGGATGCCGCTGCGCGGGGTGGCGGCGGCCAGCGCGGCCCGCTCCACGCGGCGCAGCAGTACGTGCACGCGGGCGGCCAGCTCCCGCATGGAGAACGGCTTGGTCATGTAGTCGTCCGCGCCGACGCCGAGCCCGACCAGCATGTCCGTCTCGTCGTCGCGCGCGGTGAGCATCAGCACCGGCACCGGCCGCGCGGCCTGCACCCGGCGGCACACCTCCAGGCCGTCGAAGCCGGGCAGCATGATGTCGAGGATCAGCAGGTCGGGCTGCCATGCCTCGGCCGTGTCGACCGCGGCCGGGCCGTCGCCGGCCGTTTGCACGAGGAATCCCTCGGCGCGCAGACGGGCCGCGATGGCGTCGACGATCGTCGGGTCGTCCTCGACCACCAGCACCCGGCGCTGTGCGCCCGGGGTCGCCGCCGTGCCGCTGTGGGAGGTGTGTGTCTGCTCCATCGCCCGCCCCTGAAGTGTGCTTTCCGGAATCCGTGGGGTGATCCCATGACTGCGCTTGACGCTTGAATGATCGGCGTCAGGGAAGCAGCGTACGGGGAGTCGCCGCACCTCGGCTATCCAGGTCGGACGCCGAGGTGCACGACGTCGGGAACGCCCCGGGCAACGGGGATCTCTTCGGTACGCACATGCCGGAATCCGGCATTCCGCAAGGTTTCTTCGAATTCCGGGGAGGGCTGCGCCGACCATACGGCGAGCACCCCGCCCGGCCTCAACACCCGTGCGCAGCCTGCGAGTCCGGCCGGGGAGTACAGCCCCGAGTTGCCGTCCGTGACGGTCCATCCCGGCCCGTTGTCGATGTCGAGACACAGCGCGTCGAACGTGGCGGAAGTCTCATTGACGTACGCGACGAGGTCCGCTGCGACCACCTCGGCGCGCGGGTCGGCGAGGGCGTCGCGGGAGAGGGCGGCCAGGGGTCCGTCGCGGTGCCAGTCGATGACCGCGGGCTCGCGCTCCACCACCGTGATCCGGCCCCAGCGGGGGTTGCCCGCGGCATGTGCGAGCGAGAATCCGACGCCGAGCCCGCCGATCAGGACGCGGGGTGCGGCGCGGTCGTCGAGGGCGTCCAGCGCGGCGTCGACCAGCAGGCGTTCCGAGCGGCCGTCGGAGGTGTCCATCAGGAAGCAGCCGTTGGCGATGATCTGCAGCAGCTCGCCGTGACGGCGCAGCACGACCTCGCCGTAGGGCCCCTCGCGACGGTCCAGGACTTCGGGGATGTCGTAGACGGTGGGCATCCGCCCATCCTGGCACTTTCGCGGTGGCCTGTTGACCGAACGACGACCGAGGGGCGGAGCCGGAGTTGACGGGGTGTGACGGCGCGGGGCCGACGGGCTGATCGCTGAGAGCGAACGCCGGACCGGGAACATCGGGCCGCCGTCGAGCATTGAGTCGGCATAGCTCAACTTGACTGCCGAAGGGGAGATCATGGCTGCTGAGTCCGCGCCGTTCACACCGCTCACCCTGCCCGTGCTGCCGCTCGACGGCGAGGTCGTCCTGCCAGGGATGGTGGTTCCGCTGGACCTGAGCGACGCCGAGGTCAGGGCCGCGGTGGAGGCCGCGCAGGCCGCCGCCCGGTCGGAGCCCGGAAAGCCCAAGGTGCTGCTCGTCCCGAGGATCGACGGCACCTACGCCAACACCGGCGTGCTCGGCACCGTCGAGCAGGTCGGACGGCTCGCCGACGGTGACCCCGGCGCGCTGATCCGCGGGCGCGGACGGGTGCGCATCGGCGCCGGCACCACCGGTCCGGGCGCCGCCCTGTGGGTCGAGGGCACGCGCGTCGACGAGACCCTGCCCGACCCGCTGCCCGGACAGGTCACCGAACTCGTCAAGGAGTACAAGGCCCTCGCCACGGCCTGGCTGAAGAAGCGCGGCGCCTGGCAGGTCGTGGACCGCGTCCAGGCCATCGACGACGTCTCCGCGCTCGCCGACAACTCCGGCTACTCGCCGTTCCTGACCGCCGACCAGAAGATCGAGCTGCTGGAGACCGCCGACCCGGTGGCCCGCCTCCGGCTCGCCACCCAGCAGTTGCGCGACCACCTCGCCGAGCAGGACGTCGCCGAGACCATCGCCAAGGACGTCCAGGAAGGCGTCGACAAGCAGCAGCGCGAGTTCCTGCTGCGCCGCCAGCTGGAGGCCGTCCGCAAGGAGCTGCGGGAGCTGAACGGCGAGAAGGAGGGGGAGGAGTCCGACGACTACCGCGCCCGCGTCGAGGCCGCCGGCCTGCCCGAGAAGGTCCGCGAGGCCGCCCTCAAGGAGGTCGACAAGCTGGAGCGGGCCAGCGACCAGTCGCCCGAGGGCTCCTGGATCCGCACCTGGCTCGACACCGTCCTCGAACTGCCGTGGAACGAGCGCACCGAGGACGCCTACGACATCCGGGGCGCCAAGGCCGTCCTCGACGCCGAGCACGCGGGCCTGGAGGACGTGAAGGAACGCATCACCGAGTACCTCGCGGTGCGCAAGCGGCGTGCCGAGCGGGGCCTCGGCGTCGTCGGCGGACGGCGCGGCGGCGCGGTGCTCGCCCTGGTCGGCCCGCCCGGCGTCGGCAAGACCAGCCTCGGCGAGTCCGTCGCGCACGCCATGGGCCGCAGGTTCGTCCGCGTCGCCCTCGGCGGGGTCCGCGACGAGGCGGAGATCCGCGGCCACCGCCGCACCTACGTCGGCGCGCTGCCCGGCCGGATCGTGCGCGCGGTCAAGGAGGCCGGCTCGATGAACCCGGTCGTGCTGCTGGACGAGATCGACAAGGTCGGCTCCGACTTCCGCGGCGACCCCGCGGCGGCCCTCCTGGAAGTCCTCGACCCGGCCCAGAACCACACCTTCCGCGACCACTACCTGGAGGTCGAACTCGACCTCTCCGACGTCGTCTTCCTGGCCACCGCCAACGTCCTGGAGGCCATCCCCGAGGCGCTCGCCGACCGCATGGAGATCGTCCGTCTCGACGGCTACACCGAGGACGAGAAGGTCGTCATCGCCCGTGACCACCTGGTGCCGCGCCAGCTGGAGCGCGCCGGGCTCGGCAAGGACGAGGTGACCCTGGACGAGAGCGCGCTGCGCAAGCTCGCCGGCGAGTACACCCGTGAGGCGGGCGTGCGCAATCTGGAGCGCTCGGTCGCCCGGCTGCTGCGCAAGATCGCCGCGCAGCACGAACTGGGCGAGCGGAAGCTGCCGTTCACCGTCACCGACGCCGATCTGCGCGACCTGATCGGCCGGCCGCACCACGTTCCCGAGTCCGCCCAGGACCCGGCCGAGCGGCGCACGGCGGTGCCCGGCGTGGCCACGGGCCTCGCGGTGACCGGCGCGGGCGGTGACGTCCTCTACGTCGAGGCGTCCCTCGCCGACGCGGAGACGGGTGCGGCGGGCCTGACCCTGACGGGCCAGCTCGGCGACGTGATGAAGGAGTCCGCGCGGATCGCGCTGAGCTTCCTGCGCTCCCACGGCGCCGAGCTGGAACTGCCGGTCGGCGACCTGAAGGAGCGGGGCGTCCACATCCACTTCCCGGCGGGCGCGGTCCCCAAGGACGGCCCGAGCGCCGGCATCACGATGACGACGGCCCTGGCGTCCCTGCTCTCCGGCCGCCTGGTCCGCACGGACGTGGCCATGACCGGCGAGGTCTCGCTGACCGGGCGGGTGCTGCCCATCGGCGGCGTCAAGCAGAAGCTGCTCGCCGCGCACCGGGCGGGCGTCACCACGGTGATCATCCCCAAGCGCAACGAGCCCGACCTGGACGACGTGCCCGCGGAGGTCCTGGAGAAGCTCGACGTCCACACGGTCACCGACGTCCGCCAGGTCCTGGACCTGGCACTGACCCCGGCGACCACGACCACCGAGGTGCCGGTCGCGGCGTGACGGCTGCGGGGCCCGGTTCTCCCGCGCGGGAGAACCGGGCCCCGCTCACCTCCCGGGCATCAGCCGTAGGCGAGCGCCTGCACCCGGTCCAGGGCGCCGTTGAACTTGTCGTGGTCGCCCACCGTCGGCCCGGTCGAGGTGTACTGCCACATCGTGTAGTACGCCCATCCGGCCGGCAGCGTGCCCACGGTGGAGGCGTAGCGGGCGATCCACAGGGGGTTGGTGGCGCCGAATCCCGAGTAGTTGCCGGTGCACTGGGTCCACCAGCTCGTGGCGGTGTAGATCACCGCGTCGCGGCCGGTGCGGGCCTTGTAGGTGTTCAGGAAGTCACGGATCCAGGCGACCATCTGCGCCTGGGTCTTGCCGTAGCAGGCGGCGCCGTACGGGTTCCACTCGATGTCGAGCGCGCCGGGCAGGGTGCGGCCGTCGCGGGACCAGCCGCCGCCGTTGTCGACGAAGTAGTGGGCCTGGGCGGCGCCGGTCGTGGTGTCGGGGGTGGCGAAGTGGTACGAGCCCCGGATCATGCCGACGTTGTAGGAGCCGTTGTACTGCTGGGCGAAGTACCCGTTCTTGAAGTACGTCCCCTCGGTGGCCTTGACGTAGGCCCAGCGGACGCCGCTGTTCCACAGGGTCGTCCAGGCGACGTTGCCCTGGTGGCCGCTGACGTCGACGCCCTCGGTCTGGACGGCCCTGGTGGTGGGGAGACCGTGCCTTCCGTCGTGGGCGAGCACGCCCATGCCCATGTACGCGGTGCCGCGGGCGGGGACGTCGTCGGCGTCGGCCGCTGCCGGGGCGGACAGGACGGCGGGGACGAGGCAGAGGGCGGCGAGCAGGGCCCCGGCGAGGGCGAGGCGGCGGGAGCGGGTGGTTCCGGGTCTGTGCACGGGCATCAGCGTGCCTCCGTGGACTCGGTGGTGCGCGGTGGGGGGAGCAGGGGAGTGCGGGCCGTTGGGGTGACGGTCGTGCGCGTACGGCCGTCCGTACTCGATTAGTGTCGTGTACATGCCTATGCGGCCCGGTCGTGACGCTACGCGCGGAGAGGGCCGCCGGGAAGGGGCGCCGGTGGCCGCCGTTGGTCTACGCCTGCGAAATACTGGCGGAGCTGCGGCGACGCGGGGCATTGACGAGAACTTTCAGCAGCGGGAAAACCGGAGCAGGGGTGCTGACGTGCGCGAGGACCAGAACGGCGGCCTGCCGGGCGGTGTGGACCCGGAGTTCCTCTCCCTGGAGCGGGAACTGACCGTCTTCATGCGCCGGGTGCGGGCCAACCAGGGCGAGATGGCCCGCGCGGTCCACCCGGACCTGGAGAGCGCCGCGTACGGGCTGCTGGTGCGGCTGGACGAGTGCGGCCGGCAGCGGGCCACCGAACTGGCCGCCTACATCGGCATCGGCAAGGCCACCATGTCCCGGCAGCTGCGCGCCCTGGAGGAGCTGGGCCTGGTGGCGCGCGAACCCGACCCCGCCGACGGGCGCGCGTCCCTGGTGCGCCTCACCGACGAGGGCCGCACCCGCGTCCAGCGCGTCCGCGAGGCCCGCCGTGCCCGGTACGTCAGCCAGCTCGCCGACTGGGACCGCCGCGAGGTCGCCGAGCTGGCCCGGCTGCTCCACCAGCTGAACGTGGGCATGGAGAAGTGACGCAGGGGACATAGGGGGCGACCCGGAGGCGGGACGCACCGGGCGGCGGGACCCGTCGGGGCGCGGGGGCTCACCGGGAGGCGGGGCTCACCGGAGGGTGCGCCTCACAGGTGGACCAGCGCCGCCGTCGCGTCGTCGTGGGTCTTGCCGCGCCCGAGGCGCACGCGGGTCCCGCGGTCGGCCCGCTCCAGCGCGCGGACCCGGTCCACCAGCGCCTGCGCGCCCCGCTTCTCCAGGAAGGCGAACAGGTCCGTCCAGTCGCCCTCCCCGAACGTCTCCGTCCACCGCGCCGCCCCGTCCGTGAGCGCCGCCAGCGCCGTCACCTCCGCGCGCGGCAGGGTTCCCGTCACCGCCCGCGCCGCCACGGCCGGATCCGCCGCCGCCGTGAAGAAGCCGCCCTCCCTGTTGCGCAGGGTGGCGTCGACCAGGGCGTCGGTGGCCAGGGCGGCGCGCGGCAGCCGGGCCAGCCGGTCGTCGAGGTACGGGGTGACCGTGCCGTCGGGGGCGCGGACCAGCAGGACGGAGTCGGACAGGACCAGGTACTCGACGGCCGCCGGGGACCAGCGGGCCACGGCGACGGTTGCCTGCGGAGTGCGGGGGTGAGAAAGGTCACAGTCGTCCGCGTGCGCCGCCGCGGTACGGGCGATCGCCCGCGCCAGGGCCTCGGCCAGCGGAACATCCGGGAGGGAAACGGTCAGTTCGGTCAGCGCTCCGCCGAGCCTGGCCGTGTACCAGGGAACGGAATGCAGACAGCCCGTCCCGCCACTCGGCGGGGTCACCCCGTCCAGCAGTACCAGGGAACCGCCCTGCCCGGAGGCGGGCAGTCCGACACCGGCGAAGTCCTCGTTGGGGTACTGCGGGTCGCCGGGCTCCGAGACAAGTTCCGTGCGCATCCGGCCAGTCTGCACGAGCCCTTCACACCGCCCGCGAACAGGTGCCGGTCGTCACGGAAACGCTGCACACCCGCAGGTCAGTCGCCGGTTTTGGGTCGGAATGGAGCACTCCGGGAAAGCGTGGCGGCGAATACTGCCAAAGCCCGCCGCCCACGTCCAACCGGCTCGCCGCGCCGCGCCCTGGCACACGCCGGAGGAACTTGCCCGCCAACTCCCCGAGGATGTTCACTCCTTCGGGTGGCGGGTCGGGCGATGTGCGACCCCTGACCACCGGCACTGGGAGGGTCGGGGACCGGAACCGCACCGGGTGCGCACACCAGTTGACGGAACGTCACCCGGGCCCATGGGTACACGAGTCAGGAATGCGAGCACCGGTGCAGAAGACGCGGCCTCGGCGCACAGGCAAGCAGGCGGCCTCCGAAGGGGGCGCCGAGAGCACCCCGGTCGGCAAGGGCCGTCCGACCCACGTACGCAACCGGCTGATCGTGGCCGTCGCCGTCGTGGCCGCCGCCATCGCCGGGGCGGGAGCGCCCTCGGTGATCGCCGCCTCCGGGCAGCTGAGCGACAGCCAGGACCTGGTGACGCTGGCGGAGCAGACGCAGGACGCCCTCGTCCTCGCGCACTCCCTCGCCGACGAGCGCGACGAGGTCACCCCGTACATCGCCGCCGGCCGCCCCAAGGACAAGGCGCCCTCCGAGGAGCGCAGCGCCCGGGTGGACCGGCAGGTCGAGGAGCTGCGCGCCGACACCGACACGCCCGCCGCGCTGCGCTCCGACCTCGACGGCATCGCGGCCGTGCGCAGAGCGGCGCTCACCGGCAAGAGCAGTGCTCTGGAGGCGCACGAGGCCTACTCGGACGCCATCGCCGAGCTGCACCGCCTCGCGGAGGACCTCGCCGAGCGGCTGCCGCCCCGCGCCGGCGCCGGCGCGTACGCCCTCGCCGAGCTGGACACGGCCGTCCAGCAGGCCGCCGCGGCCCGGGGCCTGCTGCTGGCCGCCCTCGGCGTCCCGCGCGGCACCGAGACGGTCATCGACCCGGTCACCGGCCTGCCCACCGAGGTCGCCTCCACCTCGGACGCCGACGCCAAGCAGCGCGCCCTGCTCACCGCCGCCGCCCAGCAGGCCCGGCTGCGGTCCGACGCGGCCCTCGCCGGCTTCGCCGACACCGCGACCAAGGCCGCCCGCACCACCTACGACTCCACGGTCACCGGCCCCGAGGTCAACAGCGCCGAGAAGTACCTCGCCGCCCTCACCGACCAGCCCGCCCTCACCGACGACGAACTCGGCACCGACACCGGCAAGCTGGACGCCGCCCTCTCCGCCCGCGTCGACCTCATGCGCGGCGCGGAGTCCTCCCTGTACGAGCGCCGCACCGACGCCCTGGAGCAGCTGCGCGACGACGACGTCACCGCGCTGGAGATCCGCATCGCCGTCCTCGGCGCCCTGATGCTGCTCGCCGTCGGCGTCGCCACCGGCATGGCCCGCAGCCTCACCCGCCCGCTCGCGGTGCTGCGCCTGGGCTCCGCCCGGCTGGCCGGCGCCGAACACCCGGCCGCCGAGGAACCGGTCCGCTTCACCGGCCGCAACGACGAGTTCGCCCAGGTCGTCCGCTCCGTCAACGCCCTGCACGCGCAGGCCGTCGCCCTCCAGGAGCGGGTCAACACGCTGGAGGCCGACCGCAAGCACCTGGTCGGCCAGCGGCAGAAGATGGCCGACGCCCGCGAGGAGCTGCGCGACGAACTCGCCGAAGCCACCGCCCACCTGGAACGGCTGCGGGAGAGCATCGGCGGCACCTTCGTCAACCTCGCCCTGCGCACCCTGGGCCTGGTCGAACGGCAGCTCGCCGTCATCGAGGGCCTGGAGGAGCGCGAGCAGGACCCCGAGCGGCTCGCCACGCTGTTCAAGCTGGACCACTTCGCCACCGTCATGCGCCGGCACAGCGAGAACCTGCTCGTGCTGGCCGGCACCGAGCACGGTCAGCACCACGCCGGGCCCGTCCCGCTGGTCGACGTCGTGCGGGCCGCCGTCAGCGAGATCGAGCGGTACGAGCGGGTGCGGATCGCAGCGCTGCCGCCGCACGCGCACATCGCCGGGTTCGCCGCCGACGACCTCAGCCACCTGCTGGCCGAGCTGCTGGAGAACGCCACCTCCTTCTCCCCGCCCGACCTGCCCGTCGAGGTCTCCGGCTGGCTGCTGGAGAACGGCGAGGTCATGCTCTCCGTCCAGGACGAGGGCATCGGCATGACCGACGAGCGGATGACCCGGCTCAACGCCCGCCTCGCCGACTTCGACCCCGACGCGCCCTACGACCACGAGGCCGAGGACGGGCTCGGGCTCGGCCTCTACGTCGTCGCGCGGCTCGCCCACCGGCACGGGGTGCGGGTGCAGCTGCGCGAGCAGAAGCAGGGCGGGGTCGCGGCCGTCGTCGTCCTGCCGCGCTCCCTGCTCACCGAGGGGACGCCCGCCGCGGTCCCGTCGGCCTCGCAGCCGTCCTCCGGCACGCAGTCCTTCTCGCTGCCCGGCGCCGACGCGGAGGCCAACTCCAACGTGCTGACGGGGCGGCCGAAGGACGGCGACCCGCTGGTCGCGCTGGCGGAGAAGGCCGTACGCGAGCGGTCGGCCCGGGACTCCGCAGCACCGGAGTCCGCGGCGGCTGAGGCGGCCGGGAACGCGGAGGCGCAGGACGGGGAATCCGCCGAGGCCGTGACGGCGAAGTCCGCCGAGGACACGGCGGCCGAGCCCGCCGAACGCCCCGCCGAGACGACGATGGAGCTGCTGCTCCCGGAGGTGGCGTCGGACCCCGGAACCGGTCCGGAGCCGGCCGCCGAGCGGGACACCGCGTCCGCGCCGGAGCGCGCCTCCGGGACGGACTCCGCGCCGCCCGCGACCGAGCCGGACCCGGAGCCCGCCCCGGCGGCAGCGCACGCCCCGGCCGCCGCGCCCGGCGACGGGCAGGACCCCTACGCCATCGGTCCCGACGCCCACGAGCGCACCCCCGACGAGGGGGAGGAACGCGTCACCGACAAGGGGCTGCCCAAGCGCACCCCGAAGATCACCGCGCCCGCCGCGGCGCCCCGTGCGCACGGCGGGGGCGTCGACGCCGAGGCGCTGCGCCGCCGGCTGGGGGGATTCCACCAGGGGGCGCAGGCCGGCCGCCGGGACGTCGAGGCGGAATTCGCCGAGCGGCGCACGGACCGGGCGCCGCACGCACGACCAGCACGGAGCGAAGAAGCCACGGGGGGCACAGTCGAGGAGGCAAG
Organism: Streptomyces sp. NPDC006610; assembly: GCF_040611575.1. Taxonomy (NCBI): domain Bacteria; kingdom Bacillati; phylum Actinomycetota; class Actinomycetes; order Kitasatosporales; family Streptomycetaceae; genus Streptomyces; species Streptomyces sp. NPDC006610. The sequence goes on from NZ_JBEXOP010000001.1 coordinate 234,085, forward strand.
CAGTTGACCGCGCCCAGTACCTTCGGACTGAGCAGTGAGGCCCGCAATCTGCACTGGCTGCTGACCAACCTCGTCGAGGAGGTGCCCGGCATCCTCTCGGTCGCCGTCGTCTCCTCCGACGGGCTGCTGCTCCTCTCGTCCGACCCAGGGCGGCACGAGGAGGCACGCCGGGCCCGGGACGGCAGGAACGCCGGCCCGCGCGGCTCCTCCGCGGACCTCGCCACGCTCGTCTCCGGCATCGGCAGCCTGACCATCGGCGCCGCCAAGCTGCTGGAGTTCGGCGGCGTGAAGCACACCATGGTCGCGATGGACGAGGGCAGCCTGTTCGTGATGTCGATCAGCGACGGCTCGCTGCTCGGCGTGTACGGCTCCGCCGACTGCGACATGAGTGTGGTCGCGTACCACATGGCGCTGTTCGTGGGCCGCGCCGGGCATGTGCTGACGCCCGAACTCCGCAGTGAGCTGCGGAAATCACTGGAGTCCGACTCGGCGGGGAGTGCCCGATGAGCAGCAGCAGGCCCGGAAAGCCGAAACAGCAGCTGCCGGTGCGCGGCGGCGACCGCAGGGCCGCCCGGGTGCGCCCCTACTCGCTCACCGGGGGCCGTACCCGCTTCGGGCACGTCCTGCTGGTGGAGACCTTCGTGGCGACCACGGCCGAGCTGGAGGCGCCCGAGGAGCGCAAGGAGCTGACCAACGGCTCGCTCTCCAGCCGGGTGATGCCGGAGATGCGGGCCATCGTCGAACTGTGCCGCCGTATGCGCACGGTGGCCGAGATCGCCGCGCTGCTGAAGATGCCGCTCGGCGTGGTCCGGGTGCTGCTGAGCGACCTGGCGGACCAGGGAAAGATCCGTGTGTACGGCACGGGAACCGGGCACGGCACGGGCCGGCCCGACCGCGCGCTGCTGGAAAGGGTGCTGAGTGGACTCCGTCGTCTCTGACGCCGCTCGGGGCGTCTCCCCCCTCGTCGCCGAGCCCGACGAGGATCTCAAGTCCTGGCAGACGGACCGCACCCGGGCGCCGATCGCCACCAAGGTCGTGGTGGCGGGCGGCTTCGGCGTCGGCAAGACCACGCTGGTCACCGCCGTCTCGGAGATCACGCCCCTGCAGACCGAGGCGCTGATGACCGAGGCGAGCGAGGAGACCGACGACCTGAGCGCCACGCCGGAGAAACTGACCACCACGGTGGCCATGGACTTCGGCCGCATCACGCTCGACGACGACCTGGTGCTGTACCTGTTCGGCACGCCGGGCCAGCAGCGGTTCTGGTTCATGTGGGACGACCTGGTGCGCGGCGCGATCGGCGCCGTCGTGATGGCCGACACCCGGCGGCTGAAGGACTGCTTCCCGGCGCTCGACTACTTCGAGAGCTGCGGCCTGCCGTACGTCGTGGCGGTCAACCACTTCGACGGCAGTGAGCTGTTCGAGCCGGAGGATGTGCGGGAGGCGTTGACGATCCCGAAGCACATACCTGTAATGATCATGGATGCGCGCCGCCGGATCTCCGTGATCGAGACCCTCCTGGCCCTGGTGGGCCACGCGCTCGACGAAACCCCCGAGTAGGAGACAGCCCGTCATGCGGAAGATACTCGTCGTCGGAGCCGGCCAGTCCGGTCTCCAGCTCGCCCTCGGCCTCCAGTCGCACGGGTACGAGGTCACCCTGATGTCGAACCGGACCGCGGACGAGATCCGCTCGGGCCGGGTCATGTCGACGCAGTGCATGTTCCACACGGCGCTGCAGCACGAGCGCGACCTCCAGCTCAACTTCTGGGAGTCGCAGGCCCCGAAGATCGAGGGCCTCGGCGTCTCGGTCGCCGCGCCCGGCTCGCACGACCCCGGGCCGACGCAGCGCGCGATCGACTGGGTGGGGCGGCTCGACGGGTTCGCCCAGTCCGTGGACCAGCGGGTGAAGATGGCCGGCTGGATGGAGACGTTCGCGCAGCGCGGCGGCCAGTTGGTCATCCACGGCGCGGCGGTCGGCGACCTGGACTACTTCTCCCGCGCGTACGACCTGGTGCTCGTCTCCGCGGGCAAGGGCGAGCTCGTGCAGATGTTCGGCCGGGACGCCTCCCGCTCCCCGTACAGCGAGCCGCAGCGCGCCCTCGCGGTGGCCTACGTCCACGGGCTGGGCCCGCGTCCGGAGCACCCGGACATGGAGGCGGTCCGCTGCAACCTGGTGCCGGGCGTCGGCGAGATGTTCATCATGCCGACGTTCACCACCTCGGGACGCGCCGACATCCTGTTCTGGGAGGGCATACCCGGCGGCCCGCTGGACGTCTTCAACGGCGTCAAGGACCCCGCCGAACACCTCTCCCTGACCCTGGAACTCATGGAGAAGTTCCTCCCCTGGGAGTACGCGCGGGCCACCAAGGTCGAACTGACCGACGCGGGCGGCACGTTGTCCGGCCGCTACGCCCCGACCGTGCGCAACCCCATCGGCCGGCTGCCCGGCGGCGGCCTGGTCCTCGGCGTCGCCGACGTGGTCGTCGCCAACGACCCGATCACCGGGCAGGGCTCCAACTCGGCGTCCAAGTGCGCCGCCACCTACCTCGCCTCGATCCTGGAGCACGGTGACAAGCCGTTCGACGAGGCATGGATGCAGCAGACCTTCGACCGCTACTGGCAGACGGCCCAGCACGTCACCAAGTGGACCAACGCCATGCTCGCGCCGCCGCCCGAGCACGTGCTGAACCTGATCGGCGCGGCCGGGCAGCTCCAGCCGGTGGCGGACCGTTTCGCCAACGGGTTCAACAACCCCGCGGACTTCGAGGAGTACTTCTACGACCCGCAGAAGACCGAGGCCTACCTCATGGAGGTCTCGGGCGCGTCCGGCGCCTGATCCGCGCGCGGGGCGTCCGCCGTCCGGCCCTCGCCCGGGGCGTCCGCCGCGGGAGCGGCGTACCCCTCGTCCGAGCCGGCCCGGGCGCCCTCGGGCAGCTCCGGCGGCGTGTAGCGCGGCAGCGGTGCGGCGTCCGGGTCCGGGCGCACGGCGCCGAGGACCGGGTTGGCGGCGACGGGGGAGACCTTGACGCGGGCGCCCGGGCGCGGGGCGTGCACCACCAGGCCGTCGCCGAGGTAGAGGGCGACATGGGTGGCCTCGGGGAAGTACACGACCAGGTCGCCGGGGCGCAGCTCTTCCAGCGGGACGCGCGTCAGCCGGGCCCACTGCTCCTGGCTGGTACGCGGGATCGGCGTCCCGGCCCGCTCCCAGGCCCGCTGGGTGAGCCCCGAGCAGTCGTACGACGCCGGACCCTCCGCGCCCCAGGCGTACGGCTTCCCCAGCTGGCGCACCGCGTGCCGCAGCGCCCGCTCCCCGGCCCGCGAGGGCGTGCGGGCGGTACGGCCGACCGCGCCGGACGCCATGAACCGGCGCTGCGCCCTCGCGATGCCCTTGCGCTCGAACTCGGCCAGCGCGGTGAGCTGTTCGGCGCTCAGGGAGGCGAGCGTGCGCTGGACGGCGTTCAGCCGGTCGCGCACGTCGTCCTTCGCCCTGCGGTGCCGTTCGGCGAGGGTGAGCTGCCGGTCGAGGGCGGCGCGGGCGCGGCGGGCCAGGGCGTCGGCGCGGCGCTCACCGTCGGACAGCTCCCGCACCGTCGCGGCCCGCCCCCGCGCCAGCCGCCCGATGACATGGCCCTGGTCGAGGGCGTGCTGCGGATCGCGGGCGAGCAGCAGGCGGACGTACGGGGAGATGTCGGTGCTGCCCTGGTACTGCTGGCGGGCGAGCCGGCCCGCAGCCCCCCGGCTGTCGTGCAGGGCGAGCCGGGCGCGGGCCAGCGCGCGGTCGAGCCGGGCGACCTCGGCGCGCTGCCGCTTCAGCCGCTCCTCGGTGGCGTTGAACGTCTCGGTCGCCTTCTCGGCGTCCCGGTACAGCCGCTGAAGGTCCGTCAGCAGCGCGGCGACCGGCCGCCCGCCCGGTTCGGGGGCGGCTGCGGCGGGCAGCGGCACGAGCACGGCCTGGGCGGCCAGGGTCGCCGTACAGGCCAGTCGCAGAAGCCTTCCTGACACGACATCACCTCCGGTGCGACGCGGACGGTCCGCTCCGCACCGCGAGCATGCGGCCGCCCGGGCGGGTCCGCGCGGCGGGTGTGCGCGGGATGGCGTAAGGGGGTCACCCGTGGGCGTCGTCCGACTTGCCGGGCGGCGTGGCGGCGGGACGAGACGGACGGGTGGGCACGGGCCGATCCGGCCGAGGGCGGTGTCCCCGCGTGGGGAACCTCGCAGCGGGGCGGGTCGCCGTGGCCCGCGCGCCCCGCGCCCGGGGATCTAACGCCAGGGCCGGTTCCGGCGGCGGCCCGTCTCGCCCTCCGGGTCGTGGACGTACTTCCAGCGGCGGGTCAGCCGGCCCTGGCCGAGGGAGACGCGGCGGTAGACCAGGACCGTGGGCGGACCGCCGGCCGGGTCGGGGACGGGGATGCGGTACGTCTTGGGAGGGTGCCCGGTGATGCCCAGCAGCACGGGCAGCACCCGGCCGTCCATCGGGCCGCCCTCGAACGGGGTGTCTTCGCTCTTCACCCCTCCAGTCTCAGCCATCCTCCGTGGCGAGGGCGTGCACCACCGCCGCCGTCGCGGGGTCCCGGCGGGCCGTCACCGACAGGACCGCGACGAACTGCTCCACCAGCCAGTCCCGCAGCTCCTCCAGCGGCGGTTGTTTGTTCTCGTCCAGCCAGATCAGCGAGGCGGCCTCCACCGCCGTGATCCACATCCTGACCGTCATCCGCAGCCGGGGGCCGGGGTCGGCGACGCCGAGGTGGCTCATGATGTGGTCGGCGGCGGCCCGCCGCACGCCGTCCACGATGGCGGTCGTCCGGGACGTCTCCACCACGCTGCCGCCCTGGAGCAGCGCGGCGAAACCGGTGTCGTGCCCGTCGACGAAGGCGAGATAGCGGTCCAGCGCCCGGTGCAGCCGGGGCAGCAGCGGCCCGATCCGGGGCTCGTCGAAGCACTGCCGCAGCTCCTCGGCCGCCGAGCGCAGCGCGGCCTCGTACAGCTGCTGCTTGCCGCCCGGGAAGTACCGGTACACCAGCGGCCGGGACACCCCGGCCGCCTCCGCCACGTCGTCCAGCGAGACCTCCTCGGGCGCGCGGTGCGCGAAGAGGCCGAGTGCCGCGTCGAGCAGCTGGCTGCGCCGCTCCTCGACGCTGAGCCGGCGGTAGGCGGGGGTGGGGACCTGCGGGGTCATGGGCGGCAGCGTAACCGCACGTCCGTCCGCAGGTCCTCCACCGGCCGTCCACAGGACGCCCCCGTGCGGCGCGTTCAGGCCAGCAGCCCCGACGACTTCCACAGCCGTCGCCCGACCCCGCGCAGCACGCCGATGTCGTCCAGGAAGTCGGTCAGGCGCTTGGACCCGGTCTGCATGACCTCCCGGCGGTGGCCGCTGGCCTTGACCTGGGCCATCGCCTCGCGCTTGTCCAGGCCGACGTTCGTGTACACCTCGGGGTTGACGAACGCGACCGAGAAGACGCGCGCGAACTCCCCGGAGGTGACGCGGGTGAACTCCTGCGACCACCTCGGCGCCGTCAGCATCTGACGGCGCAGCTCCTCACGGGCGTACCGGACGTGGCGGGCCTCCTCCACGACGTGGATGCGGGTGACCCCGCGGATCAGCGTCTGGACCCGCTCGTCCGGGAAGGTCAGCCGCTGCATCCAGTCGAGCACCTCCTCGCCGAGGAGCGTGGCGGTGAAGGAGCCGGGCGTGGTGGAGATGGTCTTGAACAGCCGGCCGAGCTGCTGATGGGTGCGGCTCACCGGGTACCAGGGCGTTTCGCTGCGCGAGATCAGCCGCGCGAACATCTTGGAGTGCCGGCACTCGTCCTCGATCTCGGTCAGCGCGTACCTGACGTGGGCGCTGGTCGCCGACTTGTCGTAGACGTGCCGGACCAGCAGCTGCATCAGGATCAGCTCGAACCAGATGCCGAGCGAGGCGAGCGCGGCGGCCTCGTGCCGGGAGAGCAGGATCCGCTGCTCCTCGCTCATCTTCTTCCACATCGGGGTGTCGTACAGCGACACCAGCTCCGGCGGCCAGAACCACTTGCCCTCCTCGAAGGGCGCGTCCCAGTCCAGTTCCTTGTCGGGGTCGAAGGAGTGCTTGGCGGACGAGTCGAGCAGTCGCTCGGCCACCTGCTCGCGGTCCTTGAGCAGACCGAGCGCGTCACGCAGGCCGGAGAGCGCGTCGGCATCCGTCAGGGTCGTCATGGGCTGTCCACCTCGTCGTGCGGGGGCTTTCGGGGGCGGTGCGGGACGCGTTCGGGTTACCCGCGGTCACTCCTTATGAGACTGCCTGTCAGCAAGCCCGTCAATCCCCCGTGCGCAACTTGTTGACCCGCCGTCTACCACATGTGAATCTGCGAAACATGCCGACCTTCGACCTGTACGCGATGGATCCGGACGGTCCCGACTGGCAGGTGCCCGCGTCCGGCGCGGCCCGGTTCTCCTGGGAGTACGACGACGGCCGCGACCGTCTGCTGGCCCTGTACCAGAAGGGCAAGGACAAGCAGTGGGACGGGCGCAGACGGATCGACTGGGACCTCGAGGTCGATCCGCACGACCCGCTCGGCACCCCCGACGAGTACCTCTCCCTGTACGGCACCAAGTACTGGGCGAAGCTCGGCGAGCGTGACCGGGGCGAGCTGCGCCGGCACCTCGCCGCCTGGCAGTTCAGCCAGTTCCTGCACGGCGAGCAGGGCGCCATGGTCTGCGCCGCCCGCATCGTGGAGTCCGTGCCCGACCTCGACGCCAAGTTCTACTCGGCCACCCAGACCATGGACGAGGCCCGGCACGCCGAGATCTACGGCCGCTTCCTGCACGAGAAGCTCGGGATGCTCTACCCGGTCGACGACAACCTTCGGGCCCTGCTGGGCGACACCCTCCGCGACAGCCGCTGGGACATGCCCTACCTCGGCATGCAGGTGCTGATCGAGGGCCTGGCGCTCGCCGCCTTCGGCATGATCCGGGACACCACGAACAAGCCCCTGCCCAAGCAGATCCTCGCCTACGTCATGCAGGACGAGGCCCGCCACGTCGCCTTCGGGCGGATGGCCCTGCGCGACTACTACCGGCAGCTCACCGACGCCGAACTGCGCGAGCGCGAGGAGTTCGTCATCGAGGGCTGCCACCTGATGCGCGACCGGCTGCGCGACGTCGCGGTGCTGGAGAACTTCGGCGTGCCGCGGGCCGAGGCGGTGGAGTTCACCGAGCGCTCCGAGTTCCTCGCCCTGTTCCGCAAGCTGCTCTTCAGCCGCATCGTCCCCTGCGTCAGGGACATCGGCCTGTGGGGGCCGCGCCTCCAGCAGGCCTACGTCGACATGGGCGTCCTCGAGCTCGGCGACGCGAGCCTCGACCTGCTGATGGCGCAGGACGAGGAGGTCGCCGAGCGGCTGGACGCCGAACGCTTCGCCGCCGAGGAGCGCGACCGCGTCGCCGAGGTGAGCCGGGCGATCGAGGACGGAGCGGCGGGCGAGGACGGAGCGGCGAGCGAGGACGGTGCGGGCGGCGGGCAGGGGTAGGGCGCGCCGGTCAGACCGGGCAGCCCAGGTCCTCCGCCACCTCGCCGGTCACCGGCGCGGTCCCCTCGGGCGGGAAGGAGGTGCGCAGCGTGAAGGCGTACGGCGTCGGCCCGTTGGTGCGCAGGTGCAGCAGCCGCGCCTCGGCCTCGGCGACGGTCGGACGGTGACCGGCCGGCACCCACCACAGCGCGGTCACCGCCTCCTCCAGCCGTTCGAACCACTCCCGGCGCCGGGCCAGCATCTCCCGGTGCCGGCCCTGGTACATGTACGCCGTCAGGGCGTTGGGGTCCCGCCACACCGTCAGGTTGACGATCAGCCAGGAGTCCCCGAACACGGGCACGTCGGTCGCGTTGCCGGAGTCGCCCTTCAGCCGCCACACGAAGCCGTCGGCCGCGTCGGCGTCGGCGTTCACCGGGTCGAGCGCGTCCACGAAATCCTTCAACTGCGGTGAGTCCAGCGGGGCCTTGAGACGGGCGATGTTGACCTGGGCGAGTTCGTACGCGGTGGGATCGGTCATGACCGAACGGTAGGTCGGCGCGCCCTCGCCCGGCACCCCCCGTCTCACTGGCCGAGAACCGCCGCCATCACCGCCCGGGCGACCGGCGCGGCCACCCCGCCGCCGGTGATGTCGCCGCGGTCCGCCGCAGCGTCCTCCACCACCACCGCGACCGCCACCCGCGGCTCCGGATCGCCCTCCCGCTGCGCCCAGGACACGAACCAGGCGTACGGCGTCCCGGAGTTGCCGACCCCGTGCTGCGCGGTGCCGGTCTTGCCGCCGACGACCGCGCCGGGAATCGCCGCGCCCCGGCCGGTGCCCCGCTCCACCACGTCCCGCATCAGCTGCCGCAGCCGCAGCGCCGTCGACGGCGACATCGCCCACCGCGCGGGCAGGGCGCCCGCCGAGGAGACGGTGGCCCCGCGGGCCGTCGTACGGCGCTCCACCAGGTACGGCTCGCGCACCAGCCCGCCGCCCGCGACGGCGGCCGCGACCGTCGCCATCTGCAAGGGCGTCGCCCGCGTGTTGAACTGGCCGATCGACGACAGCGCCAGCTGGGCCCGGTCCACCGAGGTGTCGAAGGTGCTCGTCGCCACCGGGTAGGGGATGCGCGGATCGGGGTCGTTGAAGCCGAAGGCGTGCGCGGCGGCGGTCATCCGCTCCACCCCGACGTCCACGCCGAGCTTGGCGAACACCGTGTTGCAGGACCGCTCGAACGCCTCGCGCAGGGAGGCGTCGCGGCACTCCCGGGCCTTGTCGCGCAGGGCCGTGGCGGTGCCGGGCAGGGTGTACGGGACGGGGGTGCGGGTGGGGGCGTCCAGGTCGCGGACGACGCCCGCGTCCAGCGCCGCCGCCGCGGTGACCACCTTGAACGTCGAGCCCGGCGGATACGTCCGGTGCGTCGCCCGGTTCAGCATCGGCCGGTCCGGGTCCCGGTTCAGCCGCGCCCAGGCCCGCATCGCCGCCCGTCCGTTCCCCGACAGCTCGCCGGGGTCGTACGACGGGGTGGACACCAGCGCCAGGACGCGTCCCGTCGCCGGTTCCACCGCCGCCACCGCGCCCTTGCGGTCGCCGAGCCCCGTGAAGGCCGCGCGCTGCGCCGCCGCGTGCAGGGTGGTGACGACGTCGCCGCCCGAGGGGCGCGCGCGGGTGAGGTCGTTCCACAGCGGCAGCGGCCTGAGTGCCGGGTCGGCCCCGGACAGCAGGGCGTCCTCGGTGCGCTCCAGGAACGCCGTGCCGTACAGCTGCGAGGCGAACCCGGTCACCGGCGCGTACAGCGGCCCGTCCGTGTAGGTGCGTTCGTGGCGAAGATGCTCGCGGGTGTCGCGGGAGCCGGTGACCGGGCGGCCCTCCACCAGGATGTCGCCGCGCGGCTCGCGGTAGCGGGCCATCGTGTCCCGCCGGTTGGCCGGGTTGGCGTCGTGGGCGGGGGCCTGGACGATCTGGACGCGGGCGGCGTTGACCAGCAGCGCCGCCAGCAGCAGCGCGCAGAAGGCGGCGGCGTGCCGGATGTGCCGGCTCACGGGGCGAGCCGCCCGTCGTACTCCCGGCGCGCCGCGTCGCTCACCCGGATCAGCAGCGCCACGATCACCCAGTTGGCGACCACCGAGGAGCCGCCCCGCGCCAGGAACGGCATCGCCATCCCGGTCAGCGGGATCAGCCCGGTCACCCCGCCCGCGATGACGAACACCTGGAGCGCCACGAGCGAGGCGAGCCCCACCGCGAGCAGCCGCCCGAACGGGTCGCGCAGGGCGAGGCCCGCCCGGAAGCCGCGCTCCACCAGCAGGGCGTAGAGCACGAGGACCGCGGCCAGCCCGGCCAGGCCCAGCTCCTCGCCGGCGGTGGCCAGGATGAAGTCGGACTTCGCGGCGAAGCCGATCAGCTCCGAGTCGCCGAGCCCGAGCCCGGTGCCGGTCAGCCCGCCCGCGGCGAAGGCGAACAGCGACTGCGCGAGCTGGCCGGGGCCCTGGCCGGCGTCGACGGACGCGAAGGGGTGCAGCCAGTCCTGGATGCGGGCGTGCACGTGCGGCTCCAGCCGGCCCACCGCCCACGCTCCGGAGGCGGCCAGCGCGAGGCCGACGGCGATCCAGCCGGTGCGGCCCGTGGCGACGTACAGCATCACCACGAACAGGCCGAAGAACAGCAGCGACGTGCCGAGGTCCCGTTCCAGGACCAGCACGCCGACGCTCGCCAGCCACACGGTGACGATCGGGCCGAGGACCCGTCCGGTGGGCAGCTGGAGCCGGCGCAGGCGCGGGACGCGACGGCCGGCGTGGGCGAGCGCGCCGCGGTTCGCGGCCAGGTACGCGGCGAAGAACACCGCCAGCAGCACCTTCGCGAACTCGCCCGGCTGGAGGGAGAGGCCGGCGAAGCGGACCCAGATCCGGGCGCCGTTCACCGGGGGGAACAGGATCGGCAGCGTGAGCAGCACCAGGGCCGCGGCGCCGCTGACGTAGGCGTAGCGGCGCAGCAGGCGGTGGTCCCGCAGCGCGGCCACGACCAGGGCGCACAGCACCACGCCGGACGCCGACCAGACCAGCTGCGCCGGGGCCGCGCGGTCGCCCGGCGTCTCCAGGTCCAGCCGGTGGATCAGCACCAGGCCGAGCCCGTTGAGCAGCACGCCGATGGGCAGCGGCAGCGGGTCGGCGTACGGGGCGCGCATCCGGACCGCGAGGTGGGCGAGGAGCGCGAACGCGCCCAGCCCGGCGCCGTGGGCGGCGGCGCCGGGCGGGAGGGAGCCGTCGTGCGCGAGCCCGACGGCGCAGTAGCCGCACACCGACAGCAGGACGGCCGCCAGGACGAGGGTGAGTTCGATGCCGCGGCGCCGGGGGAGGCGCGCCGGGGGAGCGGGCGTCCGCGCGGCGACGGCGGTTCCGGTTCCGGCCTCGATCATGTCCGGAACCTAGCGGAATATGACGTCTTGCTCTCCTCTTGTGCTCAGCACCAGCGCGGGGCCGGGCCGATGTTGTCGATGTAGCGGGCCGCGCCCCAGGCCCAGGTGCCGTCCGTGAGGAGGTACCACAGCGGGTTGCCGTCGACGGTCTCGCCGGGCGCCTTGCAGTAGATGGAGACGACGTCGCCGCGGTGCACGGCCCGGATGACCTGGCTGCCGCGGTTCGGCGCGCTGCGCAGCAGCAGCCGCTGGGCGGTGACGACGCCCTTGTAGTAGCGGGAGTCGTGGTGGCCGCCGCCGTGCGGGTCGCGTCCGTCGCCGCCGAGGCCGTTCCCGCCGGCGCCGCCGCTGCCACCGCCGAAGCCGTCGCCTCCGGCTCCTCCGCCGCCGCCGACTCCTCCGCCGCCGAAGCCGCCGCCCTGGGGCTGGTACTCGCCGGACACGACGGAGGCGCCGTCGCCGCCCCACTCGTCGTTCGCGGGGGCGGTGCCGAGGGCGCCTGCGGGGACGACGGCGGCGGCGGTGGCGAGGGCGCCGGCGGCGGTCGCTATGGCGAGGCGGGTGAGCGAGGCGCGCAGGGACATGGGGTACCTCCATGAATGGGGGTGAAGTGGGTCAATCGCCACATTAGGAGGGTGGTGTCGGCGCCGCCTTCCACACTGGGCCATCAGGGAGAGGCGGCCTATGGGGAGGAGCGGCTGCTTGCCGAGACGGCCGCCCGGGCCGGACGGCCGCAGGCCGGGGCCTCACTCCGCCAGTTCCTCCAGCAGCCGGGCCGTCGGCAGCCCCGCCCGCAGGTACTCGACGAACAGGTCGTCGTGCAGCGCCCACGGCGAGCGGCGGGACCGGATCAGCCGGACGGCCGCCTCCGCCGACCGCCCCTGGCGCATCAGGGCGTGCGCCGCGACCGGGCCGGAGCGGTTGTAGCCGTGGTAGCCGCGCACCGGCACCTTGCGGCCGGCGGCCACCGCCTCGCGCGCGGCCTCCGCGAGCCGGATCACGCCCGCGAGCCGGGCGCCGTCGAGCGGCCCGTCCAGGATGGGCCGCACCTGGTGCTCCACGCCGGGACCGGGCCCGTGCCCCGGCAGCCGCAGCAGGGTCTGCACGAGATCGACCTCGTCCCGTACACCGCGGACTCCGGGCCGCCCGACCGGCTCGCGCACTCGTGCCCGCCCCTCCACGGCCCGGGCGCGATCTCGTCCCACGGGCGCTCCGGCGAGGGGACGTCGGGCCGCTTCCCGCGGGCAGCCACCGGCGCCTCCCCAACCGTACGCCCAACTCCTCACCAGCAGCCGGGTTCTTGCTCCGGGAGCACCCGGCCTGTTCCCATGGTCATGAGGTGATGGCGCATGACCGGACTGCGCGTCGTCCCGGCCCTCGGGCCCGGCCGGGAGCGGCTGTACGTCTGTCTCACGGACGGCAGGAGCATCGCCTGGTACGACCGTGGGACGGCCCGCGTCCACCTGATCGCCGAGGACCGCAGGGACGACGTCCTCACCGCCCTGCGCCCCTTCGTCGCGGGCCCGGTGACGGTGGGCCCGCCGCCCGTGCCGACCCCCGCCGAACTGGCCCGGCTCAGCCTCCACCCCGACGACGACCTGGCTCCCAACCGGCCCGGCGAGGCCCTGCTGATCGCCCTCGACCGCGACCCCGGGGGGCTGGGAGCGGCCGGTTCCGTGGGCCGGTTGGGCGCCGACCCGCGGCGGCGGGCGCTGGAGGCCGAGCGGACGGTCGGGGAGGCGCTGGACGGGCTGGAGGGCGCGGGCTGGCGCACGCTGCACTCGGTCCCGCTGCCCGGCGGCGACCGCGTCCACCACCTGGTGATCGGGCCGGGCGGGGTCTTCGCCGTGCACGCGGTGTACGCGCGCAGGCGCAGGGTGCGGATCGCCGATCCGGTGGTGCGCCTGACCGCGCTGGGGCGGAGGGAGGAGCGGCCGCTGCTGCGACGGGTGCGGGCGGACGCCGACCGGGCCTCGTACGCGCTGACCGCCGAGGTCCGTCCGGTGCTGGCGCTGGCGGGTCCCGCGGCCCGGCTGGAGGTGGCCGGGCCGCTGAGGGAGGTGCGGGTCCTGGAGGACGCGGACCTCGCGGGGCTCGCCCGGCTCGGGGGCGTGCTCAAGCCGGCGGACGTGGAGGGCCTGTACGCGCTGGCCCGTGACCGGAACACCTGGGCGCGGCTGTGAGAGCGGCCGTCCGTGCGCCGCAGGCGACTGCGGGTGGCGGGTGGCGGGTGGCGGGTGGCAGGCGGCTGTGAGCGGTGCTTTCAGTCGGCCTCCTGGTCGACCGGTGTGAAGTAGTGATCGAGTGTGAACGCCCCGATGTCCCTGCCGAGCCGGTCGCCGACGACATCGCTGGTCCGGAAGTGGACCCCGCCCCACACCCGGGCGTTGATCACGTCCCGCCGGAAGTCGGCGGCCCGCGTGTACGTCCGCGTCGTCCCCGTCACCGCCGAGGAGATCCGCAGGTCGAGGTCGCCGCCGCTCAGCCGGTCCAGGACCGTCACCGCGGCGCCGTCCACCGTGCAGTGCCCGCTGACGTAGTCCGGGTACGGCGGCGTGCGCAGCAGCGGCGTCCACTCCGGGTCCGCCTCGGTGGCCGGGTTGCCGTCCGTGCCGGCCAGCCGGATCGCCGTGACGGGACGCCACTGCCCGTGCGTGTACTTGGCGTTCCACGCCGCGATCGACGCGTCGGCGGTCGCCGTGTTGGCGGCGGCGAACAGCCGGGCCGCGTCCACCAGGTCCAGCCCGCGCCGCTCGACGTGGCCGCGGTAGGCGTCCTGGAGCTGCACCGGCAGGACGTCGGCGTAGAAGCGGGCCGTCTCCGTCTGCCACGCCGTGCGCAGTGAGCCGCTCCTGCCGCCCATCGCCTTGATCTCGGCGAAATCCCGCGCGTACCGGCGGGAGGCCGGCGCGGGCGGGGCCGCGGGCAGCACCCGCTCGGCGGAGTCCAGCAGCAGGGGGCGCGTCTTCGCCAGCCACGGCGCGTGGAAGGGCGCCTCGGTCGGCGGGGTGGGCCGCCAGACGCCGGGGGCGGGGGCCTTGGCGTACGTCACCCGGGCCCCGCGCCCGTCGTCCGCGCGCAGCCGCACGACGTGCTCGGCGGCCCGCCGCCCGAAGGCGACGCCGCGCTCCTCGGCGCGCCCGTCGGGGATCTTCGCCAGCGACTCGGCATAGGCGGCGTCGAGGCGCTTGCGGGAGGACGGGAAGTACGTCCGCAGCACCTCGTGCGCGGCGGCAGCGGCGGCGGCCTCGGCGGAGGCGCCGTGAGGGCGTCGTACGTCCCACTTGTACGGGGTGTAGCGGCCCTCGATGCCGACCACCGCGTTGTAGACGGCGGCGGAGACGAAGCCGTGCCAGAGGAACTGCTCCGCCGAGTACAGCCGGGCGTCGGTGTTGATGGTGGCGACGGCGGTGCGGTTCCAGTCGAGGATCACCTGCGGGCCGGCCGCCCCGGGTGCCGGTGGCCGTTCGGGCGCGGCGGTGGCGGACCAGGGGGCGGCGGCGAGGGCGAGGGCGGTGAGGGCGGCGAGGAGGGTGCGGCGGGGGGTGCGGTGGGATCGGGGGGAGGGCGGGGACGCGTCCATGGGACTCCTTCGGGATGGGGTGGTCGGCGGTCGTACGAAAGGGCCGCGCCGAGGTCAGGGCAGCGGCCCGGCGCGGTCGGGGTCGAAGAGGGGGGCCAGCAGGTCGCCGTAGTCCTGCACGCGGGGTCCGAGGTCGGCGGCGGTGAACACGAGCTGTTCGGGGGCGCCGCAGGCGGTGACCTCGTCCCAGGTGACGGGGGCGGAGACGGTGGGCTCGGGGCGGGCGCGCAGGGTGTAGGGGGCGGCGGTGGTCTTGCGGGCGGCGTTCTGGCTCCAGTCGACGAAGACCTTGCCGGGCCGCAGGCTCCTGGTCATCCGGTGGACGACCAGCCGGGGCATGGCCCGCTCCGCCTCGACGGCGAGGGCCTTGGCGTACTCGGTCACGTCGGAGGAGGGCGCGGGCCGGACCGCCGCGAGCAGGTGCAGCCCCTTGGACCCGGAGGTCTTGGGGTGGGCCTCGATGCCGTCCGCGGCGAGGCGTTCGCGCAGCCAGAGGGCGACCTCGCAGCACTGCACGACCGTCGCGGGGGCGCCCGGGTCGAGGTCGAACACCAGCCGGTCGGCGATCTCCGGGGCGCCGGCGAGCCACTGGTGCGTGTGGAACTCGGCGACCAGGTTGGCGGCCCACATCAGGCTCGGCAGGTCCTGCACCAGGACCATCCGGGAGGGTCCCTCCGACCGGGGGACCTCGGCGGTGGTGACCCAGTCGGGCGTACCGGGCGGCACGTTCTTGGTGAAGAACACCTGGCCGTCGGGACCGTCCGGGTAGCGCAGGAAGGACACCGGCCGGTCCCGCAGATGGGGGAGCAGCACCTCGGCGGTGGTCGCGTAGTAGTGCAGCAGCTCGGCCTTGGTGAAGCCGGTCGCCGGGTGCAGCACCTTGTCCAGATTGCTGAGCGCGACCCGTCGCCCCTCCACCTCTGTGATCGGCGTCATACGATGAGAATCACAGAAATCGTCACATATCGCCGTAAAGCGACTCCCCGGTCAGCGCGAAAGGATGCCGCCCGTGCGATCCATCTGGAACGGCGCCATCTCGTTCGGCCTCGTCAGCATCCCGATCAAGCTGGTGAACGCCACGGAGAGCCACTCGATCTCGTTCCGCCAGATCCACACGGAGGACGGCGGCCGGATCCGCTACCGCAAGGTCTGCGAACTGGAGGACCGCGAGGTCAGCCAGGCGGAGATCGGCAAGGGGTACGAGGACGCGGACGGGTCGATCATCCCGATCACGGACGAGGACCTGGCGCAGCTGCCGCTGCCGACCGCCAGGACGATCGAGATCGTCGCGTTCGTGCCGGCCGACCGGATCGACCCGCTGCAGATGGACGCGGCGTACTACCTGGCGGCGAGCGGCGCGCCGGCCGCCAAGCCGTACACCCTGCTGCGGGAGGCGCTGAAGCGCAGCAACAAGGTGGCGATCGCCAAGTTCGCGCTGCGCGGGCGGGAGCGGCTGGGCATGCTGCGGGTGGTCGGCGAGGCGATCGCGATGCACGGCCTGCTCTGGCCCGACGAGGTGCGCGCCCCCGAGGGCGTCGCCCCCGACACGGACGTCACCGTCCGCGACAAGGAACTGGACCTCGCGGACGCCCTGATGGACACGCTGGGCGAGGTGGACCTGGAGGACCTGCACGACGAGTACCGCGAGGCCGTCGAGGAGGTCATCGCCGCGAAGGCCGCGGGCGAGGCGCCCCCGGAGACCCCCGAGCCGGCGAAGGGCGGCAAGGTGCTCGACCTGATGGCGGCCCTGGAGAACAGCGTCCGGGCGGCGCGGGAGTCCCGCGGCGAGGAGCAGGCGGAGGTCAGACGACTCCCGCCGCGCGAGACGACCCCGAAGGAGCCGGCGGGCAAGAAGTCGACGTCCACGACGGGCAGGACCCCGGCGAAGAAGACGGCGTCCACGAAGAAGACGGCGTCGAAGTCGGCGTCGGCCGCGAAGAAGACGGCGGGCACGTCGAAGACCGCGGGGACGTCCAAGACCGCGGGCACGTCCAAGACCGCGGGGACGTCGAAGACCGCGCAGAAGAAGACCCCGGCGAAGAAGACGGCGTCCCGCAAGCGCTCGGCGTGATCACATCGCCGCCTCCGACTCGGCCCGGCGTCGTATGCCCCCGAGCCGGCGGGTCATGAGGATCCTGTGGGCGCCGGACGCGATGACGAGGCGGCGGTAGGTCCGGCCGGCGGCGCCCGGGAAGGAGGCGTGGGTGCGGGCCGTGAGGAGGGTGCCGGTGGGGCGGGGGGTCAGGGTGAGGGTGAGGGCGTAGCGGGAGTACCGGTGGCGGCCGGTGAGGCGGAGCAGGCGGGCGGGGGCCGACTCGGTCACCTCGAAACCGGGGAGCGTGGAACCCTCGGCGAGTGGCGCGCCGGTGGTCCTGCCGGGGTCGGCGGCGACCAGGCGGCCGTATGCCTCCCACGAGGGTGAGCCGCCGCCGTAGGCGTGGGCGAGGGACCGCCACACGGCGGTGGGGGAGGCGGCGACCAGCACGGTGTGCTCGTCCACGAAGGGCAGGTCGTCGGTCATGGCCGGGCCGCCCCGGTGAGGTGGGCGAGGGGGAGTCGGGTCATGGGGCGTCCTCGTGGGTGAGACGGCCGGGGGGCGGCGACGGCAGGGGGCTACTTCTCCGAGCCCGCCAGCGAGTCCGGCGCCGCCTCCGGCCGGGGGTCGGGGCCGATTCCCGGGCCGTTCCCGCGGCGGCGGCCCGTCACACGGAGGGCCACCGGCTCGGTGAACCGCGCCGTGAGCGGTCCGACGATCACCAGGATCAGGACGTACGCCGTGGCCAGCGGGCCGAGGGACGGCTCGATGCCCGCCGTGACGGCGAGCCCGGCGATGACGATGGAGAACTCGCCGCGGGCGACGAGCGTCCCGCCCGCCCGCCACCGGCCCTTGGCGGAGATCCCGGCGCGGCGCGCGGCCCAGTATCCGGTGGCGATCTTCGTCAGCGCGGTGACCACGGCCAGCGCGAGCGCGGGCAGCAGGACCGGCGGGATGCTGGCGGGGTCGGTGTGCAGGCCGAAGAAGACGAAGAAGACGGCGGCGAAGAGGTCCCGCAGCGGCGCCAGCAGACTGTGCGCCCCCTCGGCGGCCTCGCCGGACAGCGCGATCCCCACGAGGAACGCGCCCACCGCGGCCGACACCTGCAACTGCTGCGCGAGCCCGGCGACGAGAAGGGTCAGCCCGAGCACGACCAGCAGCAGCTTCTCGGGGTCGTCGCTGGAGACGAAACGGGAGATGTGGCGCCCGTAGCGCACCGCGACGAACAGCACCGCCCCGGCGACGCCGAGCGCGACCGCCAGCGTCACACTGCCGGCCGCCAGCCCCGACCCGGCGAGCAGGGCGGTGAGGATGGGCAGGTAGACGGCCATGGACAGGTCCTCGAGGACGAGGATGCTGAGCACGACGGGCGTCTCCCGGTTGCCGAGCCGCCCGAGGTCCCCCAGCACCTTGGCGATCACGCCGGACGAGGAGATCCAGGTCACCCCCGCCAGCACCACGGCCGCCACGGGCCCCCAGCCCAGCAGCAGCGCCATGGCGGCCCCGGGCAGCGCGTTCAGCACGGCGTCCACGAGGCCGGCCGGGTACTGGGTGCGCAGGTTGGAGACCAGGTCGCTGGCCGTGTACTCGAGGCCCAGCATGAGCAGCAGCAGGATGACGCCGATCTCGGCGCCGATGGCGACGAACTCCTCGCTGGTGCCCAGCGGCAGCAGCCCGCCCTCGCCGAAGGCGAGCCCGGCCAGCAGGTAGAGCGGGATCGGCGACAGCCGGAACCGGGCGGCGAACCGGCCCAGCAGCCCCAGGCCGAGGATGATCGCGCCGAACTCGATCAGGAAGACCGCGGACGAGTGCACGGCTCACTCCCGCCCGAGAATCGCCGCGGCCGCCTCCACACCCTCACGGGTGCCGATCACGATGAGGGTGTCCCCGCCCGCGAGCCGGAAGTCCGGCGCGGGCGACGGGATCGCCTCCGCCCGTCGCAGCACGGCCACGATCGAGGCGCCCGTCGCGGTGCGCATCCGCGTCTCCCCGAGCAGCCGCCCGTTCCAGTGCGAGGAGGCCGCCAGCTCGACCCGTTCGGCGACCAGCCCGAGCGAGGTGGTGGACAGCAGGTTGGGGCTGTGGTGCGTCGGCATCATGGCGTCGATCAGCGCCGCCGTCTCGCCCGCGGTCAGCCGCACCGACAGCGCGCACGCGTCCGGATCGTCCTGCCGGTAGGCGTTCAGCGTCCGCGACCCGTCCCGGTGCGCCACGACCGACACCCGCCGCCGCTCCCGCGTGGTGAGGTCGTAGCGCACCCCGATCCCCGGCAACGGCGTACTGCTCAGGCGTGGAGTGCTCATGGTTTCCCCTGTCTGGTCTGCGACTTCGGCCTGACCGCCCTGTCCCGCCACCCTAACCAGCGGGCCGGGGACGCGGCCGGGCCGCCTCCCTAGGATGAGATCCCATGACGCCTTCCTTACCGCAGTCGCCCGGCGCTCCCGACCCGGGCGGCCTGCGCGACCGTACGACCTCCGACGCGCTCGTCCTCGACGGCGCCCGCCCGGCCGGCCGGCGCGGGACGGTGCGCGCCGACGCCGCCCGCAACCGCGCCCGGCTCCTCCACGCCGCCGCCGAACTGGTGGCCGAGCGGGGGGTGGGGGGCCTGACCATGGAGGCGGTCGCCGTCCGCGCGCGGGTCGGCAAGGGCACCGTCTTCCGCCGTTTCGGCAACCGCACGGGCCTGGTCATGGCACTGCTGGAGGAGACCGAGGAGACCTACCGGCGGGCGCTGCGCGAGGGTCCGCCGCCGCTCGGGCCCGGCGCGCCCGCCGTCGAGCGGATCGAGGCCTTCGGGCTCGCCACGCTGCGCCACTGGGCCGGTCACGGCGAGCTGTACCTGGCCGCCCGCCCGGACTCCGTCCTGTGCCACGGCACCTCACCGCAGCAGGTCAAGCGCGACCACCTGCACGCCCTGCTGCGCGAGGCCGTCCCCGGAGCCGACACCGAACTGCTGACCGAGACGCTGCTGGGCTTCCTCGACGTCGGCCTGTACTCCTACCTGGTCCACCACCGCGGCCTCGATCCCCAGCGGGTCGAGGCGGGCTGGCGGAACCTGGTCGCCCGCCTGGTCACGCCCGTCTGACCGCCCCCGACGCGAGACCGCGCCCGAGGACTACGCCGTCCCCGTCAGGCGCAGCCGGGTGCGGGACGGCGCGGACGGGGGCAGGGAGGCGACGATCTCGGCGAGGGTGACCCCGGCGAGGCTGGCGCGCCACGCCTCGTGCGCCTCGGCCATCTTCTCCGCGAGCACACACGTGCGCCGGCAGTCCTCGGGCGGCAGGGCCCCCCGCCCCTGCTGGCGGATCTCCCGGCACTCGTACGGCGACGACGTGCCGTCGACGGCCTCGACGATGTGCAGGAGCGTGATCTCGGCGGCGGGCCGCGCGAGCCGGAAGCCGCCCCGCGGTCCGCTGGTCGCGGCCAGCACGCCGGCCCGGACCAGCGCCTTGAGCTGCTTGGTCAGATAGGCCGCCGGGAGGTCGTAGTACTGCGCGAGCTGCGTCGCCGACGCGCTGACTCCCGGGTCGAGCTGCGCCAGCGTCGCGGCGCAGTGCAGGACCCACTCCGTACTCACAGGCAGCTTCACAGCCCCGAGTCTATCGAAGACATTGTGGAGTCATTTAGTCCATGATACTTTCCGGTCAACTGGAATGGGGAGGTCACCATGCGCATCGCTGTCGCCGGCGCGACCGGAAACATCGGGGCCCTGACCGTCGCCGCACTGGAGCGGGACGGGCACGACGTCGTACGCATCAGCCGCTCGTCCGGCGTGGACCTGACGACCGGCGCGGGGCTCGACGACGCCCTCGCCGGGGTGGACGCGGTCGTCGACGCGACCAACGGTCCGGCGAGCGACCGGGCGGAGACGGTGGCGTACTTCGCGGCCACCACCCGCAACCTGCTCACCGCCGAGGAGCGGGCGGGCGTACGCCACCACGTGCTGCTCTCGATCGTCGGGATCGACCGGGTCGAGGGGAACGCGCACTACGCGGGCAAGCGGGAGCAGGAGCGCCTCGTCGCCGAGGGGCCGGTTCCGTGGACGATCGTCCCGGCGACGCAGTTCCACGACTTCGCCGCCATGGTGACGAGCTGGACCGAGCACGAGGGCGTCGCCACCCTCGCCCCGCTGCTCGTCCAGCCGATCGCGCCCGCGGACGTCGCCGACATCCTCGCCGAGATCGCGACGGGCGAGCCGCAGGGGCGGTACGCCGACATCGCCGGGCCCGAACAGCACGACCTGGTGGACATGGCCCGCCGCACCAACGAGGCGCGCGGCCGTGAGATCAGGCTCGTGCCGACCTGGCGGGCCGGATTCGGGCCGGAGATGGCCGGCGAGGCGCTGCTGCCCGGCGAGCGGGTCCGCATCGCGCCGACCACCTTCGACGAATGGCTGGCGAAGCAGCGCTAGAGAGCCCAGGACGCCCCCCGGGCCCGCCGTCCCGTGCCGGGGCCCCGCCGGCCACGGCCGTCGCCGTGACCGGCGGGGCGGCGGTCACGCCGGGACCGCCTGCGGGAAGGTGAAGAAGCCGTACGGGTCGTACTTCCGCTTGACCCCGCTCAGCCGCGGCAGGTTGGGGCCGTAGTAGGCGTGCGCGTAGTCGCTCAGCTCGGTGTCGGGGAAGTTCACGTACGAACGCCCGTTGGAGTAGCCGTCGATGGCGTCGAACAGGCCGTTCAGCCAGCTCTCCGCCGCCGCCCGCTCCTCGGCGGGCGGAGTGGAGGAGGCGAGGCTGACGGTGAGGGTCGCGCTGTAGAGCGCGTCGCGGTGCGGCCACGCCGTGGCGTCGACGGCCGGGAGGTTGGCGTTCTTGCCCAGGCCGAGCAGGCTGACCACCCGGGACTGGCCGGCCCGCCGGTCCGCGTCGAACGCGGCGAGGAACTCGTCCACGCCCGTCTGCGGCAGCACCCGGCTGAACATCCGGCCCCGGTTCTTGACCCAGGCCTGCCGGGGGATCGTGGCCTCGGGGTTGCTGCCGGTCGTGTGGCAGGCGTCGACCGTCTTGTCCTCGCAGCCGAACACCCGCATCATCGCCCGCTCGTACGTCATCTCCTGCACCGCACGCGTGGCGGGCGCGACGCCCACCAGCGAGGTGAGCAGGGCCAGTTCGGCCTCCAGCTGCTCCACGGTGCCGAAGTGCACGCCCGAGACGATGATCGTCGGCAGCGCCCCCGGCCGCGCGTCCGGCAGCCTCACCAGACCGCCGCAGGCCAGGTCGGCGGACGCCTGCCGCGACCACTCCAGGTAGCCCGGCACGGCCCGCTGGGCGTGGTCCCACGTCCAGGTCAGCGTGTAGTGGACGACCCGGGTGATCGGGGTGGGCGCCATCCGGAACTCGGTGACCACGCCGAAGTTGCCGCCGCCCCCGCCGCGCAGCGCCCACAGCAGGTCGGCGTTGCGGTCCTTGGAGGCCGTGACGATCCGCCCGTCGGCCAGCACCACCCGCGCCGACAGCAGCCGGTCGGAGGCGGGGCCGTACTTGCGGTACTGCCAGCCGGTGCCGCCGCCGGTGAGGAAGCCGCCGGGGCTGAC
Organism: Streptomyces sp. NPDC006610; assembly: GCF_040611575.1. Classification (NCBI taxonomy): domain Bacteria; kingdom Bacillati; phylum Actinomycetota; class Actinomycetes; order Kitasatosporales; family Streptomycetaceae; genus Streptomyces; species Streptomyces sp. NPDC006610. Next base: position 256,124 of record NZ_JBEXOP010000001.1, read on the forward strand.
CGTCGCACAGAAGCCGGCCGGCACGCTGATGCCGTACGGGCTCAGCCGCGGCAGCACGTCCACGGCCTGGACGCCGGGGCCGAGGCAGACCTGGCCCGGCCCGGCGTGCACCCGGTTGAGCCGGGTCAGGTTGATGACCAGGCCCTCCGTGGTCGACCAGCCGCCGTAGCTGTGGCCGCCGCTGCGCACCGCGGTGTGCAGGGAGTGGTCCTGGGCGAACAGCATCGCGGTGGCGACGTCCTGGGAGGTCTCGGCGTACACCACGGCCTGCGGACGGATGTCGTCGAACTGGGCGTTGGCCAGCAGCCGGGCGCGGTCGTAGTCGGCGTCGCCGGGGAGGACCAGGTCGCCCGTGAGCGAGGCGCGCAGCCGGTCCCACGGGGCGGTGCCGTACCGGCGCCGCTTCGGGCGGGCCTCGGCGGTGCCGACGGCGGCGAGGCTCGCGCCGGCGGCGGTCAGGCCCGCACCGGCGGCGAGCAGGGTCCTGCGCTTGATCATGTCCAGTTTCCTTTGTGAGTTCACGGCACGCGGTGTGCGTGCTCGCTCGCGATGGGCGAGTCGTCCAGATGCCGGGCCTGCGCCCGCAGCAGCCGCTGCCACCGGGGTGCCCGTTCGGCCGGCGCCGCCCGGCGCCCGGAGCTGATCCACTCCGTCACCGGACGGATCCCGTGCAGCGCGTTGACCAGCCAGGTCTCCCGGTCGTACAGGTCCTCGAAGGCCGCCCTCGCACGGCGCACCACGACGCCGCGGTCCCGGGCCAGCCCGGACAGCAGGGCGCTGGTGACGCCGGGCAGCACCCGGTCCTCGGCGTCCGGCAGACACAGGTCGGGCCCCTCCCACCACAGGAGACTGGCCGTGGTCGACTCCGTGACCCGGCCGTCCTCGGTGGTGAACAGCGCCTCGTCCGCGCCGGCGGCCCGGGCCCGCGCCCGCACCTGGGCGAGGCGGCCGATGTCCGGCCCCTTGACCAGGGGAGCGGTGCGCGGGTCCGCGTACGGCCAGGGCAGGACGCGCACGGCCGGGGCCAGGTCCGGGGCGCGCCGCAGGTTAAGGGCGAGCGTCCCGTCGGGATGCAGTTCCACGCGCGGGAACCACTGGCCCTCGCGCGGGAGTTCGGCCACGGCGGCGTCCCAGAACCGCCGCACGGCCGGCTGCCGCAGGCCCGCCCGCACACAGGACGCGGCGAACCGCGCCCCGTGGCGTTCGACGGCGCGCACCCGGCCGTCCGCGACCAGCCAGGAGTCGGCCACCAGGAGATCGCCCGCCGGGTCGGCCGCGGGGGCGAACCCCCGTTCGCCGTCCCAGGCGAGCCACCGCTCCGTGCAGGCCATCGTGTCAATACCGTCCCTTGGTGTTGGTCGGTGCTCCGGTGCGCGGCCCGTACGGGGCGCGTTCCAGCCACTCCCCGCAGGAGGGCACCAGCGGGGAGAGCGCCGCGCCCGCGGCCTGCTTGAGCCGGGTCAGCCTGCTGCTCGGCCGCAGATGGGCCAGGGCCGTCCGCGCGGCCTCGCTGTTGAACACGGCGGCCTGCCGGCGCTCGGTGGCGAACTCCCGTATGGCGAGGACCCGTTCGTCCGGCCGCGCGAGCGCCCTGGCCACCGCGTCGGCCGCCGCGGCCGAGTCGGCGATGCCGCTGTTCATGCCCCGCGCCCCGAAGGGCGGGAACAGATGGGAGGCCTCGCCGACCAGCAGCACCCGGTGGCAGCGGTCGGTGAAGTCGGCGGCCACCACATGCAGGAAGCGGTACTTGGACACCCACAGGAGCCGGTCGGCGTACTTCTCGCCCACCACGGCGGCCACCCAGCGGGCCGCCGCGGCCTCGTCGGCCCACTCCTCGGGCGCGTCGCCGTCCTTGCACTGCAGGTCCAGCTGGAAGCCGCCGGCGAACGGCACCCGCATCACGCTGCGACCGCCGAGCGCGGGATGCTCGTAGACGAACACCCGCTCCAGCGGCAGCGGATCGTCGGGGTCCTCCTCGATGTCGACCACGACGTGGAAGGCCTCGGACCGCTCGCCCTCCATCTCGATGCCCTGGGACCGGCGCACCCGGGACCGCGCGCCGTCGGCCCCGATGACGTACTCGGCCTCCCACACCGCGCCCTTGCCGGTGGTGAGCCGGGCGATGTCCGGGAACGTCTCCACGCCGGTGACCTCGCTGTCCCAGCGGAACTCGACGCCCGCCTCGCGGCAGGCCGCCATCAGGTGACGTTCCGTCTCGATCTGCCGCAGGCTGGTGAACGGCGGCGTGTGACCCGCGTCGTTCGGCCGGGGCGGGTAGGTGCGGGCGAAGACCTCCTTCGTGCGGTAGACCGTGCGGCGGGTCGGCCAGACCACCCCGTTGCGGATCAGGGTGCGGTCCAGGCCCGGGCTGATCCGGCCCAGCACGTTCAGCGACTCCCGGTGCACGAACAGGGCGCGGCTTCCCGGGCGCACCCGGTCCTCCGGCTCGGCCTCCAGGACGGTGACGGGCAGGCCGTGGCTGCGCAGGGCGAGAGCGGCGGTGAGCCCCACGGGGCCGGCTCCGACGACGAGGACCGGGACCCGTTCGGGCGGTGGGGGATTGGAGGACATGACAACTCTCCCTCTGGTCGTCCGGCGCGGTCGTCAGTCGGAAGCGCGCACGCCGCCGGGCGCCTTGTTCTCGCGGAGCATCCGGCTGATCTCCACGCGCTGCACCTTCCACGTCGAGGTGCGGGGCACCTCGTTGAACGGCCAGTGCAGGGGCGGGGCGAGGGGCGGCAGACCGGCGGTGGCGCGGGCCCAGCGCTCGGGGTCCAGCGGGGCGTCCCGGCGGGTGCACACGACGGGCACCGGGTCGCCCTCGGGGCCGGTGACGATGATCACCTCGAGGAGTTCCTCCAGGCGGGACAGCAGGATGTCCTCGAGTTCGAGGTTGCTGTCGATCTCGTCGATCTGGTCGATCTCGCGGTCGATCAGGTGCAGCTTCCCGAACCGGCCGAGGTAGCCCATGTCGCCGAGCCGCCACCAGCCGTCGTTGAAGTTGTTCAGATAGCGCTCGTGCTCGCCGAGGTACGTCATGATGCGGCCCCGGCCGCGCAGTTCGAGATGGCCCGGCTTGCCCTTGGCGACGGGCCTGCCGCTGTCGTCGACCACCCGCAGCCGGATGAAGCCGGGCAGGACGTAGCCGACGTCGCGCCCGTCCGTCTTGTCGGCGGTCTTCGCGCTGTACCAGGCGCCGGAGATGGGCCCGGTCTCGCTCTGCCCGTACAGCTGTATCAGCAGCGGGCGGGGGCGCTTGGAGGCGCGCAGCAGCCGCTGGATGGTGCGGGGGTGGATGGCGTCGAAGGTGCTGCTGTAGTAGCGGACGCTGGACAGCGGGGCGCCGGGGGCGTCGGCCAGGTCCTCCCACTGGATGAAGTTGTTCGGGTGCGTCTCGACCAGGCCGGGGCGGTGCCTGACGAAGATGGGCGCGATCTTGTCCGGGTCCGGGTCGTTCAGGACGAGCAGCGGGTTGCCGTAGTTGAGGAAGACGCCGAGGGAGTGGAAGAAGCGGGAGTGCACGAACGACATGCACAGCGCCACCGTCTCCTTCCTGCGCACCGGCCAGGCGATGACCTGCTGCGGCAGCAGCCGGTGGAACAGCGCCTTCGCGTTGTGGACCATCAGCTTGGACACGCCCGTGGTGCCCGAGGTGTGGGTGATCAGCGCCGGCTGCGAGGAGTGCAGGCGCACGGCCGGGCGGCGGGGCGCCCCGTCCAGGTCCGCGAGCCGGCGCAGTCCGTCGTGCGCCTCGGTCCCGGCCAGCACCGTCTCGTGGGTCAGCGACCGCACGTCCACGCCGTCCAGCGGGCCGGTCAGCTTGGCGGCGTCGCTGATCAGCCAGGGCTTGTCCAGCCGGCCGAGCAGCTTGCCCACGATCTCCCCGGGCAGCGCGGAGGAGATCATCACCGGCACGCCGCCGATCCGGGCCACCGCGCAGGCCAGCAGCGAGATGTCGAAGTTGTCCGACTTGTGGACGGCGACGCGCTCGGTGGGCCGGATGCCCGTCGCCCACAGCCGGGCCGCGAGGTCGTCGACCACGTCGGCCAGTTCCGCGTAGCTGAAGCTGGTCCCCAGGTGGGGCAGGGTCGCGAGCGGCTGGTCGAGGGTGACGGGCGTGCCCGGGAACTTGGCCGCGGCCTTCTCCCAGAGCAGGCCGAGGTAGAAGGCCGTCTCCGGCAGCGGTTTGGTGATCCTGGAGAACATGAGGCGGCTGCTTTCTTGACGGAGGGAAGGGCGGTGGACTGTCAGCCGCCCTGGCGGAGGAGGAAGCGCTGGAGCTTCCCGGTGGGGGTGCGCGGCAGGGACTCGACGACCTGCACGGCACGCGGCACCTTGTAGGGCTCGAGGTGGGCCCTGGCGAGGGCGACCAGCTCGGACTCCAGCGTCGCGGGGTCGCAGGCGGGCCGCCGGGGCACGACGAAGGCGCGGAGTTTGGACGCGCCCCGTTCGTTGCGCACACAGGTCACGGCGATGTCGTGGACGTCGGGGTGCCGGGCGAGCAGCTGCTCGATCTCGACCGGCGAGAAGGTGATGCCCCCGACCATCTCCAGGTCGTCGGTGCGGCCCCGGTGGGTCAGGGTGCCGTCGGGATGGCGGACCACCTGGTCGCGGGTGTTCAGCCAGCCGTCCACCAGGACACGGGCCGTCTCCTCCGGCAGACGGTGGTAACCGCGCGTGACCGTCGGCCCGCGCACCCACAGCTCGCCGGGCGTCCCGTCGGGCACCGGCCGCCCGTCCCGGTCGCGCACCTCGGCCTCGAAGCCGGGCACCGGCCGGCCCACCGTGCCCGGCGCGTGGAAGGCGACGCCGTTGGTGGCGATGGCGTGCCCCGCCTCCGTGGAACCGAGCTGGTCGTACAGCGGGCAGCGGAAGAACGCGGCGGCCCGCTCGCGCAGTTCGTCGGTCAGCCGCTCGCCCGCGGAGACCGCCGAGCGCACACTGGCGAAGTCGGCGGCGTCGGTCTCGGCGATGATGTTGGCGTACGCGGACGGCACGGCGAACAGCTGGGTGACCCGGTGCCGGGCGACCAGCTCCGCGATCCGGGCGGGCCGGGGCGGCCCCGGCTCCAGCACCGCCGAGCCGCCCGACCACAGCGGGAACGCCAGCGTGTTGCCGAGCCCGTACGCGAAGAACAGCTTCGACACCGACAGGGCGACGTCGTCCGCGCCGAAGCCGAGCACCTGCGCGCCCGCGCCGGTGTGGTACAGCTCCAGGTCCGCGTGGCGGTGGACGACTCCCTTGGGCAGCCCGGTCGTCCCGGACGTGTACTGGATGTACAGCGGATGGTCCGCGCCGACCGGCGCCGCCGGGGCGGCCTCGGCGCCGGCGGCCTCCTCCAGCAACCGCTCGCCCGTCAGGTGGGCGGCGCCCGGGAAGCGGCCGGCGAGCGACTCGTCGGCGACGGCGAGGACCGCGTCGCAGTCCTTGGCGAGGTAGCCGTGGCGCTCCTCGGTCAGCTGCGGGTTGGCGACCACCGCCACGGCGCCGAGCCGGGCCGTGGCGAGGAAGGCGACGACCCAGGCGAGGGTGTCGGGCAGGGCGATCAGGACGCTGCGGCCCGGGGCGGCGCCGTGCCGGGCGAGCACCGAGGCGGCGCGGGCGGCCAGGGCGTGCACCTCCCGGTGGGTCACGGTCCGGTCGCCCTCGTGGAAGGCGGCCCGGTCCGACCAGCCCCGCTCCTCGGCCGCATGTTCGAGCGCTGCGGCGACGTTCATGGTGTACGGCTCCTGTCGTCGACGGATGCGCGGACAAAGGCGGTCGGGCTCATGCGGTGAGCTGCTCCGGGACGCGGAAGGCGCGCAGCGGCGCGGACGCCTTGAGCACCATCTCGTCGAACTCGTCGTCGGCGTCCGAGTCCAGGACGATCGCGCCGCCCGCCCCCACCCGCCACTGGTCGCCGACCCGGACGGCGGTGCGGATGACGATGTTCAGGTCCGCGGTGCCGTTGGTGGACAGCAGACCGATGGAGCCGGAGTACACGCCGCGGGCCTCGGACTCCAACTCGTCGATGATCTCCATGGTGCGGAGCTTGGGCGCCCCGGTCATCGACCCGCCGGGGAAGCAGGCGCGCACCACGTCGACGGCGTCGAGTCCGGTGCGGATCCTGCCGCGGACGGTGGACACCAGCTGGTGCACGGTGGTGTAGCTCTCGGTGGCCATCAGCCGCGGCACATGGACGCTGCCCACCTCGCAGACCCGTCCGAGGTCGTTGCGGAGCAGGTCGACGATCATCAGGTTCTCGGCGCGGGTCTTGGCGCTGGCGGCCAGCGACGCGCGCAGGGCCTCGTCCTCCTCGGGGTCCGCGCTGCGCGGCACCGTCCCCTTGATCGGCTTGGTCTCCACGACGCCGGAGCGGTCGATGGTGAGGAACCGCTCGGGCGAGGAGCTGGCGATCTCTACGTCGCCGAGCCGCAGGTAGGCGGCGTAGGGGGCGGGGTTGGCCCGGCGCAGCGCGCGGTAGTACGTGTAGCCGTCGCCCTCGGCGGGCAGCCACGCCGAGGTGGTGAGGCAGACCTCGTAGCTCTCCCCGGCCCGCAGGTTCTTCTGGATCTCGTCGATCCGGGCCCGGTAGGCCGCGCGGTCGTGGGTGAGCCAGGGCTCGGCGCCGACGCCGTCGCCGACCTCCACGGGCTCGGCCGGCGGCAGGGAGAGCAGGGCCGCGGCGGTCGTGTCGAGCCAGCGGACGGCGGCCGACTCGGTGGCGGGGTCCGCGTCGCTGAGCGCCAGCAGATAGGTGGCGTCCTCCTGGTGGTCGACCACGACGACCCGGTCGGCGAAGATCCAGACGGCGTCCGGGGTCGGCGAGACGTGCTTGTTGACCGAGCCGAGGTCGCCCTTCAGCTCGTAGCCGAAGTAGCCGACGTAGCCGCCGGTGAAGCCGAACGGCAGGTCGGACACGTCCAGCCGGCGGCGGCGCAGCTGCGTCTGGAGGTAGTCGAACACCGTCCCGGGGAAGCACCGCGGCTCGCCGTCGGCGCGGACGACCTCGACCTCGCGATCGGCGAGCCGGTAGCGGACGGTCTCGGCGAGCGGGCCGGAGGCGTCGCCCAGGTAGGAGAAGCGGGAGCGGCCCGGCTCCACATGGGCGCTGTCCAGCCAGAAGGAGGGCACGTCGGAGCCCGCGTACAGGTGGGTGAAGGCGGACTCGGTGTCGACGGCGGTCTCGATGGTGCGCACGTGCACCCGGTAGCCGGCGGCCGGCTCGACGGGGACGGCGCGGCCGGCCGGCGCCGGCGCCGCTTCCCGCTCGGCCGGGGGGGCGGCCGCCGGGCGGGAAGCGGTCGTGCGGCGGGCCAGGGTGAGGTCGCGGAAGTTCGCCATCATGCGGCGGCCGTGCTCGGTGGAGACGGACTCGGGGTGGAACTGCACGCCCCAGACCGGGCGGGTGCGGTGCCGCAGGCCCATGATGACCCCGTCCTCGGACCAGGCGGTGGCCTCCAGGGCGTCGGGGAGCGGGTCGGCCACGCACAGCGAGTGGTAGCGCACCGCCGTGAAGCCCTGCGGCAGGCCGGCGAAGACGTCCTGCCCGTCGTGGGTGATCCGGCTGAGGTAGCCGTGCCGGGGCTCGGGGGCGGGCACGATCGCGGCGCCCTCGCCGTGCCCGATGCCCTGGTGCCCCAGGCAGACGCCGAGCACGGGGACGGGCGAGGTCTCCAGGACCCGGGCGGAGACGCCGAAGTCGCGGGGGCGGGCGGGGTGTCCGGGGCCGGGCGAGATGACGACGTTGTCGAAGGCGGCCAGGTCGATGCCGTCGGCGCCGCGGTCGTCGTTGGTCACGACGACCGGCTCGGCGCCGTTGACCTCCGCTATGAGCTGGAAGAGGTTGTAGGTGTACGAGTCGTAGTTGTCGATCAGCAGGGTTCTCATCACGGGCTCTCTGTGGGGGTCGCGGGCGTTCGGCGTGCTGCGCTCCGGATCAGCCCTTGGCGATCAGCTCGGAGACGGTCCGGGCGACCAGGAGTGCCTGGGCGTCGTTGAGGCGGGGGTCGCACAGGGTGCGGTAGGCGCGGCCGAGGCCGTCCTCGCCGTCGGGTCCGCCGGCGCCGAGGCACTCGGTCACGTCGTCCCCCGCGATCTCCAGGTGGACGCCGCCCGGCCACTGGCCCGCCCGGCGCAGCACCTCGAAGAACCCGGTGATCTCGTCGAGGACGTCGCTCAGGCGCCGTGTCTTGACACCGCGGGACGTGGTGACGGTGTTGCCGTGCATGGGGTCGCAGACCCAGACCACCTCGTGCCCGGCCGAGCGGGCGGCCTCGACCAGACCGGGCAGCACCTCCCGGACCCGGCCGGCGCCGAAGCGGCCGATGAGGGTGAGCCGGCCGGGCCTGCGGTGCGGGTCCAGGCGGGCGCAGATCTCGCGCAGCGTCCCGGGATCGGTGGCCGGACCGACCTTGCAGGCGACCGGGCCCGCGATCCGTGCGAGGAAGGCGAGGTGGGCGCCGTCGAGCCGGCGGGTCCGCTCGCCCACCCAGGGGAGATGGGTGGAGAGCAGGTACTCCTCGCCGGTGTGGGCGTCACGGCGCACCAGCGCCTGCTCGTAGTCCAGCACGAGCGCCTCGTGGCTGGTCCACAGGCCCGTGCGCCGCCAGGCGCCGTCGAGCAGGATCGTCTGGCCGTAGTCCCTGAGCACCGAGCGCAGGCTGCCGTCCCACGCCCGGGTGGGCAGACCCGGGCCGCCCGTGACCCGCCGTCCGTCCCAGCCGTCCCACTGGTCCCAGCCGTCCCAGGAATGGAGCGTCAGGGCGGACTCGTGGGCGATGAGGTGGAGTTCGTTCAGGACGGCCCGGGCGGTGCTGTACCCGAGCAGCATGCGGCGCGGGTCGGGGATCCGGGCCCGCTCGTCGGCGTCGGGGGAGTTGACCAGGTCGCCGCGGTAGACGGGCAGGACCCGGTCGCCGACGGTCTCCTGGGGCCGCGAGCGGGGTTTGGCGTACTGGCCGGCGATCCGGCCGACGGTGACGGTCGGCAGACCGGAGGCTTCGCTGATGATCTCGGCCATCTCCCCGATGACGCGGTGCTTGCCCCGGACGGCGGCCACGCCGGCGGCGCCGACGGGCTCGGCGCAGTCGCCCGCCTGGAGCAGGAAGGCGCGGCCCGCCCCCGTGTGCGCTAGGGCGGAGCCGAGGCGGCGCACGTCACCGGGGGCGGTGAGGGCGGGGGCGAGGGCCAGCTGGTCCTGGACCCGGGCGGTCCGGGAGGGGTCGGGCCACGCGGGCTGCTGGTCGGCGGGGAGATTGCGCCACTCCGTTGCGGGCGGCGGCGCGGGGGGAGCCGGGGCGACCGGCGGATGATCGGCGAACGAGGACACGGCTCATCCCTTCCGTCCGTATGGCGGCGGGTGCGGGCAGTGGGGCACGGGGTGTCCGGTCAGCTGTCGGTCTCAGCCGTGACCAGGCCCTTCGGTTCGAGCAGGAACTGGGCGAGGCTGCCGTCGTGCGGGGTCTCGGGGACGCCGGACCAGGGCCTGACGCGCCCGGTGACGACCTTGCGGACGGAGGGTTCGCGCAGTACGGCCTCGGCGAGCGGGGCGTGTTCGCCGGGGAGGCTCACCACCAGGGACTCGCGCAGCGGGCGCACCCCGTCGGCGGGCCGCCACGGCGCGACCACGACGAAGGGAAAGCCCAGCTCCGTGCCGGCCAGGGGGTGGTCGGGGCGGTCGACGGAGACGACCAGCGGGCGCATCACGCGGGTGCCGTCGCCCGGGTCGGCCGGCAGCGAACCGCCGTAGCGGTGCGTGCTGTGGTCGGTGGCGTCCTTCGTCAGCCCGGCGAGGTGGTCGGCCAGGGCGGCGGCGTTGTCCGGGCTGACGGCGGGCAGGGTGGCCTGCTCCTCCAGGGCGGGGCGGACCGGGAGTCCGGCGAGCCGGTGGGCGAGCGCGTCGGCGAGCGGTTCCACCGGGCCGCTGGTCAGCACCAGCGAGATGTTGTTGCACCGCACCCCGCCGTCGTCGGCGATCCACTGGACGAGGTCGTCGAGCAGCTCCTCGTCCTTCTCGGCCCCCGCGCCGACCAGGACCTTGCTGCGGCCGGGCCCGCGCACCAGGACGTCGCTGCGCCGGGCGAAGCGCTCCGCCGCCGCCGGTCCGCCGTACACCAGCCCCAGGTCGGCCTGTTCCAGCAGGTGTTCGCCCATGTCGTGGTCGCCGGGCAGGAACGCCAGGGTCTGCGGGTCCACGCCGGCGGCGAGGAGGGCGGCGAACAGCCTGCGCGGGGTGAAGGGGTCCCTGCTGCCCGGCCGCACCAGGACACGCGCGCCCATGGCGAGGGCGCGCACCCAGGTGACGTTGGGCTCGGGGTGGTTGTTGGGCACGATCGCGGCCAGGAGCGCGCCGCGCGGCACCCAGACCGTGCGGTAGCCCGGGGTCTCGAACGGCTCCGGGTACTCGGCCTGGTTGATCCGCTCGATCATGCCGAGCTGCGAGCGGATGCCGCGGATCGCCCGGGTGATCGCGCCGCCCGGCGTGCCGGTGGCCAGCACGACACGGCGCCGGTACTCCTCGGGGGACTCCCCGTCCAGCTCGGCCTCGGCGAACAGCCGGCCGGCCTCGGCGAACACCTCTCCGGCGGGCGCGGGCCCGGCCGGCGCCGCCCGGAGCCGGTTGAGGGCGGCCTGCGCGAGCAGACGCGGGGCCAGTCCGACCGAGGCGAGCGGGGAACCGTCGAGCGCGGCGAGCTCCACCCGGTCGCGGCTGTCGACGTCGGCGCCCCCGAGGACGGGATTGACGACGGGCAGGGCCGCGGCCATCAGTAGACCCCCTCGATCACGGCCGGGGCGTCCTTGGCCTTCAGCGGGGCGATGTCGGCCAGGCCGTCGACGTCGTCCCCGCTCGCCGGCCGGACCCGGATCGCGGTGTCGCGCTCCAGCACGTTGGGCAGGAACATGTCCCGGCTGAGCTGGTGCATCAGGACCTGCCCGCGCTCCCCGTACGCCACGGGGCCGCCGGTCTCCGGGTCCACCAGCTCGACGATCGACTGCGGGAAGTACGGGCGGAACACGCAGGGGTACGGGTCGTCCGCCTCGCGCGGCCGCTGCGGGGCGATGCCCATGATGGTGTTGCCGTAGATGGCCGCGACCCTGGCCCGCGGGAAGAAGGTCTCCTCGATCTGGCGCAGCGACTCGGGGCTGATGCTGGTGCCCGCCCAGAGGATGGCCTCGAGCGACGCGGCGAGCCGCTCGTACAGGTCAGGGCGGGCGCAGATCGCCTCCAGCACGGGAGGCGTGACGAACAGCACCTTGATGTTCTGGGAATTGACGATCGGTTCGATCTGGTCGAGCAGGTACGCGCGGTACTCGGCGGCGAGTTCGGTGCGGCCGGAGGCGATCAGCCGCTTCACCCAGCGCGGGTCGAAGTCGAGGGTGAAGCACAGGGAGCCGCGCAGCTGCGCCAGGTGCCGGACGGTACGGCCGACGACGTGCGGGCCGGTCGGGCCCACGTGCAGCCAGTGCCCCGTGGCGGGGAAGCCGTGCTCGGCCAGGACGTCGCTCACCCACTCCACGTTGCGGGTCCGCGAGGTGCTGTCGACGACCCGCTTGGGGGCGCCGACCGTGCCGCCCGACTCGAACACCTCGAAGCCGCTGCCCGAACTGCCCGCCGGGATGAGGTCCTCGGCCGGGACCGTGCGCAACTCGCCGCTGACGTCCGGGAAGCGGCGCAGGTCGGCGACGTCGACGATGTCGGTGAGCGGGTCGAAGCCCAGACCGGCGGCCTTGCGCAGCCAGAACGGGGAACCCGTGGCGGGGTCGAAGTGCCAGCGCAGGACGGCACGCAGGTGTTCCGGCGCCGTGCCGGTGCCACCGGCCCGCAGCGTGTCGTTTGCCAGGTCAGTCATGTACGTCCAGCCATTTCGTCGGGTCGGTGCCGCAAGGCACCGGACGTGCGGGTACTGGGCGCGGCGCGGCGCCGAAACACAGGAGGTACGAGCCGTGGTCCGGGCGAATCGCCCTGCCGGCGGGCGCGGCGGACCCGGAAGAGGGCGCAGCGGACCCAGAGGGCAGCGAGCGGCGTGCCGGCGGTGGCCTCACCGCCCTGCTCCCGATTTACCTTTTCCGTGAGACACCTGACTGTCAAGCGCCGCCCCGGCGCGCAGTCGCCTGTTCGGCCCGGCGCGCACTCGCCCGGTCGCCCCGGCACGCAGTCACCTGTTCGATCCGGTGCGCGATCGGCTGTTCAACTGCGGGACGCGAGCACTGGCCACCCGCCCGCGCCCGCTCCTACGATCCCGGCCATGACCACCGAGAACAGCCAGCGCCTGGACCTGAACACCCACGCCGAGCGCACCTACTCCGCCATGCACCGCCTCGCCTCCACGGCCGCCCAGGCCGCCCAGGAGGCCGGTCTGGAGAGCGCGCTGCTCGAACTCGTCCGCATCCGCGCGTCGCAGATCAACGGCTGCGCCTTCTGCATCGACATGCACACCATCGACGCCCGCAACGCCGGCGAGACCGAGCAGCGCATCTACGCCCTCAACGCGTGGGAGGAGACGCCGTTCTTCACCGAACGGGAGCGCGCCGCGCTGGAGTTCACCGAGGCCGTCACCCTCGTCCACGACGGTCACGTCCCGGACGACGCCTACCGGCGCGCCCAGAAGGTCTTCGGCGACGAGCAGCTCTCCCACCTGCTGTTCGTCATCGTCGCGATCAACAGCTACAACCGGCTCGCGATCACCCAGCGCCTCACCCCGGGCAACTACAAGCCCTCCGCCTGACCAGTACCTCCGCCTGACCGGGCCCGCCGCCCGGCCAGGTCCCTGCGTCCGGCTCACACCCCGGACGCGGCACGGCCGAGGCCGCTCTCGCAGCGGCCTCGCTCCTTTTGCCCCCCGACCGAAGAGACCCGCCGCCATGCCCGCCCACCCGGAACAGCCGGCCGGCCCCGCGCCCCTGCGCGCCGTCCCCGTACGGAACTTCGCCGACGCCTTCACCCGCCGGCTGCTCGGCCACCGCGGGATGACGACCGACCTCCTGGAGCAGCACCTCGGGCGCCCGCTGCGCGTCCGGGTGCGCGCCCAGACCCTCGCACCCCGCGCCGCGGGCGGCCACCGGCCGCCCCGTCCCGCGCCGCCGTTCCTGGTCCGCCGCACCGAACTGGTGACGCCCGAGGGCACGGTGGTCTCCCGCAACACGGTGACCGGCCCGCTCCCGGACGACGACGAACTGGCCGCCGCCGTCACCAGCCGCACCACCCCGCTGGGCCGCGCCGTCGCCGCGAGCGGGACACCGCACCGGCGGACCCCGCGGACCGCCGGACTCTCCGGCTGGCCCGTCGCCCACGGCACGCTGCCCGCCGTGGCCAGAAGCTATCTGCTGCACCTGGACGGCGCGTTGCCGCTCCACGTCGAGGAGACCTTCAACCCCGCCGTCGTCTCACCGGGACAGCGGCCCGGCCCCTCCGGCCCCGTCGCCGCCGCGGGGCGCCGGCCGGCGGTGGCCGCGTCATGAGCGCCGTCGCCGTGGTCGGCGCCGGGCCCGTCGGCCTGGCCGCCGCACTCGCCGCCCATGCTCTCGGCCTCGACCCCGTCCTGCTGGAGGCCCGGCCGCGCACCGCCGCGCGCCCCGGCAGCCGGGCGATCTTCGTGCACCGCGCCACCCTCGACCACCTCGACCGTGTCAGCCCCGGCCTGGGGGAGAGCGTCTTCGCCCAGGGGCTGGTGTGGCGCACCAAGCGCACCCTGTGGGCCGGCCGCCAGGTCCACGTCCGCACCTACGCCCCCACCGCCGCCGTGCCGTTCACCAGCCTTCCCCAGACCGCTGTCGAGGACCTGCTGCTGCGGGCCTGCGACGCCGCGGGCATCCGGTCGGTCTGGGGCGACCCCGTCCAGGAGGTCCACAGCACCCCGGCCGGCGTCCGGCTGCGGACGGAAGGCGGCGCGGTCCACGACGCCGGCCACGTCATCGCCGCGGACGGGGCCCGGTCCCGGGTGCGCGCGCAGGCGGGCATCGCCCTGCAGGGGGACACCTCCACCACCGAGTTCGTCGTCCTCGACGTCGCCGCCGACGTCCGGTCCGACGACGCCGAGCGGGTGTTCCACTACCGGCACCCCGGCGCCGGAGGGCGCAACGTCCTCCTCGTGCCGTTCCGGGGCGGCTGGCGCGTCGACGTCCAGTGCCGGGCCGGGGACGACGCGCGGGACCTGGTCGCCCGGGCGCCCGAGTGGCTGCCCCGGGTGCTGCCCCAGGCGCCCGACCCGCGGATCACCTGGTCGTCGGTCTACCGCTTCCAGCAGCGCGTCGCCGACCGCTTCACCGACGCCCACCGGCGCGTCCTCCTGGCGGGCGAGGCCGCCCACCTCCTGCCGCCGTTCGGGGCCCGCGGCATGAACTCCGGCATCGGCGACGCCGTCGCCGCCGCCCGCGCGGTGCGCGCCGGCAGCGTCGACCACTACGCCCGGTCCCGGCGCGCCGCGGCGGAGGCCAACGTCCGCGCGGCGGGCGCGGCCCTGGACCACCTGCTGGCCACCGGCGCCGGCCGACGCTGCCTCCAGTGGGCCGCGGCCACCGCCTCCCCCGTCTGGCCCCGCGCCGGCCACTGGCTGGACACGGCGCCGTACGGGCCGCGGATCCGGGCGGTGGGGTACTGATCGGCGCCGAGCCCTCGCGCCGGCCGCCGGTGGTGGCCGCGCCGCACGGCCCGCGGTTACCGGTCGGCCGGCGCGTCCGGCGCGTTGTCCCGGGCACGGTCCGCGAACTCGCGCCAGAGCCTGGCGTACTCCGTCGCCAGCTCGGCCACCGCGTCGGCCCGGTGGGCGGGGATCTCGTCGGCGATGCTGCGCCACTCCGTGTCGGGCAGCGCGAGGGCGCTCAGCAGACGCAGCAGCAGGCGGCCCTTCTCGCTGTGCCGCAGCGCCGGGTCCTGGCACAGGTTCTGGTAGACGGCCGTCACGTCCCGCTCCGGGGCCGGCCTGCGCACAGGGGGCGACGATCGCCGGGGCGCGGGGCGCGCGCCGCGCTCCTCGGCCCGCATCCGCTCCGGCACCGGGTCGTCGCCGCGCAGCAGCCGGTCGCGGACGTCGCGCACCGTGGCCGGGGAGATGCCGGTCCGCCGGGCGATCTCCCGCAGCGACACCTGCGGCGAGGACAGCAGCAGCCGCTCCGCCTCACGCCGGCCCTGCGCCGTGCTCAGGGGCCGCACCCTGCCGTCCCGGCCGAGCCGCACCGGCGGTGACACGGCGTCCCGGCCGGCGGCCGCCCCCCGGCGCAGACCGGTGACCGTGTGGGCGGAGAGCCCCGTCACCGAGGCGATCGCCCGGTCCGCCCAGTGCGGGTGCGAGCGCAGGATGCGTTCGGCGGCGGCGGAGCGCTCGGCGAGCGTCAGCGGCAGCCCGTGCCGGGTGTTGGTCTCCACGGCGTAGACGAACGCGTCCGCCTCGCTGCCGTCGAAGAACTGCACCTCGATCTCGGTCCGGCCGCGCAGCTTCGCGGCCTTCAGGCGGTGCGTGCCGTCGATGACGCGCATGGTGGCGCGGTGCACCACGATCGGCGGCAGCGAACTCTCCGCCGCGGCCAGCAACTGGAGATGCTCGGGGTTCTCCGGGCAGGCGCGCGGGGAGTCGGCGTCCCGCAGCGCCGCGACGGGCACCAGGTGCACCGCGGTGAGCCGCCGCGCCGGCGGCGGCTCGGGGTGGCTCGTCCCCCCGGCCGGCATGACGGACCTGACCGTTTTCATGGCCTGCGACCTTTCCCGACAGCGCGCGGTGGGCGACCGTGCGCGACGCACGGTTGCCCACCGGCTGTCGCGTTCCTCAGACGATCGAGCGCAGCAGCGCCGAGACCGTCCGGCCGGTCTCGGCGGCGTCCTCGCCCCCGGCCTCCAGCACCGGCAGCAGATCGGCGAGCACGGCGGCCAGCCGGCCGCCGTTGTCCCTGGGGAAGGCCTCCGAGCCCTCCCGGAACACGCTCCGCACCGCCGCCGGCGTGAACGTCCCGCCCGCCGCAGCGGAGTCGAGCAGCTGCCGGGCGAGCACCTTCTCCAGCTCGACGGGGGACCAGGCGCCCGCCGCGAGGTCCCGCCCGAGCGCCTCGGCCGCCGCGCGCACCCCCGCCGCCCCGCCGGACTCCGTCACGGATGCGGTGCGGACGCCGACGAGGAGGCCGGGGACCGGGTTGGCGCGGTAGTTGTCCCAGAAGGCGTCCCCGAACCGGGCCACGGACTCCTGCGGCACCTCCGGCTTGTGCCAGTCGTACGAGGTGAAGCCCGCCGCCGCCAGGCACCGGGCGAACGCCTCGTGGCTCCACCGGGACGTGGTGATCGTCGACGTCTCCGTGCCGCCGATCAGATCGGTCACGAGGACGCCCCGGTGCTCGGCGGGAGTCTCCGAGACCACCCGCAGCCCGTAGGCGTCCCACTCGGGCCCGTGCGGGTCGAAGTCCGGCCAGACCGCGACGGCCACGAACCGGCCGCCGGGGACCAGGTTGTCGTGGATGCCGCGCAGCATCGCGGTCAGCTCGTCCTCGGTGGTCGCGTAGTTGAGCAGCCATACGGCGCTCACCAGGTCGAAGGCGCCGAGCCGGGGCAGCCGTACGGCGTCGGCCACCTCGTAGGAGATGCCCAGCGGCTGCTCCCGCTCCGTCTTGCGCGCCAGCTCCACCATGACGGGCGACAGGTCGACGCCCACCACCTCGGCGGCGCCCGCGCGCTTGATGAGCCGGCTGTAGTGGCCGTGTCCGCAGGCCAGGTCGAGCACCCGGGCGCCGGTCGGGTCGCCCAGGTGCTTGAGCACGTTGTACTGCTCGGGACCGGCCAGCGGGGCCGTGTCCTTGAAGTCGGAGTAGCGGTCGCCGATGGCGGCGTACTGGTCGTCCTGCGTGGTCATGGGTCGTGCACTCCCTGCGTGCGGGCCGTCAGGCGATCGCGTGCCCGTGGACGGCGTAGTCGGTGTAGCCCACGGCGTCCCCGTCGTGGAACGTGTCCGGGTCGGGCTCGGTGAGCGGCGCGCCCGCGCGGATCCGCTCGGGCAGGTCGGGGTTGGCGGCGAAGTACCGGGCGAAGCTGACCGCGTCGGCGCGCCCGGAGGCGAGCACCTCGCGCGCGGTGTCCGGGTCGGTGGGGTCGTCGCCGGTGAACGGGCTGCTGACGATCACGCCCGTCCAGCGTTGGCGCAGCAGCCGCGGCAGCTCCGCGTCCGGGCCCTCGACCACGTGCAGATAGGCGAGGTTCTCCGCGTTCAGGGCGTCGGCGAGCAGTCCGTAGACCAGCGCGGGGTCGGACTCGGCGGTGTCGTTGTAGCCGCTGCCGGGGGAGATCCGCAGTCCCACCCGGTCCGGGCCGATCGCGCCGGCCACCGCGCGGACGGCCTCGACGGCGAACCGGATGCGCCCGGCGGCGTCACCGCCGTAGCCGTCGTCGCGGACGTTGGAGTCGTCCGACAGGAACTGGTGGATCAGGTACCCGTTGCCGCCCTGGATCTCGACGCCGTCGAAGCCTGCCTCGACCGACGCCAGGGCGGCGGCCTTGAAGTCCTCCAGGGTCTCGGCGATGTCGGCGGGCTCCATCGCGCGCGGACGCACCGTCGGCACCAGCCCCTTCGCCGTCCGCGCGTCGCTGAGCGCGGTCACGGCCGACGGCGCCACCGGCTGCACGCCCTCCGGCAACAGGTCGGGATGGGCGATGCGCCCGTGATGGGTCAGCTGCGCCACGATGCGGCCGCCCGCCCGGTGCACCGCGTCGGTCACCCGGGCCCAGCCCTCGGTCTGGGCCCGGGTGTGCAGCCCCGGCTGACCGATCGGCCCGTGCCCGGCGGCGCTGACGCGCGATCCCTCGGTGACGATGAGACCGGCGGAGGCCCGCTGCGCGTAGTACTCGGCCATCAGCGGGCCGGGGACGCCGTCGGAGCCCGCGCGGTTGCGGGTCATGGGCGCCATGACCACACGGTGGGGCAGCGCCAGGGCGCCCGCGGTGAGCGGGTCGAACAGGGATGACATGGGATCTCCGGGTGAGGGACGGATCGGGACGGGGTCGGGTTGCGGGACCCGGGGCCGGGCGTCCGTCACGCAGTGCCCCGCGTCCAGGTCGTGATCTCGACGCCGTCGCCCAGCGGAAGGTCGAGCGAGACGTAGCCGCGCTCGGGGTCGCGGACGTGCCGCAGGTACTCCTCCGGCAGCATCGAGAGGTTGTCGGCGACGATCACGGCGCCGTCCGCCATGGCCGGCTCCAGCACCTGGAGGACCGGCAGGTACAGCTCCTTCCAGCCGTCGAGCAGGATCAGCTCGACGGGCTGCGTCAGGCCGGCCAGCGTGTCGCGCGCGTCGCCCTCCAGGACGGTGACCAGGTCGGCGAGCCCGGCCTCGGCGATGTTCTCCCGGGCCCGGCGCACCTTGCCGGCGTCCAGTTCGCAGGTGATCAGACGGCCGCCGCCGTTGTCCCGCAGGGCGGCGGCGATCTGGATGGCGGAGGTGCCGAACGAGGTGCCGAACTCCACGACGCCGCGCGGCCGGAGCATCCGGGTCAGGGTGTAGAGCAGCCGGCCGATGTGCGGGTCGACGGGCAGCAGGGCGTCGGCGCACAGCGCGCTCGCCTGCTCGGCGGTGGGCGGCGCCGGGAGTTCGGCGGCGTGGGCGTAGGCCCGCTCCATGACCTCCTTGTCCGCACGCTCGGCCTGGGCGTACAGCCTGGTGAGGACGGAGCGGACCGCGGGGTCGTCGAGCCCCGGGGCGCCGGGGCGGACGGGCGGGACGGACAAGGTGATCTCCCGTGGTGTGCGAGCTGCCGTACGGCCGGCCCTGGACGGGCGGGCGGACGGTCAGGCGGTGACGGCTTCCAGCAGGTCGCGGCGGAGGTAGCTCTGCGCGTTGTAGATGGTCCGGCGGGTGTCGGTGATCGCCCGGCGGCCGTGCATCACACGGGTGTTGTCGATGAGCGCGACGTCGCCGTCCTGCCAGTCGATGTCCTCGGTCAGCTCGTCCGTGAGGCGCTTCATGCGGTCGGTCAGGCCGGGGGAGAGGGGGGTGCCGTCGGCGAAGGCGATGACCGGCTTCTCGTAGTTGTAGGAGGGGCCGAAGATGCTGTTGGCCCAGGACAGCCGCTCGCCGAACAGCGTGGTGCGGGCGGCCGGGGTGCGGTACGTGTAGTGCGCGGCGCCGTCCGGCAGGTGGACGAGCGTGGTGTCCCGCGAGCCGGCGACCAGGGCGCGGAAGTCCTCGAAGGTGATGTCCTCCAGCCGCTTCGCGCCGCCGCTCTGGTGCAGCACGAACTGCTTCCACTTGTCCTCCTCGACCCGGCGCGAGTAGGTGATGTCCTGGGCGAAGGCCGCCCGGTCCTCCTCGGTCGCCGCGTCCCACACGCGGTAGCCGTCGCACACCGTGGTCTGCGAGCCGTCGGCCGCCGCCCGCTCGCACAGGAACCAGGTCAGGTCGGGGACGAACGGGCTGTTGCCGTTCTCCAGGTGCAGGCCGACCGCCTGGGTGCCGGCGTCCACCTTCTGCGCCACGTCACCGCCGTGGAAGGAGCGGGCGGGGTCCAGCGTCACCCGGTCGGAGTGCGTCTTGACGAACCCGGAGAAGTCCTCGAGGGAGGGCCGGAAGCCGCGCAGGACCAGGAAGCCGGCCTCGGCCAGCAGCCGTACGACGTCCAGGGGCTCCAGGTCGCTCAGGGCGGCGCAGTCGGCGGTGGCGAGGACCAGCCTTCCGGTTCCGGTGCCGAAGGGCTGAATCTCGGGCTGGCTCAGGGACATGTTCGACCTCGTTCCTCTTGTCACTGGGAGAGGAGCTGTTTGGTGATGGCCTTGCGGACGGGACGGCCGGTGACGGTGAACAGCCGGCGGTACGCGGCGTCCTCGGTGCTCATGAGATGGACCTTCTCGACCCGCTCCACGGCGGAGAGGTGCTCGGCGCCGAACGCGGCGATGGCGCGCTGCGCCTCGGCCGGGTCGGTGTCCGGGTCGATGACGAACAGGCCGTTCAGGGCGGGCAGTCCGTTGCCCACCACCGCCACGGCGCGGACGAACGGAAGCCGCGTGTACTGGGCCTCCACCCACTCGGGCGCCACGTTGCGCCCGGCGGCGGTGATGATGACGTTCTTCTTGCGCCCGGTGATGGTGAGGTAGCCGTCCTCGTCGATGGACGCGAGGTCGCCGGTGTGGAGCCAGCCGTCGACCACGTCGCAGCTCGAGGGGTCCTCGCGGGTGTAGCCGGCGAACAGGGAGGCGCTGCGGACGAGGAGTTCGCCGTCCTCGCCGAGCCGGACGCTGACATGGTCCAGCGGGCGGCCGACCGTGCCGATGCGCCGGGCGCCGGGGGTGTTGAGGCTGACCACGGAGCTGTTCTCGGACAGGCCGTACCCCTCGTGCACGGCGATCCCGAACGTGTCCAGTTCGCGCAGGGTGTCCGGGTGGACCGGGGCGCCGCCGCAGCAGATCAGGGGCGTTTGTTCGGTGCCGAACAGGGCCCGGCTGACGTCCTCGCCCGCCGCCGAGGCCCGGCGCGCGGCCGCCAGCAGCGCGGTGACCGGGGCGGGGGTGGCGACGACGGCGGTCGGGCGTGCGGCGGCCAGCAGCGGCAGCACGGTCTCCACGGCGGCGCCGCTGGTGCCCACGAGCGGGGCGTCCGGCGGCAGCAGCGTCACGCAGCCGCCGTCCAGCACCACCAGGTACAGCCCCGTCACCTGCTCGATGAGGAGGCTGAACGGCACGAAGGACACGTAGCGCGTGAAGGCGCGGGCGGGCATCGCGGAGTGCAGCGAGCCGATCAGCGCGTCGACGCCGTGGGAGCGGATGCGCACGCCCTTGGGGAGGGACGTGGTCCCCGAGGTGTGGATGATCTTGCAGATCCAGTCCTCGTCGCCCGCGGGGACGGCGTAGGGGACGGTTCCCCGCACGAGTTCGGCCAGCCGGATCTCCACGACCCGGCAGCCCGCGGGCAGGACGTTGTCGCGGCCCCACTCGTCCAGCCGCGCCGCGCCGAACTCGTCCACCAGGCAGATCTCCGCCTCCAGCAGGAGGCCGGCGGCCTGGTCGCGCGAGAACGCCAGCGGGACGGGCACCTCGGTGCGGCGCGCGGCGAGCAGCGCCAGGTCCGCGACGACGAACTCGGGGGTGTTGCCGCACAGGACGCCGACGCGCCGGCTGCCGTCCGTCGTCTCCGGGACGGCGCCCAGCCGCGAGGCCAGCGCCTGCGCGGCCCGGGTGATCTCGCGGTAGCTGAAGGCGGCGGCCCGGCCGCCGTCGGCGTCCAGGACCTGGACGAGCGTGGCGTCGGACTCCGCGTGACGGGCGAGGGCGCGCTCAACGGCTCGCACGGCCGGCCACCTCCCGCGGGGTGGCGGTGCCGGTGAGCAGCTCCACCACGGGCTCGAAGAAGGCGTAGCGACCGGTCGCGCCGGCGAACAGGGAGGCCAGGACGCGCAGTTCGATGAATCCGACCTGGGGCGACTGGTCGTAGTACGTGCCCCACGCCGCGCGCTCGGCCGGGTCCAGGCGCTCCGCGGTGGCGGTGCCGAGCGGGGTGAAGGTGATGTCGAGTCGCTGCAGCAGCTCGTGCAGCCGGGACGTGACCGTGCACAGGATGTACTCCATGCCCATGCACCAGGCGATGATCGGGATGAGCCGGACCATCTCCTGTCCGGCGCCGCCCGGACCGGCCAGCGCGCCGATCTCCACGATGCGGCTGCGGTCCACCGGCAGGCCGTTGAGTTCCCCGATGGCCTGCTCGACGGTCGTGTCGAGGTAGCGCTCGGAGAAGAACGGCCGGTCCGAGGCGTAGGTGCAGCCGGCGCAGCCGCGCACGGCGGTGCCGCCCCGGTCGTCGGGACCGGTGGCGACGATGAAGGCGTCGGGGCGGGGGTCGATGGTCGCCCGGTGGATGTGCGCGTAGGCGGCGCGGGCGAAGGCGCCGGCCTCGCGCCAGGCGTCCGTCCCCCGGTGCGCCAGGGATATCTTCAGCAAGACTGGGTCTCCGATCGCAGGTGCTCGAGGTCGGGCAGGCGATGCGCCCAGGGGCGGGCTTGTTCCAGCTGCGCGGCGAGGGCGAACAGGGTCGCCTCCTCGCCGAAGCGTCCGGTGGCGTGCACGCCGACGGGGACGCCCGTGCCGGTCCGGTGCAGGGGGACCGACATGGCGGGCTGTCCGGTGAGGTTCGCGAGGGGTGTCTCGTGGCAGAACTCCACGGCCCGGGTGATCTGCTGCCGTGGGGTGCCGGTGGAGAAGGCGCCGAGCCGCGGCGCCGGGCGGGCGGTGACGGGGCCGAGCAGGACGTCGTACCGCTCGTGGAAGGCGGCGATCTCGCGGGCGGCCCGCTGGAGGGTGGAGACGGCCAGCAGGTAGTCGGCGGCGCTGAGCGTCCGCCCCCGCTCGTAGAGGTCCCAGGTCAGTTCCTCGAACGCGCCGGGCTCCGGGACCCTGCCGCTGAGCTGCGCGTACGAGCTGATCGCCGAGGAGACTCCGGCGGCCCACAGCACCAGGAACGGTTCTGCCAGGCCGGCGAAGTCGACGGCGGGCGCGTTCTCGGTGACGTGGTGCCCGAGGTCGGCGCAGAGCGCGGCGGCGTCGCGGACCGCTTCGGCGCACTCGGGGTCGAGGGCGCCGCCGGCGCCGGGGCGGACGGTGAAGGCGATGCGCAGCGGCCGTCCGGGGCCCTCCCGTACGGCCCGGGCGAACGCGCCGGGTGCACAGGGCGGCGCCCAGTACGGGTCGCCGGGCGCGGGCCCCGCGATGGCGTCGAGCACGGCCGCGCTGTCCCGCACGGAACGGCTGACGACGTGCTCGCACGCCAGGCCGTTCATCAGGTCCCCGACGGCGGGTCCCAGCGGGGTGCGGGCGCGGGTGGGCTTGAGGCCGAACACGCCGCAGAGGGAGGCGGGGATGCGGATGGAACCGCCGGCGTCGTTGGCGTGCGCCACGGGCACCAGTCCGGCCGCCACGGCGGCTGCGGAGCCGCCGCTCGAGCCGCCGGCGCTGAGCCGGGGGTCCCACGGGTTGACGGTCGGTCCCCGGAAGCGCGGCTCGGTGGTGGGCAGGACGCCGAACTCGGCGGTCTTGGCCTTGCCGAGCACGCGCAGGCCCGCGGCCCGGAACCGGTCGCCCAGCTCACTGCCCTGCCGGGGAACGAAACCGGCCAGGAAGCGTGAGCCCATGGTCGCCTCCAGGCCGGCGACGGTCGGCCCGAGGTCCTTGAGCAGGAACGGCACCCCGTACAGGGGGCCGCGCTCGGCGGGCCCGGGAACCGGCCGGTCGGCCTCGGCCAGGGCCCGGTCGAAGGCGGTGACGACGACGGCGCCCAGCCGTGCGTCGATCTCCTCGATGCGCTCGACGGCCGCGTGCAGAAGCTCCTTCTCCGACAGCTGCCCGGTGCGTAAGAGCTCCGACTGCGCGTGCCCGTCCAGCCGGCGAAGGTCCTCCGACGTGGCCATGCCCCTCCCCTCCCCTACTTACCTTTTGGTAAAGCTTTTCGGCGAGACGATAACCGAGCGTGCGACGGCCATCAACCGGCAGTCGCGAAATCCGGCCATCCCGGGAAGGGCGGGAAGGGCCCGGCGGATCAGCCCGCGAACGCGGCCGGCGTGCGCCGGACGGCCGCCGCGCGGACCGGGCCGTTCGCCTGGTCGGCCGCGCGGGCGGGCCCTCGTCCCGCCGGCGTGGTCGCCCCGCGTTCCGGCGTCGTCGCCTCGGCGGGCCGGGCGGCCGCCGTCGCGCCCGCCCCGTCGGCGCCGCGGGCGCCGTTCTCCGTGTGCGGCGCCGTGGACGCGGCCACCAGCCTCGCCAGCTGCGCCGGGCTGGGAACGCCCTCTATCCGGTAGCCGCGGCACACCAGGGTCGGCGCCACCTTGACCGGCGGCCACTTGCCGACCGCCGCGCGATGCCGCTCGGCGTAGTGCGGCGAGGAGGCGGCGGCGATGAACCGGTCCGGTTCGAGGCCGGCCCTGAAGGCGATCATCCGCAGCGTCTGCGGGTCGCCGATGTCCAGGCGCTGGGCGAAGCGGGCGTGGAAGACCTGGTCGTTGTAGGCGTCCGCACGGCCCTCGTCCAGTGCGTACTGGTAGCCGTGCAGGGCGAGACGGGTGGAGGCCGGCCGCGGGGGGGCCGTGTGCACCCGCACGCCCAGCCGTTCGGCCAGCGGGCGCACGCTGCGGTCCCAGGCCCGCGCCAGCCAGGCGGGATCCCAGGTGTCGTCCGCGCACTCGCTGGGATGCCATCTCGCCTGCAGTCCGGTGTCGCCCAGCTCTCTGGTCAGGAGATGCCGGGTCAACATGCTCAGTGGAAACCTGTAGTCGAACCAGGCGTCGATCATCGCGAGCCCCCATCCGTGCCAAGAATCGATGTCCACGCGGGTCGCCCTCTGCCCGCGTAGATGCTGCGGCCTGACGGTTGCGGGTAGGTGCGCGTCGGCACGGCGTCCACCCCGTTGCGCACGGGGGCGACGACGAGATGCGGAAGGCCGCCGGTGGCGGCTCTGCGAGCACTTTTCGTCACCCGGTGTGCACTTGCGCCATAGAAGCATACCGGCTTGCTGGTTTTCAATCGTAGGTGACCGATCAGTTGTGCGATGGATCACCTGCTGTTTTCGGCCTCTGGCGGCCCAAATGACGGTTGCGTTAACCTGACCGTGTACCTACTGTGACGGTAGTCACGAGGGTGGCCCTGGATAAAGACCGCGTTGCCTGTTTCTTGCCCGCGAGCGTCTCCCGAGAAGTGCCCCGTTCACCCGGTGTTCGTTGACAAGGGGCCGGTCGCGCGGTTGGTTTCACGCAGGCTCCGACTACCGGGGGGAGAGTCTTGTGCTGAACCGTTCCTGCCCCGTCGCCCTTGATCCCGAAGGCCGCGACATCCACGGGGAGAACACCCGACTGCGCGAGCACGGACAGGTGGCGCCGGTCGAGCTGCCGGGCGGCGTACGCGCCTGGACCGTGACGGGCGCCGCGCTCGTCAAACGGCTGATGACGGACCCCAGGGTGTCCAAGGACGCCGAACTGCACTGGCCCGACTGGATCGAGGGCCGCGTCCCGCGCGACTGGCCGCTGGCC
Source organism: Streptomyces sp. NPDC006610 (assembly GCF_040611575.1). Lineage (NCBI taxonomy): Bacteria > Bacillati > Actinomycetota > Actinomycetes > Kitasatosporales > Streptomycetaceae > Streptomyces > Streptomyces sp. NPDC006610. Next base: position 281,073 of record NZ_JBEXOP010000001.1, read on the forward strand.
ATCTGGGTCTCCGTGCGCAGCATGATCACGGCCTACGGAGAGGAGCACCGCCGCCTGCGCAAACTGGTCTCCAGCGCCTTCACCGCCCACCGGACCGCCGCGCTGGAGCCCCGCGTCAGGGAGATCGTCGACGACCTGCTGACCCGCATCGAGACGACCGCACGTCCCGGCCGTCCCGTGGACCTGCGCTCCGCGTTCGCCGGCGAACTGCCGGTGCGGGTCATCTGCGAACTGCTGGGCGTGCCCGGCGAACTCCAGGGCGAGCTGCGCAGGACCATCGACGTCACCTTCCTCACCAACGTCTCCCCGGAACAGGCCCAGGCCAACGGCGCACGGCTGTACGCGGCCCTGAACGACCTCGTCGCCCTCAAACGGACCGAGCCCGGCGACGACCTCGCCAGCGACCTGATCTCCGTCCACGACCACGAGGACCGCGGACTGAGCCACCAGGAACTGGTCGACACCCTGCTGCTGATGATCTCGGCGGGATACGAGACCACCGTCAACCTCATCGACCGCTCCATCCACGCCCTGCTCACCCACCCCGACCAGCTCGCCCTGGTCAGGCAGGGGAGCGCCGGCTGGGAGGACGTCGTCGAGGAGACCCTGCGCTGGGAGCCGCCGGGCGCGTACATCCCGCTGCGCTACGCCGTCGAGGACATCGAGATCGACGGCGTCGTCATCGGCAGGGGCGACCCGATCCTGGTCTCCATCGCGGGCGCGGGGCGCGATCCGCTGGTCCACGGCGACACCGCGGACCGCTTCGACGTCACCCGGCCCAAGCGGCGCGAGCATCTGGCCTTCGGCCACGGCGTGCACCACTGCCTCGGCGCGCCGCTGGCGCGCATGGAGGCGGTGCTGGCGCTGTCCGCGCTGTTCGAGCGCTTCCCCTCGCTCGCCCTGGCCGAGCCCGGCAAGCCGCTCGAACTGCTCGGCTCCTTCCTGTCCAACGGGCACCGGACGCTGCCCGTCCTGCTGGGCCGCTGATGCGGCGCGACCGGGACGCCCGTGGCGGGTGCGGCGGGCGTCCCGGTCGCCGGACGGTCACGGCGGGCTCAGCGGAAGGCCTCCGCATGGTCGCGCGCCCACTGCCGGAAGGCGCCCGGCCCGCGCCCGACGACCTCCTCGAACGTCCCGCTGACGTCCGCCTTGCGGCCCGCCGCCAGCCGTTCGGCGCTGCGCAGCAACGCCTCGGCCACGACCGGCGGACAGCGGCGCAGCAACGCCGCCCGCGCCTGATCCACTGTCAGTTCCTCGAACTTCAGCGGCCGGCCCAGCGCCTCGCCGAGCTGCTCCGTCTGTTCCACCGCGGTGACCGCCTCCGGTCCGGTGAGCGCGTAGGCGCGGCCCTCGTGCCCCGGCCCGGTCAGCGCGCGCACCGCCGCCTCGGCGACGTCCCGCGGGTCGATCACCGAGTGCGGGGCGTCCCCGTACAGCGCCCGCACCACGCCCGCGGCCCGCACGGACTCGGCCCAGGAGAGCGTGTTGGACATGAACGCCCGCGGCCGCAGGAAGGTCCAGTCGAGGCCCGAGGCGCGGATGACGTCCTCGTTCTCCCGCTGCCTGCGGGTGATGAAGTCGTCCGCGTCCGGGTCGCCGACCGCGTACGCCGACAGCTTCACCACGTGCCGCAGGCCGACGGCCACCGCGGCCTCGGTGAACCGGGCGTCGTCGGGCTCCGTGGGGTGGTTGGTCACCAGGAAGGCGGCCCGTGCCCCTTCCAGCGCCCGGCGCAGCGCCTCACCGTCGCCGTAGTGCCCGCGCACCACCTCGGTACGGCCCTCGGCGAGGCCCTCGACGGGGCCGAGCCGGTCGGGGCTGCGGACGAAGAGCCGGACGGGGTGCTCCCGCGCGAGCAGGCGGGCCACCGTACGGCCGACCGTCCCGGTCGCACCGGTGACGACGATCACCGGGCCGTCCCGTCGTCGGCGTCCCCGGCCGCGGCCGTGAGCGAGCAGTGGAAGACGGTCTCGTCGTCCTGCGTGCCGGTGACCTCGACCCGGTCGGCGTCCGGGGCGTGTGCCGCCGTGCGCCGCGCCGTCACGAGGCAGGGGCTGTCGAACTCCGCGTACCGCTCGAACTCGATGCGGCCGGCGGTGGGGACGAACGGCCGCGGGGCCGACAGCGCGGCGCCGGCCTGCCGCGCGGCCTCCAGCAGGAGCATGCCGGGCACATGGTCGTTGGGCCGCTGGAAGAGGGTGGGGTGGTTGACGTCGACGCGCAGCCGCCAGGCGTCCGGCCGCGGGTCCGGCGACAGGACGACGTCGCCGGGGCGGGTGCGGCCCACGGACCCGGCGGGCGTGACGGGGTCGAGGAGTTCGGGGACCACGGGGTCCTCCAGCCGGGCCCGGCGTATTCGGTCGTACACGCCCGGGCTGATCAGTCCTATGCGTCCGGTGGCCCCGCCGACCCGGTGGCCCCGCTGCCAGGCCGACATCCGGCTGTGCAGCGAGACGAGCCGGCCCGCGCGGACCTTCAGGTCGTGGAAGGTGAGGTCGACGGCCAGCCGGGCGGGCCCGGCCGTGGTCCGCAGCCGCCGGGCGTCGCAGTCGAACTCCAGGGTGTTGAGCAGGAAATGATGGCCGAGCGGCACCGCGTACGCGCCGTGCGCGACCACCAGCACGCACTGCCGCATGGCCTCGACGAACAGCAGGGGGTCCACGCTGCCCGCGCCGACCGGGGGATAGAAGGGGTGGTCGGACGGCAGTTCCACGCTCACCCGGAACCGGTCCTCGGCCGTTCTTGTCCACAGTCTCGGGAACACGTCGGCGGCTCTGGCCCGGTGTGCCGACTCCTTGGTCACCACCCGCACCGGATGCAGGTCCTTCCAGCCGCGGCCGCGCGGGTGCGCGGAGGACGCCGTCGGGCCGTCCACACCGGATCGTAAGAGCATGACTGTGCCACCTCACTCAGTAGGGGAGCCAGTACGGGAAAAATGCCCCGCTATACGCCGATTGGGCGCTGGTAACATACTCGGGTGCCGGTTTGTCTCTCAACACGATTGGGGCCAGGAGCGGATGGCCATCCAGGAGCGTGCGATTCGCACCCGACGGAGAATCCTGGAAGCGGCCGCCAGCGTCTTCGTCGAGCAGGGCTACCAGGCCGCGACGATCACTGAGATCCTGGCCCTTGCGGGGCTCACCAAGGGCTCGCTCTACTTCCATTTCAAGTCGAAGGAGGAGCTCGCCCAGGCCGTCCTGGACGCCCAGACCGACTTCGTGGTCCGGCCGCAGCGACTCAAGCTCCAGGAACTGGCCGACGTCGGCATGCTGCTCGCCCACCGCCTGCAGACCGACCCGCTGGTGCGGGCCAGCGTCCACCTCACGCTCCAGCAGCACGCCGCGCATCTCCAGCACCACTTGTCCTTTCGCACCTGGAGCGATCAGAACCGGCAACTGCTGCAACTGGCCCAGGACCGCGGCGAAGTGCTCTCGCACGTCGACATCGACGAGGTGGCGCAGCTCCTCGTCGGCGCCTTCGCCGGCGTGCAGGCGATGTCCCAGGCTCTGAGCGACTACCGCGACCTCCCCCAGCGCCTGAGCGTCCTCCTGCGGCATGTGTTCCCCAGTATCGCCGCGCCCTCGGTCCTGGTTCAGCTCCAGCTCGGCCCCGACCGCAGCGCCCTGGTGGCCGAGTGGTGCCCGGCGACCGTCCTCTCCGACGAGGGTCCTTCATGAAAAGCTTTCTTGTGAGATAGTAACCGTCACGGGTTGGGCATTCAACCGACCGTGACGTCCCGGCCGCACGTCCCGTTGGGGCGGGGCCGGGCAACGGGCCGCGGCCCCGGCAATCCCTGTCTCCTGTCCGCCGGAGCCGCGCCCGTGGCCGACCGCCGCCGTGTTCCCGGCGGCGCGGTGCTGGAGTGAGTCGCGCGGTTCACCGCGCGACGGCGCTGTTCTCGTGGCGCGGAAGGAGAGAGATGGACAACCCCGCCCCGGCCGGACACACGGTCCCTCTGACCCGGCTGGCCCGGAAGGCCGCCCGCCTGGCCCAGGTGGTCAACGCGGCCGCCCGGACCGCCGCGTCCGACGCCGGCCTGACGAGTGCCGACGCGGACGTGCTGCTGGCCCTCTTCGACACCCCGGACCACCGGCTGCGGCCGACCACCCTCTCCGCGGCCTGCGGGCTGTCCTCCGGCGGCACCAGCAACGTCATCCTCCGGCTGGCGCAGGCGGGGTACGTCAACCGGGAGGCGAACATCCACGACGGCCGCAGCACCTGGGTGCAGCTCACCCCCGAGGGCGAGGCGCTCGCCCGGGCGGTGCTGGAGGCCGCCACGGCGGAGCACGCCCGGCTCCACGACCGGCTGCCCGACGACACCGTGACCGCCCTCGAACAGCTCCTCGACACCGTCCTGCACCACATCGAGGGCCGGGGCGCGCGGCCCGCCGGCGCACCGCCGCCGTGAACCGCCGCCCGAGCACAGCCGCACGTTCCACTCACTGAGATGCGACTCACTGAGAAAACAGGCCAGTCGGCGACTCGACGGGGAGGAAGTCTTGGCGATCCAGCAGCGAGCCGAACGCACGAAGGAAATCGTCCTGCGGGCCGCGGCCAAGGCGTTCGACGCGGACGGCTACGAGCGGACGTCGCTGAGCCGCATCAGCGAACGGGCCAAGGTGACGACGGGCGCCGTCGTCTTCCACTTCGGCACGAAGGCGAACCTGGCCGAGGCGGTCGTCCAGCGGGCCCGGGAGGTGACCCGCAGGGCCGTCGAGGCGGCGGCGACCGGGAAACCGACGGCCATGCACAAACTGATGGCCGTCACCCGCATCCTCATCGACCTCCTGGAGAGCGACCCCGTGGTCCGGGCCGCCGAGCGGCTCTCCCGCGAACTGACCTGGCAGGGCGTCCAGGAGGAGAAGTGCCCGTGGCGCCGTGAGGTGGCCCGCCTGTCCCGGGCCGTGGACGCCGAGGGCCTGCTCCGCCCCGGCATCGACGCGATGGCGCTGGCCGCCCTGGTCAGCTACGTCGTCAGCGGCGTCGAACTGGCCATGCGCCGTCCCCGGCTGCCCGCCGACGAACCCTGGCTGGGCGAGGCGGGGGCACTGGACGGAGCCGCGGCGCACGTACGGCTGGAACGGATCTGGGAGCTGGTGCTCCCCGCGCTGGAACCGACGGCGGAGCGGGGCGGGCGCCCGCGGTCGGGGGTGGGCTTCCCGGCGGCGTAGGGGGCGTGCCGGCGCCCGGCGTCGCCGGGCGGAGGGGAGTGGGGGTGCCGGGGCCGGAGCGTGCCGGCGTCGGGGTGCCGGAGGGGAGTTGGGGGCGCCGGTGTCGGAGCGTGCCGGCGTCGGGGGTGTGCCGGCGTAAGGGCGGGGACGGGCGGGCGCCGGCTTCGGGTGCCCGCGTCGGAGCGGGCGGGCGGGGCACGGACGGGGTGGGGCGCTGAGGGGGCGCTGAGGGCGCGGGGCGCGCGGGGGCGGCTCAGCCCCGGTCCAGCAGCCGCCGCGCCAGCAGGGACAACGACTCCGCGATCCGCTCGTGGGGGATGCCCAGGGTGTCGCGCTGGTGCGCGTAGAGCTCCGGGGCCAGCGGGCCCAGGGCGACGTCGGCGAGGGCGTCGGGGTCGGGCACGCCGCCGGCCCGGAGCAGGGTGCGCACATGCAGGCGCCAGAAGGCGTAGGCGCCGGTGGTGTAGCGGGCCGGGCCGGTCTCCGCGCCCAGGGCGAGCGGCAGGTGCCGGCGGAGCAGGTTCAGCATGGCGATGTAGAAGGCCGCCAGGCGCTCGGCCGGGGGCGCGCCCGGCCCCAGGGGCGGCGGGCCGTAGATCATCTGGCCCTGCAGGCGCCGTTCGTGCTCGTCGAGGAGGGCGGTGGCGACGGCCGACCGGTCGGGGAAGCTGCGGTAGAGCGTCGCCCGTCCGACCCCCGCGGCCTTGGCGATCTGATCCATCGTGATGGTGCGCGGGTCGCGCTCGCTGAAGAGCAGTTCGGCGGCGGACAGGATCTGGGCGCGGTTGCGCACGGCGTCGGCGCGCTGGCGCGGTGGCGCGGCGGCCTGGAGGTCGCGCAGGTCGCCGAGGGGGACGACGGGCGGGGCCGGGATCTCGTCGCCGTTGCTCATGGCATTCACCTTACTTCGATCCGATTAAGTGGACACCTTGTCCACTTGAGCGCCCTGCGGCTATCTTAAGTGAGACTGCTGTCCACTTGAGAGTGGGAGACAACGATGAACGCCGCGCTGCTCGCCGCAGCCCTCCTGATCGGTTGCCTACTGGCCGTCCAGGCGTCGGTGAACCTGCAACTGAACAAGGCCGTCGGTACGCCGTACGGCGCCTCCACGGTCCAACTGGGCGTCGCCACGGGCCTGCTGGTGGTACTCGCGGCCGTCACGGGCACCCTCGGCGCCCTCGGGAAGCTCCCCGACGTCGAGTGGTGGCACCTGCTCGGCGGCCTGGCCAGCCCCCTCTACATCACCAGCGGCATCCTGCTCTTCCCCCGCCTGGGAGCGCTGGCCGCCGTCGGACTGTTCGTCACCGGGCAGATGTTCTCCTCCCTGGTCCTGGACCTGGGCGGGCTGTTCGGCCTGGAGCAGCGGAGCCTGAGCCCCGGCATCGCCCTGGGCGGTCTCGCCGTGCTCGCCGGCATCGTCGTGATCATCAAGGGGCAGAAGGCCAGCGCCCCGCCCGGCGCGCCGCACATGTCCGGCGCCGGCCGCGTCGGCTGGATCGTCCTGGGTCTCGTCGCCGGCGGTGTGCTCCCCGTGCAGGGCGCGGTGAACGCCAAGCTCCGGGGCGGGCTCGACGCCCCCATCACGGTCGCCGCGTTCAGCTTCGCCGTCGCGACGCTCACCATCGCCGTCGTCCTGCTGGTGCTGCGCGTCACCGGCAGGACCCCCAAGCCGCAGCTGGCGCCGCTGAAGTCCATGCCGTGGTGGGGCTGGCTCGGCGGAGCCTGCGCCGCCGGCTACGTCACCGGCACCTTCCTGCTCATCCCCGAGATCGGCGCCGCCGTCACGGTCGCGCTGACGGTGACCGGACAGCAGCTGACGTCGGCCCTGATCGACCACCGCGGCCTGTTCCGCCTGCCGACCCGCCTGCTGACCACGCCCCGGCTGTCCGGACTCGGCCTGCTGATCGCCGGATCGCTGGCCATCCAGCTCGTGTGACCCGCACCCGCCCGCCGTTGCCGACAGGAGGCCGACCCGATGCTCGAGACCTATACGGCAGGACCCGAACTGCACGTCCTGCCCTCCGAGTTACCCATACCCGACCTCGGCCTCCAGCCGGTCAACGCCTATCTGCTGCGGGGCGAGCAGCCGATGCTGGTGGACTCGGGCATGCCCGTCGACCGGGCGGGATTCGAAGAGGCCCTGTGGTCCCTGGTCGATCCGGAGGACCTGCGGTGGGTCGTCATCACCCACGACGACCGTGACCACACCGGGAGCCTGCCGGCCCTTCTCGACCGCGCTCCCGGCGCGAAGTTCATCATGAACGCGATATCGCTCACCCGGCTGTCCGAGGAGTTCGACATTCCCGCGGACCGGGTGGTGACGGTCAATCCCGGAAGCCGGATAACCATCGGGGACCGGCGGCTGGAATTCTTCCGCCCGCCCACGTTCGACTCACCGGGAACCCTCGCGATGTTCGACCACCGCGACGGGACGCTTTTCAGCTCCGACAGCTTCGGCACCGTACTGCCGAAAAACGTGCAACATGTCGGCGACGCCGAGGTGAAGGAATTCTTCGAGGGTTTCGACGTGCTCAACCGGGCGATCGCCCCGTGGACGGCGCTGGTCGACGCGGAGAAGTTCGACCGGAACGTCCGCGCCGTGTCCGCCCTGTCCGCCGCCCGCCTGCTGTCGGCCCACGGCCCGACCGTGGAGGGGTCCATGGTCGACGCCCTGATGCAGGCCATGTCCCGCATACCGAGGCTGCCGGCCTGGCTGCCGGGCGCGGACGTCGACCTGGAGGCGGTCCTGGACGCCCACGGGACGGCGACGACCGCCTGATCCGCCGCGACCCCCGACGCCCTCACCTCGACGACCCGCCTCCAGCACCACCACCCCCATCCACCACCCCCATCCACCACCCCCGTCCACCACCCACCACCACGACCCGCCGGGCCCGCACACCCAGCCCCGCCCTTCACACACCATGGAGCCTCCGTGACCGACACGACCCTCACCCCGCCGCCCGGCGTCATCACCGTCTACTCCGACATCTGGTGCTCCTTCGCGCACATCGCGATCCACCGCCTGCACGCCACCCGCAAGCGCCTCGGCCTGGAGAGCCAGGTCAGCTTCGACCTGCGGGCCTTCCCGCTGGAGCTGCTCAACGACGCGCCCAGCCCGCGCCCCGGAACCGACAGCGAGGTCGGCCGCATGGCGAGCCTGGAGCCCGAGGCCGGCTGGCAGCTGTGGCAGAGCAAGGACTGGCTGTACCCGTCGACGATGCTGCCGGCGCTGGAGGCCATCCAGGCCGCCAAGGAGCAGTCGGCGACCGCCGCCGAGCAGCTCGACCTCGGCCTGCGCAAGGCGTTCTGGGCCGAGTCCCGCTGCGTCAGCCACCGCAAGGTCATCCTGGACGTCGCCGAGGAGACCGGCGCCGTCGACGTGGACGCGCTGGCCGAGGCCCTGGACGACGGCCGGGCCCGCCGCGCCCTCATGGACCAGGCCGCCGACTCCCGCACGGACCGCGTCAACTGCAGCCCGCACCTGTTCCTGTCCGACGGCAGCGACTACGCCAACCCCGGGATCGAGGTGCGCTGGGAGGGCTCGTACGGCATCGGATTCCCGGTGATCGAGTCCGACGACCCCAAGATCTTCGAGGACATCCTTTTGCGGGCGGCCACCGAGTAACGTCCGGACCTCCGGCGCGCCGCAGGCGGCCGGGAACTCCCCTGGGGAGCTCCCGGCCGCCTTTTTTCGCGCATTCAGAAAATCACCGCGATTATCTTTCCCCGGAAAACGTCACCACCATTATTTTGTCCCCGAAAACATCACGGTGATTACCGCTTTGGTAATGGTCGCGTGATTCAGGGCGCCGTGTTTTGTCGGTAGCGTTTCACCTGTGTTTCGGAGCCGCCGAAAAGGCATCGGCCTTCGGTCGGCCGGCCCGGAGCTTCCCCGGAAAATGACGCAGGGAGAATTGTCATGCCCGAGAGCGCGATCAACGACGCCCCGTCCGTGAACGGTTCCGAGAAGGCGGACGTCAGCGCCTTCGTCGACCTGACCCAGCACGAGATCGAGGCGCTGAAGACCCGGTACAACCTCGCCGACGCCCACACCCACCAGCGGCAGTCGCCCAGCCAGGACGCGATCGTGGCCCGGCTGCCCGAGCTGTGGTACGAGTCGGAGTCCAAGCAGCAGGCGCACTTCGAGGCCAAGTTCCTCGACGCCTTCTTCCGCCTGCACCGCCAGCCCACCGCCCGCGAGATGGGCCGCACCCTCCTGTCGTACTCCGCCAGCGTCTCCACCATGGTCGCCGGCATGTACCTCAAGAAGCAGGGGATGTCGGTCTCGCTGGTCGAACCGTGCTTCGACAACCTCGTCGACCTGCTGCGCAACATGCAGGTGCCCATATCGCCGCTGCCCGAGCAGGCGCTGCACGAGACGGACAAGATCTACGAGCGCCTCGCGCAGCACGTCACCACCGACGCGATCTACCTCGTCGACCCCAACAACCCCACCGGCTTCACCCTCCTGGCCCAGAAGCTGGAGGGCTTCCGCGAGGTCGTGCGCTACTGCGTCGACCACCGGAAGGTCCTGGTCATGGACTTCTGCTTCGCCTCGTTCGCGCTGTGCGACGACGCGATCGGGCGGGTGGACATCTACCAGCTGCTGGAGGAGTCCGGCGTTACCTACATGGTGATGGAGGACACCGGCAAGACCTGGCCGATCCAGGACGCCAAGTGCGCCATGATCACCGCCAGCCGGGACATCCAGGAGGACGTCTACAACCTCCACACCAGCGTGCTCCTCAACGTCTCGCCGTTCGTCCTCAACATGGTCACCCAGTACGTCGAGGACTCCATCGCCGACGGCTTCGCCTCCGTGCGGGACGTCATCACCACCAACGGCAAGGCCGCGCGCGAGGCCATGCGGGGCACCATCCTCGAGTTCCAGGAGCCGGTGGTGAACACCTCCGTCGCCTGGTTCAAGATCCTCGCCGAGGACGTCACCGCCACCGAACTGCAGGCCGTGCTCTTCGACGAGGAGGTCTACGTCCTGCCGGGCACGTTCTTCTACTGGAACTCCCCGGAGCGCGGCGAGCGTTACGTCCGGCTGGCGCTGGCCCGCGAGCCGGAGATGTTCGCCGGCGCCATGGACCGGCTGCGGAAGGTGCTCGAGCGCTATGCCGGCTGACCGCGTCTTCATCGACGCCACGCTGTTCATGGGCATGCACAGCAGCGACGACTCCGTCCGCCGCGCCTGCAAGGGCTTCTTCGCCGCCCGCATCGGCGAGAAGGTCACGATGAGCTGGGAGCAGGTCGGCCGCTGCGACGACCTCGTGTGGGGCTACAGCCGCGAGGTGCAGGACGCCTACTACCCCTTCATGGACGTCCTCCACACCGACATGGCCATCGACCGCGTCGGCTACACCGAGGAGGACACCCGCCGCGCCTTCACCACGAAGGAACTGGACGGCCTCCCCGCCCACGAACGGCTGCTGCTCGCCCAGGTCCTGTCCCACTCCGGCGTGCTGTACACGGCGAGCCCCCGCCTCACCGGCCGCACCGACCTCCCGGTCGCCGACCTGCGGACCGCCCCCGCCGAGGACGCCTTCCCCGACCACCTCGAACGGCTGTACAAGGACTCCCTGGTACTGACCGTCGCCTCCGACTCGCTGTGAGGACCCCGGCCATGTATTCCGGAACGATAGTTCCCCTGATCACCCCCATGCGGGACGACGGCGCCGTCGACCAGGACAGCGCCGCCCGCCTCATCGACAGCGTCCGCCACGAGGTCAACGCCCTCATGCCGGCCCTGACCTCCGGCGAGGGCTGGAAACTCGACGAGCGCCAGTGGACGGACATGGTCGACTGCACCGTCCGCCACTCCGGCGCCCTCCCGGTGCTGGCCGGCATCCAGCTCCCCGAGACCGGCCAGGTCGTCCGACGCGCCCTGCGCGCCGTGGAACTGGGCGTCGACGCCGTCGTGGTCACCACCCCGTTCGGCAAGGACGTCACCCAGGACGACATCGTCGAGCACTACCGCACCCTGCGCGCCGCCACCGACGTGCCGATCTTCCTCTACAACGAGGAGGCGCTGTCCGGCAACCGCATCGAGTACGACACCCTGCTGGTCCTGTGCGAACTCCCCGGCATCGTCGGCATCAAGGAGTCCAGCGGCGACGCGGCCTTCACCCGCAAACTCGCCGAGGCCGCCACCGGCGTCCCCGTCTTCGAGGGCTGGGAGAACCTGATCACCGCCGCCACCGGCATCGACGGCTTCATCGGCCCGCTCGCCAACCTGGAGCCGGCCCTGTGCAACGCGGTGCTCGTCGACCCCAGCCCCGACCGCCAGGCCGAGGTCGACGCCGTCTGCGAGCGCTACGGCGTCTTCAAGGACGACTGGTACCGCTGGGTCAAGCGGGAACTGCACGCGCGGGGCGTCATCGCCGACCCGGCCGTCCACGAGGAGCTGCGGTGAACCCGGCCACCGTCGTCGCCAACGTGCGGCGCGGCAAGCAGCGCCGCGAACAGGCCCAGCGCGAACTGTACGAGCTGTACCGGCAGGTGCCCGACGCCGAGGGCTACGCCGCCATGCTCGACATCGAGGAGCAGTGGATCCTCCCGCTGGCCCGCGGCTTCGAGACCGAGGCGCCCGAGTTCTCCTCCACCGGCGACCTCCTCCAGGCGCTCAAGGAGTTCCTCGCCGCGGAGGAGGCCGAGGTCTCGGCCAACGAGACCTTCCTCGCCGACGAGGCGACGCTGGAGCAGTTCAAGGTCGTGGTGCGGGAGTTCGCCCTCGACGGCCTGACCGAGTCCGAGTCCCTGCTGCCCGTGGTGCCCAGGCTGCCGTACCGCTCCGGCATGGCGGTCTTCCGGGTCCTGATCGACGAACTCGGCTGCGGCAACGACGACAAGTCCCACTCCCAGCTCTACCGCAACCTCCTGGAGGAGCTGGGCATGAGCACCGACGTCGAGGACTACCTCGACGTCACCGGCCCGGAGAGCTACGCCTACGTCAACATGTTCCACTGGCTGGCCTCCCGCGCCCCGTCCCCGCAGTACTTCCTGGGCGCCTACGGCTACTTCGAGGCCAGCGTGCTCTACGGCTTCCAGAGCTTCGCCCGCGCCGCCAGGCGGCTCGGCATCAAGCAGGACGCGTACTACACCGAGCACCTCTACATCGACTCGTACCACAGCAACCACATGCGCACCGCCATCCGCTCCCTGGACGACCCGGACCTGCCGAAGATCTGGGCCGGCGTGCGGCTCGCCAGCCTCATCGTCGGCAGCGCCACCGAGGCGGCCATCGACCGGGCACGGGAGGTGTCCTGATGGACACCGAGTGCTCGGTGCGGGAGATCAGCGAGGACCTGGTCCTCGTCGAGGTCGCGGGCCGCAAGTTCCTGGCCGCCGCGCGGTGCCCGCACCGGCAGGGCAAGCTCAAGTACGCCCACGTCGACGGGAACCGGCTGCGCATCAAGTGCCCCTTGCACTACTCGACGTTCGACCTGACCAGCGGCGAACGCACGTCGGGGCCGGCGTGCGATCCGCTGCGGATCGTGGACAGCCTGCCGGGCGGGAGCGTGGCGGCAGCGAGTCTGCCGGACGGTGGCCGCGGGGGCGTGACGGGCGTGAATCCGCCGGACGGCGGCCCGCGCGGTGATGACGGTGGCGAGGGTCTTCCGGCCGGCCGGGGCGTCGCACCCGGCAGCGGCCCCGACACGGGACGGGACGCCTCATGAGCACCCTGAGCGAAGGGGCGGCGCCGACCTCGGCGCCGCCCCGCCCGGCCCCCGCCGAGGCGGACGGCATCGCCCCCGTACCCGACGCGGAACGCACCTCCACCCCGGCCGAGTTCGGCTGGATCTGGCCCTCCGCCCAGTTCTCCTTCGGCACCGTGGTGCTGGGCGCGCTGCCCGTGGTGTTCGGCCTGGGCTGGTGGGACGCGTTCACGTCCATCCTGGTCGGCACGGCGGTCGGCACCCTCCTGCTGGCCCCGCTCGCCCGCCTGGGCGCCCGCACCGGCACCAACGACCCGATATCGTCCGGCGCCCACTTCGGCGTACGCGGCAGGCTGATCGGCAACCTCATCACCATCGTGACCGCGCTGGGGTTCTTCTCCATCGCCGTGTGGACCGGCGGCACGGCCGTCATGGTCGCCGCCCACCGCCTGGTCTCCACGCCGACGGGGCCGGGCGCGCTGACCGTCGCCATGTTCGTCACGGCGGTGGCGGTGGCCGTCGTCGCGGTGCGCGGGCACGACCTGCTGGTGCGCACGTACCGCGTCACCGCGGTGATCGGCGCGGTGGTGCTGGCCGGCACGGTCCTGGTCCTCGCCCCGAAGTTCGACGCCGGCTACGCGGGCGGGACCCACATCCTGTCCAGCCCGCTGCACACCTGGCTGCTGGCGGCGACCGCCTCGGCGACCGTGCCCCTGTCCTACGCCACCTTCCAGGGCGACTACACCCGCTACATGCCCGCCGGCACGCCACCGGGCAGGCTGGTGCGGTACTCGGGCGGGGCGATGTTCGTCAGCACCCTGGCCGCCCTGAGCGCGGGCGCGTACGTGACCACCGTGTTCGCCGGCCCCGACACCCCCTGGCTCCAAGGGCTCACCGACGAGGTCCCCGGCTGGTTCGCCGCGGTCGTCGTGGTCTTCGGGTTCGCCGGCACGCTCCCGCAGGGTGCCCTGTGCCTGTACGCCGCGGGCCTCTCGGCCAACTCCATGGTGTGGCGCGCGCCCCGCGCCGCGGTGACGGCCGTGGTCGCGGTGCTGGCGGGGATCGTGCTGTACCTGGGCGCGGTGCGCCACGACGCCATGGACTCCATGGGCGCGTTCGTGACCCTGCTGCTGACGGTGATCGCCCCGTGGGCCGCCGTCCTCACGGTCGGCCACCACCTGCACGCAGGCCGCTACCACTCCGAGGACCTGCGGTCCTTCACCACGGGCGGGGGAGGCCGCTACTGGTACACGCAGGGCTTCAACCCCCGTGCCCTGGCAGCCTTCGTCACGGGCTCGGCGGTCGGCATCCTGTGGGTCAACAACCCGCTGTACGTCGGCCCGCTGACCGACCTGACCGACGGCGTCGACCTCAGCCTGCCCGTCTCCTTCGCCCTGGCGGCAGCGGTGTACGCCGCGCTGTGCCGCGTATGGCCCGAACCCGCCACGACGCCGGAAGCGTCCCGACGATGACGGAACTGACACTCCTGGTCCGAGAGACGGTCCACGAGGCGGACGGCGTCCTGGGGGTCGTCCTCACCGACCCCCGGGGCGCGGACCTGCCGCCCTGGACCCCCGGCGCCCACCTGGAAGTGCGCCTCCCGTCCGGCCGGATACGCCACTACTCCCTCACCGGCGACCCGGAGGACCGCACGACCTACCGCCTGGGCGTCCTGCGCGAGCGGAACGGCAGAGGAGGATCCGAAGAGATCCACACGACGCAACTGCCCGGCACCCTGCTGACCGCGAAACCCCCGGTCAACCGCTTCCCTCTCACCCCCGCCGACCACTACCTCTTCATAGCGGGCGGCATAGGCATCACCCCGATCCTCCCCATGATCCGCCGGACGGCGGCCACCGCCACCCCCTGGACCCTCCTGTACGGCGGCCGCACCCTCTCCTCGATGGCGTACCGCCGGGAACTGAGGGCGCTGGCCGGCGAGGACCCCGGCAGGGTGACGATCGTCCCCCAGGACACCCAGGGCCTGCTGGACCTCGACCGGGCCCTGAAGGCCGTCCCCGCCACGACGGCCGTCTACTGCTGCGGCCCGCCACCGCTGATCGAGGCGGTACGGGAACGCTGCGCCCGCATCCTGCCGGCCGGCACCCTGCACGTCGAACGCTTCACGGCCCCCGACACGGAACCCCGCCCGCCCACCGGCGAGTTCGAGGTGGAACTCCGCCGCACGGGCAAGGTCCTCCACGTCCCGCCCGGCCGCACCCTCCTGGACGTCGTCCGCGAGGCGATCCCGACGGTGGCCTACTCCTGCGAGGAGGGCATGTGCGGCACCTGCGAGACCAAGGTCCTCGCCGGAGTCCCGGAACACCACGACACCGTCCTGACGGAGGAGGAGAGGAGATCGGGCACGACGATGATGATCTGCGTGGGCCGGGCGAAGACGAGCCGGCTGGTGCTGGACCTGTGACCGGGGCCGGGGCGGGGCCGGGCCGGCTCACCAGGTCGAGGGGGAGGCTCGCCAGTACCCGCCCTCCCAACGACCGTCTCGCGGACACGAACAGCTCTATGACTGTCACGATCCATCTGCCTCGGGTGGATGAAGGACCGCCGCCCGGGCGGCGTGGGCCAGGACGCTCTGGGTGTGGGCGCCGAGGCCGAGACGGTTCCAGTGGAAGATCACGTGGTAGGCGATGACATGGCGCAGACCGCGTTCAAGGGCCCCGTCGCGGGACGCGGTACCGAGTGCGGCGCCCGCATCCCGGAACGCCGCGACCCATGCGGCGACTGGCTGAAGCGCCCGGTCGGACCGGAGCAGTGGGCCGGTGGGGCTGGTGTTCGCGAGCAACAAGGGCATGAGCCGGTCCACCAGCGCCGTGACCTTGCCCGAGGCTGTCCCGACGGGCAGGGGACGGTCGAGCGCGACCCGGTGCCAGACATCCCCCTGCTCGTACCACTCCAGTCCTGCGGCGCGCATGAGTGCGGTGCACAGCAGGACGGACAGTTCTCGACGGCCGAGAGCGCCTTGAGGGGCGGTCAGCACAGCACGACTGTCGGCGCAGAACAGGTCATGGGCGATCGCCATGCTGGTGGTGCCGCCGAACGCAGCCGTCTCGGGCTCGTACGTGCCGGTCCACCAGGTGAGAAGGCCGGCTGCCGTGAGTTCGTCCAGGACATCGGTGACGGCGGAGGGTATCCGTTCTGCGGGAGCGGAGGGCAGGACGCGCACGCGCCAACAGGGGTACTTGCGGATGAACCACCAGCCGGTGAGCCGACCGTCCGCCACGGCCAGGTCCAGGACGGGAGCCAGATGGGAGCCGACCGTCTGTTCCGCCCCGCCCCAGTCGGTGAATTTCATATACAGCTGTTGCCACGCGGGCGGTCCCACCTGCCGGGCCAGGGCTCGCTGTCCCGCCTGCTGGTAGACGGCGGTCGCGGCGGCCAGGTCGGCGGGCTCCAAACCGGCCCGGGCTGCGGCTGATTCCAAGGGAGTTCCCGCGAGGATGTCCCGGACGGCACGGACGGTGGTCGTCAGTCGATCAGCAGACATGCATCCCATCCTGAGGCGGGGGCAGCGTCACGGGCTGCTGTGATCAGGGCCAGCCCTGCGCCCGCGTCACCGAGCAGCAACCTCGGATCACCGATGGCAGGGGCTGAGGTACATCGGCGCAGACCCTCGGCGAGACGCGGCAGAACCGCGCGCAGGGTAAGGGCTGCGCTGTCGTGGGCCGCGCGCCAGGTGGTCTGGTAGACCCCGGCCCAGCCGTGACACAGGCTGCCGTCGGTGAGCCGGGCCAGTTGTCGCGGGTCGGTGAGGCACTGGACCATGGCGTCCTCGTACTCGTGCTGCCGTACGGCGTCATGCAGCGCCTTGGCGGCAGCCTGCCCGGCGCGGGCGATGCCCGGAGTTCCGTAGCACCAGCTGGGTCTGCCCGGGCCTGACTGGCGGGGGCGGCCGGTGCGCAGATCGTCGAGCGTGAGGTGCTGGGGCCACCAGGGTCCGGCCGGTGCGTCCTGACGCCACTGCTCCAGCCAGGCCAGGACGGCATGCACGGCCTCCTCCTGGCCGTCCACAGTGACGCCGAGGCGCAGGGCCCGGGACATCAGCAGCAGGGGACCGGTGATGCCGTGCGCCACCCCCAGGTTGGCGTGGCCGCCGTGGAAGTCCGAGGTGTGGCGGAGGCCGGGGTCGTGGCCGACCCACCAACCCGGCACCCGGCCGAGCAGGTCGTCGTGGACGGGGCGAGTCAGGGTGACGAGGTGGGCGAGCACCCGCTCAAGGGCGGAGTTGCCCGGGTGATGGCGCAAGAGGTGCGCGCCGATCCCCGTCAGCCCGTGGAAGACGTCGTACTCGTGGAAGGCGGGTCGCTCACCGCCCCGTAGCCGGTCGGTGGCGGCATCGACGCGACGGTGTGCGAGGGCGGTGACGTGCTTGTCGACGACGGACAGGGCCTGTTGGTAATGGGACGAGTCCGGGTAGGCGGCGCAGCCGAGGACGAAGGCGACGGCCGACGCCCCCAGGAAGAGGCCGCCGGTGTAGGAGACGCTGACGGGGGTGCGGGTGGCGGCCTTGATCCAGGCGTGGGCCTGGGACCAGGCGCCCTGCCCGGTGAGAGCGCGTTCGATGTGGAGCAGGGCCGTGCCCACCGGTCCCTCGGACAGGGACTGGCCGAGCCAGGACTTGTCCGACGGCAGCGAAGCGGGACGGGCCAGGCGGCGGGAGATCGTGTCGGCGTTCGTCACGACCGCCTGCCGTGGGGATGCGGGGCGCAGGCCCGGGCGAGTCGGCCGGTGATGCGCTGCTGGTCCGGGTCGTCGGGCAGAGTGCGGATCCGGTGTTCGTGCAGCAGCGACCCGAGCACCCGGCCCTTGTCCTGGTGTTCGAGGTGTCGGCGGTAGGCCGTCAGGGCGGTGGCACGGGTGTGCCAAGCGGTGGAGACGCTCACGCCCGTGGGCAGTTCGGCCAGGCCCTCCGGGTTCGTCAGGGCGACGGTCCGACGAGTCAGGGGTCGGCCCAGCGGTCCCGGCTCGCGCGGCAGCGTGTGCCTCAGCCAGTCGCCGGCCTCCGCCCAGTCGCCGGTGAACCGCACCGCCAGGTCGACCATGCTGGCGGCGGTCAGGGCCTGTGCCGTGGGGACGTCGTCTGCGGCGGCGTGGATCTGCGCCACGGCGGCCGCCGAGTCCGCGGCGAACACGGCGTGGGCCGCGTCGAGCGCGGGGCCGTGGCCGTAGTGGCCGGTGTGCGGACGGTACGGGACCAGCTCCAGGCCGCTCACCAGGTGCTGCTGGGTGAGGTCGGCCGCCCAGCCCTGGATGATGACCGCGCCCAGTCCGTGGTCGTCGGGATCGGTGAGGTCCAAGTACAGCGCCAAGTGCCCGCCGTTGTCGGGACGGTCGTGGTCGCGGTGCCGTCGGAACCACCAACGCGGTGGTCGGGGGAACCGGGTGATCAGGTCCTCCACGTGTGAGGTGAGGATCTGGTTGAACCGCAGTGGGTGGGCGCGCAACCGAGCGTGCAGGACTGCCGGGTGTTCCTCACCGCGGGGTGTCGTGCGGAGGACGGGTGCAAGCGGCGGCTTGGGTCCGCCGGACACCGTCTCGCTGTGGGCAAGGGGGATGAGGAGTTCGTGGGGCCGCCCGATCCAGGCTCGGTCCTGCGGCCCGAAGGTCTCGCGGAGCTCCACTAGGC
Source organism: Streptomyces sp. NPDC006610 (assembly GCF_040611575.1). Lineage (NCBI taxonomy): Bacteria > Bacillati > Actinomycetota > Actinomycetes > Kitasatosporales > Streptomycetaceae > Streptomyces > Streptomyces sp. NPDC006610. Next base: position 299,552 of record NZ_JBEXOP010000001.1, read on the forward strand.
CGACGCGATCAAGGCAGGACCGCAGCAGCGCGCGTTCGAGGTGCCGGGTCAGATCCACCGGGAGCTGCTGGTCGTTCTCCACCAGGGCGAACCGGTCGGGTACGCGGAGCCGGTCACACCACTGGTCGAAGGCCTTGTTCCAGGCGGTCATCGACGCCGAACGAGCGGGCAGCCCGTCGGCGGAGAGCAGCCAGCGGGCGGCACGCAGAATGGTCCGCCGGTACCGGACGCGAGGGAGATAGGGCAGGGTCGAAGAGGCCCCGAAGGCGAAGGACTTGTAAGCGGCGGTGCGTGCGGTGGTGATCTCGGCGAGGAACCGGGCCAGCGGCGGCGTGTGGACAGATGCTTCGAGGGCGTGGGGAACACGGGGTTCGACGTGCTGGCCGGTCGAGACGCGTACCAGGTGGAAGTGGTCCGCGTCGGCGGTTACGGCGAGGTCGTCCAAGGGGATGACTCCGGGCCCAGGTGTCGGGTGTTCCGCCAGGGGGATGGTGTGAGGCAGCAGTTGGGGGACGCGGGCCACGTTCTCGTTGCGGCGGCGACGCGGACCGAACGACAGCTGCGCCGGCACCGCGTCGGGGGTGGCGGTCGCGTAGCTGTCGCTGAGCGCGGCCCGGTCGTCGTGCGACAGCAGGTGGGCGAACCGGCCGAGCATGCTGCTGCCGGGTCTGGGCGCTCCGGTGACGAGCAGTCGGTAGTCGCCGCGTCGGACGGCGTCCGGGGTGGGAGCGAGGATCTCGACGGCGATCTCGGCCCGTGGCGCGGTCCGGAGGGGACCGGCGTGATCGGCGGTCAGCTCGGCGATGTGTTCCCGGGTGAGGAGGAGTTCGGTGCGGCCGGCCAGTGACGCTTCCTGGAGGAGGCGTTGCATCACCTCATCCCGCCGGGTCCACTGGTAGGAAGCGCGGGAGCGGTCGGATCCGAGGTACCCAGCGGGGTAGCCGAGTCCGCTGTCGGAGGTGAGTTCCAGCACGGGTACGGCCGCTCCGGCCCCGTACCGGTCGAGGAACCGCCGGTGGTAGTCGCGCCACTGCGGATAGCCGTACGGATGCGGCGACAACTGGGCCATGATCTGGGCTGCTTCGGCGGCCTCGGTCAGCAGGGCCTCTGGGATGTCTGCGGCGCAACGCAGAGCGGTGTCGACCCGCACGGGAGTGGGGGCGATGCGGCTGACGGGGTGCATCGCTTGGACGAGGCGGGAGTCGGCGGCCCAGGGAACGGTGACGGCGGGCCGGTCGATCAGGCCGTGGATTCCGCTGAGCTGTGCGGCCAGGGCCCCGATGCCGGGCAAAGTGGCCGCATCCGCTAGCTCCAGCTGCGCGCACACGTGATCAAGGGGGTCGGCTTCGGTCATGGGCGGCCAGAGGCTGCTGATCAACACGTGCTGGTCGACCAGGTCGGCGATGAGCTGTTCGAGCCGGGCCGGACGGGCAGTGGGGAACCGGTCCGCGAGCAGGGCCAGGAGGTCACTGCATCGGATCGGGCCTCGGGCCGCGTCCAGGGTCGCGGCCACGGGCAGGGTGTGGCGGACGGACACCTCGACAGGCGCGTAACCGCTGGTGCGTCCCGTGGTCGGCTTACCAGTGACGACATGCCGGTCTCCGCGCCGATGGCCGGTGTTGTTTGCCACGACGGTCAGCCGGGCCAGCAGTGCCCGGTCGGCTTCGAGCTGGGTGATGACCTCGGCCAGCCAGTCGGCATCGGGGCGCAGGCATGTGCGGTAGCCGGCCTGCCAGTCGATGCGGGGTTCGTCGGCAGGCCGGGCGGGAGCGCTTCCTGCGAACACTCCGAACGGAGTGGGCCGGTGATTCCAGCGCAGCAGATACGCGCCGACGGACTGGACGGCGCGGCGGATGCGACGCCCCTCGGTCAGCGTGCCGTCCAGGATCGCGGTGACCCGCCCGCAGAGGACGGGACTGGCGACGGCGACAGCCTCGGGCAATGGGTCGCGCCAGACCTGGGACAGCCACTGCCGTCCCTCAGCGGCGATGTCGTCGGTGTGCGGGTCGATGTCGGGGACGGGGATGGGTCGTGGTGCGGTCGACGCCCGCAGCAGAAGGGCGGGCTGCCACTGGTAGGTGCTGGATGATCGGTGTGCCATGGGCTCCCCCGTGGGTGGGCGCGGCTACAGGCGCCGCCGGGGCGTCGGCCGGCACGCGGCGCCGGCCCCGGCGGCGAAGGGGACTGTCTAGGCGGCGTCCTCGATCGAGGAGACGCAGGAGCTGGCCCCGTTGGCACAGGTGTCACCGCAGCCGTCGCTGGTCGCGCAGTTGAACGCGGCCAGCCCGGTTTCGCTGATGACGACCTGGACGTCGAGGTCGAACTCGTCGTCCGTCAGTGCGGTCCGATCCGGCCCGGTCACGGCGTCGAGTACGGCAGCAGTCATGTGATCACTCTCCTGGTGAGATCGAAGGGGATGGTGCAGGGCAACCCGGCCCGCTGGTCCGTCAAGGGACGGCGGGCCAGGAGATCGAGATCCGGCGGTGGCGTTTGTCGATGACCCGCTCGCCGGAGATCAGCTCGTCAGGGGTGCCTGCCGGATGAACGGCGATGGCCGGACCGGGGCCGCGGCGGTGTTCCTTGCCCCAGGTACGGACGGCGTCGGCCAGCCGGTACGCGGCCCCCTCGCCGTCGGGGCCGAAGGCGTGAACGCCGAACTCGGCGCTCTTCCGGTCGTCGCTGCGGCGCACCACGACGTAGGCGAGGTTCGGGCCGTCGACCGCGACGAGGGAAAAGTTCAGACGGGTGGGGCCGATCTTGCCAGTTGCCAGCTCCGGATCGATGAACATGTTGCAGTACCCGGGGACCATCGTCGCGACGTACATCTGCAGGCCGCCGACGGACTCGTTACCGGCGACGCCGACACCGGTCCAGGTCTCCACACGGCGGGGCCCGAACTGATCCCAACGGTCGTCACAGGCAACCTGCGAGGCAGCGCGGAAACCAAGCTAGAAACCCTGGGACTGGCCGAACACCTGGACCTGACCATCGGCGGCTACGCGTCGGACAACTCCCACCGGCCGGCCCTCGTGCGAGTGGCCCAACAACGAGCCAGCACCCGCTACGGCCAGACCTTCACCCGCCGCTCGACCGTGATCATCGGCGACTCCCTGGAAGACGTCCGCACGGGGCGGGAAGGTGGCGCGAGCGTCATTGCCGTGGCGTCAGGTACTACGTCGGCTGGGGAGCTTGCGGCGGCTGGGGCGGATCACGTTGTTGCTGATCTGACTGGTGGTGGGCGGGTGCTTGATCTGATCGGGCAATATGCTGCTCTGTCTGCTTGAACGAGGCACGGCTCTGCGTCTCTGCGGTTCAGCTCTCTGATTGCAACGCCCGGGCGTTGGGCCTTGGCCAACGGCTCCGGAGGGCGCGTGTGTCTCTAGCATCTTCGCTGATCAGGGGACCAAAAGAGCGCATTTGACGACGCTCCGTCCACGCATAGTCCATGACTTATCCTCATGTCGCGCTCGATATGCGGAGGTGGGGCTTGCCGGCCAATCGGCATGAAGCTATCCCGGGGAGTTGCACGTCACGGCTTGCTGCCCGGACGGCGGCGCATCACCCCTCTTCCAAGGCACAGTTGACGCCACCGCAACGTTGCTGCAAGCTTGCGCCATCGTCAGTGTCGGAGGGGGCCTTACCGATCATGCATGGCTTTACTGGAGTCCAGCTAGGCCATCGACTCGCCCAACTGCGCGAGCGCGCTGGAATGAAGCAAGCCGAACTCGCGCGCGAGGTCACGTGGAGTCAGGCAGTGCTCTCGCGCGTCGAGGCAGGCGAGCGCTCAGTCTCGGGAGACGAGCTCGAAATTCTTCTGAAATCCATCGGTACTGTGGAGGCAGCCGAGCTAGCGACTGTTCTCGCACGAGAGTGGCAGCATCTGCCAACACCAGCACTAGATCACCCGGACCATCACTTGCTCTGGCGTGCCGAGGAGATGACGGCCGCTTTGGTCGAGGCGGGGTCCTCTCCTGAGGTGCCGCCCGCGTTTCGGGCGAGGTTGGAAGAGTACCAAAAGGAAATTTTGGGACTGGCGAACCAACTATTTCGGCGTGACCACCAAATTGCTTTTATCGGTAGCATCGGTATCGGAAAATCTACGGTGATTTGTCGCGCGACGAGCCTCGAGACTTGCGACCCACAGGGGCGCACGGAGCCCGTACTCGAGACGGGCGCTGGTGGAAGCACGCTCTGTGAAGTCCATCTGAACCGCGGACCGAGATACGGGATAATTGTCGAGCCGCGGAGCCACGATGACATTTGGTCAGATGTGGAGGACTTTGTTGATCAAATCAGGCAGGCGGGTCAGCATGCACGCGACGAAGATGGTAGGTCGTCGGTTCCACGTGAGATGGAACGAGCTATCCGGAACATGGCCGGCCTCACACAAAAGCGCAGCAAAAATGAGGACGGAAAGCTCGTAACCAGGGATCCGGCCAAAGAATTGACTGAGGCACTTCCGCAAAGGCGCGATCTTGTAGTCGAAGTGCTGACTCGCATGGGATTGCATCGCCGTGATCGACGAGACGAGTGGCACGGCCCGGAGCTCACTGAAGCCCCTTTGGACTGGATGCGATCTACCTTCGCGCGGATTAATAACGGACGACATCCAGACTTTTCTCTGCCAGCGCGGATCGATCTTGTCGTGCCTGAAGTTTTGGAGATCGACGATCTCAAGGTTAGCATTGTTGATACCCGTGGAATCGATCAACCTTCGGCCCGAGGTGATCTCGAGGAGCTATTGGAAGATCCACACACGGTAGCAATTCTGTGCTCCGGGTTCAACGACGCCCCGTCGGAGTCCGTGCAGCATCTCCTCAAGCGGGCGCGCGAAATCGACAACAAGCAGATCGAACTCAACGCCGGTCTTCTTGTCCTAGCTCGCCCTGACGAAGCATTGGCCGTTAAGGATGAGCTCGGATTCCAAGTCGAGACAAAAGAGGACGGATACGAGCTCAAGAATGAGCAGGTTCGCAATGCCCTCACGCCGTACCGGCTCGATGAACTTCCTTGCTTCTTCTTCAACTCACGTGAAGACGAGCCTGAAGACCTTCGCACCTTCCTTCGAGATCGCGTAATGCAGACACGAGTCCGGTTCCAGCGTCAGTTGGATGATGTGTTGTGCCGGACGCAGTCCCTTCTGGACAACGCCGAACGGGAGCAGGTCCAAGCGGTTCAGCGGGACGCCGGGAGACACCTTGCCAGCTGGATGAGCCAACATGCAAGGCCCCCTCAAACTACCGGGCATATCCACGACACGCTTCTGGAAGAAATCGAGCGCGTACATGCTAGTACGGTTAACGCGGCCGTACGTAGGGAAGGGGAATGGCGCTCGCTGAGCTACACGCACCAACTCGGCCACGGAATGCGAAAAGCTGCAGTGGTGGCCCTGCAAGGGTGGGTCACTGAGTTCGACGGCATGTGTGGTGCTCTGTCTCACTCCATGCCCGAGGCAAAGGAGCTGTTGTCTCAGGCACGCCAGCTCATGTCCAAGGCCTACGATGATCTGTTGCGAAAAGTCCAGCTTGCCGGCCTTACCTACTATCGAGATCAGCTCCGTGAGGATTCGGCATTTTGGAGTGACAATGTCGACGAGTGGGGTCGGGGGCCGGGGTATCTTCACCGTGTCTTGCGTCGAAACCGCGAATGGTTTCAACAACCGCAACGACGCGATATCGAAACTCAACTCAACGTTGTGCTTGAGCGCGAGTGGAGCACAGCACTAAAGCGAGTAGAAGCTATCTTCGAGTAGACACAGGATGGCTCTGCCGCATATCCCTTGCGCAAGCTAGGGTGACTGTCAATGGTGGTCAGGGGCGAGCTCGTGAGGCTGCCCCTGACCGCCATTTTCCGGTCCGTTCAGATACCAGCGTGGAGCTCCGCCGATAGAACTGCTTGACCTTTACTGGAGCGTCCTATTGCGTCGGGTATCGTAGAGTTCCGCTGGATGGGCTGTATACGCGCTGTCATCTCTGCGATGAACTGACCGCTTGGCTGGGATGCTCACGACTTGCAAGGTAATGAGCGCCCACTCTAAGTGTGGTATTGTCTACCGGGTTAGATGCCGGTTGACTAGATGACGAGTGACCTCCTTGCCGGCCTCGTTAAACTGCGAGGGAGAGTTTATGCCAAAGCCCCCGTTCACTTTTCATCGCGGCAATGCCTTGGAAGCTTATGACAAGTGGGACATTCCAACCACTATCATTAGTGACGGCGCATACGGCGTACGAGGTTTCCACGGAGACACGACGGGGCCAGAAGGGCTCGTCGAGTGGTACCGCCCTCACGTGGAGGCATGGTCAGCGGCCTCTAGCCCCGCCACCACCCTTTGGTTCTGGAACACAGAGGTCGGCTGGGCCACGGTCCACCCACTCCTGGTGGATAATGGGTGGGATTACGTACAACTGATCACATGGGATAAGGGTGTTGCACATATCGCTGGCAATGTCAACGGTAAGACCATCCGACGATTTCCTGTAGTGACCGAAGTGTGTGCGCTTTACCAACGACGTTTTGAAATCTCGACGGATGTTGAAACAATGTCCGTAAAGAAGTGGCTGAGGGCGGAGTGGCGTCGAGCGGGACTCGCCCTAAGCAAAGCAAATGAGGCGTGTGAGGTGAAGAACGCCGCCACCCGTAAGTATCTTACCCAGGATTGGCTCTGGTATTGGCCTCCGGGGGAAATGCTGGAGAAGTTGGCCGCCTACGCGGAGCTGCACGGTGCCAAAACCGATCGACCTTACTACAGTCTCGATGGTGAACGCCCCGTATCGGCGAAAGAGTGGGATGCGCTTCGTTATAAGTGGCACCATCGACATGGCTACACTAACGTTTGGGCTCGGGGTCCGCTGCACGACAATGAGCGGCTGAAAGGGACTTTGCGACGTGCAGCCCCTCGCGTTTATAAGCCAACTAAAGGTTCAGCAGCGCATCTAAACCAGAAGCCGCTCGAATTCATGGAGCGAATTGTATCCGCTGTTACCGATCCGGACGATGTTGTATGGGAGCCATTTGGGGGCCTGGCCTCTGCATCCGTGGCGGCTGTTGCCCTTGGTCGTCGGGCCTTCGTTGCTGAGATTGACGAGGGCTTCCAGGAGTTGGCGCACGAACGACTGAGCATCGCCGCTGAAAGCGCGGATCCTGAGAGAGAAGAGGAAGCCGTGGAGGGCTTTACCGAAAACGATGCCTGAGCGTTGCTTTGATGATCCCTGCACCCACACGTTCAGGTGCAGGGATTCTCTTACTCCTCGCTATCCAGCAGATCGCAGATTTCTTGAATCAAACTGGCGACACGCTCAGCTTTCTCGCGGGAAACGCGTGCACGGTGGACGCTCAGCTCCTCTGCTATGGCAGCATGGACGGCATCGGCATCCGATGAGTCGCTGTGGCGAGCAAAAAAGGTCACCCAGTCGCGGATAGGGATACCTAGGGCGTCTTGGGATCGTGCCTCAGCAATGAATGTGTCCATCAAGCCCTTGACTCGTGCAAGGCGCCCAAAATTTTTACCCCCGTCCGAGTCTGGAACGTCTGAAATCTGCTGATCCTTGGTGGGGTATGGGCGTGCGTTTGGTGGGCTTGTGATTCCAACCATCCCATTCTTGGCCCGCCGGATATACATCCACCAGTAATTTCGATACTCGGCCGCCCATTTGGCGGGGACTACCCAGGGGTCTCTTGCAACCGGTGTACCTGACGTCACGTTGCTAAAGTGCCAAGGCACGACGCAGAGTAGGTCATGGTCCGCGCACGAATGTGGCGTACTCGAAAAGCGGAAGGTCGGGACACCTTCTTTGCTAAATAGGTACCACCCTTTTAGTTCGATACCAAGGGCAATGTCGGTATTTGCTCCGATGCGCTGAATGAGCCGGACATCCGGAAATGTCTGTGATTGTCGCTCGAATCTATAACCTTGCCATTCCTGTTTCGGGTCCCAAAGCTCGCGCAGACGGTTAAGAGTCGCAACGACCTGGACCTCGATGCTCGCTCCTAGGAGCGTGTTCGCATTCTGTAGGTCAGTGGCATCCACCCCCTCAATTGTTGTGTCGAACTTGAAGTAAGAAGGCATGGCCTGCAGGGTTTCAATGACTCGCTGACGCAGAGAGGTCAGCGGGTCATTTGGGTCGAGCTGCGGTGCTTTGGGCGCGGCTGGCGCGTTGGAGACTGCTTCGCTTAGTGCTTCGGCCAGTGCCGGATCCGATGTCGGCTCGCTCACGTCCGCCTCTCTCAAAAGTCGTGATCATCGAGCCCGTACAGAATAGGCCAGCTACTTGGCTTCGGCGTGAGTGATCCGCTGATGTGGTTAGAGGGTCGACTATGAATAGATAGTATATGTGTTGTTATGCGTGGAATGACCGTTCTGTGCGTGAGTCAACCTCCACTACTGATGCGACCGAGTCGAAGCCGTAGTCGTCGAGTCAAAGCTTTGCCGACCGTCGGGGGACTTTGGTATGCGGGCGGGGCGGGAGCAGCGCACCGTCCGCGACTACCCGCGTGTCTTCGCCCCCCTCACCGCGTCGAGCTTGGGGCCACTCCATGACCGACCTGGCTGATGTGTGTGCTGTGGCGAAAATAATTAGTGGCTTTCTCAGCGATTGGTGCCGGTGGATCGTGGTATGAAGACGGCCGCGCGGGTTCTTGACGTGTGGACACCAAGCAGGCCCGCGCGGCCACGGTTCATCCTGCCGTGGGTCGGCTCTCACGCCAACTCTTCGGTGAGTTGCTCGAATACTCTCGCCACGACGGTAGGACCTTTCCAGGTGTAGCAGGCATGCAGCGAGGAACTTGGCGGCGGTAGCTGGCCGGGCTGGTCCGAAAGCTTCCTGCCAGTCGTTACGACCTAGGGTGTCGGTGGCCATGGCCCGCCTGCGCCTGGCTGAGCTTTCGCCAACCCGCCACGCAGCGGGCGCTGCCGGCGCGTGTAGCCGGGCGATGAAAGGACGCCGGGCTCCGAGCAACACGGCGGCGCAGACCCTCGGCGTGCCGGGACCGGCTATCCGCTGTACGAGCTCGGTTGACCTTTTGCCCTCGTTACGCACCCCAAGACGGTAGGCCATGGTGCCTTGCTCACCGGGCCTGATCGACGGGGTGGCTTTGACCTGCGACCCGACTGTTGAGTATCGTGTGCTGACATTGGTGGCAGCGTGTTCGCGTGTGCCACCATGTACATGCAGCAGCCGTGTCGGCGGTTGCGCTGGAGGCGTCGCCTAGTCCGGTCTATGGCGCCGCACTGCTAATGCGGTTTGGGCCTTAAAGCCCATCGAGGGTTCAAATCCCTCCGCCTCCGCTTTGTTGTTCAGAGAGTTCGTGCATCTGGGCTTGAGCTCCCTGGTAAGGATTTGGTGCCGTGGGTGGCTTCTCGCCGCGCTCGTCGATCAGCGTGACGCGTGTCTGAGGTAGCTCGAACGCGCATGAGGACATCACGAGAGGATAGCGACGCGGCTGGTGGAACGGCTTTGGGCTGGATTTCAATGGGCGAGTCGAGCGCCGCGGTGTGCGACCAGTAGCCGAAGAAGTGCAGGGCGGGGTCTCTGACCTGCGGCCGCGTAATCGATCAACGCTGTGACCTGCGACTTAGCTGTCGGTGGTTGTCAGCGTTGGTCGTCGTTGAGCCTCTTTGACGGCCCGGAGACGCCCCGGGTGGTCTTGAGAGACACCGTAGATCCTCAGGGTGGGCAACGGCTGTTGCCAAGTACTGGTGAGTTCGGTGAGTGCCGCCCGTGCCAGCTGGCGCACCTTGAGCCACCCTGCGTCGGCCATCAGTGCCTCGTACGTCCACCTGGGCGCCTGCTCCGCCCCGCTCATCGCGTCGAGGATCGCGTCAATGCGTGCGAGGTGCGACTCCATGGCGCCGTCGATACGGCCAGCTTCGGCGAGGAGTATAATGGAGGCTCGTGCGTTCTCGTAGTCCAACGCCAAGTCGTCAGTTTCGAGGCGGTACTTGTCGAGCCATGCCGTCTGGTCCCTCGCGTCGGTCGGCTTACCGGTGTCCGCGGTCCGGCTGCTCGGCTCCTACGGCTCCGTGATGGAGGCGTGCGGGCTGACCGTGGCTCCCTCCCGGCTGCGGGTCCTGGCGGTCAAGGCCACCACCCGCCGTGAGATCCGGCCGGTACCGCCGCGCCGGGGGATCATCCGGCCGACCACGACGGGACTGCGGGTCCGCCTGCGGCTCGCCCCGGGGCAGGAACCCGCCGACGTGGCCGCCTCCGCCGAACGGCTGCGGCACGCGTGGGGCGTCCACGCCGTCTACGTGACCACGATCAAGCCGGGCGTGGTCGAACTGCGGCTCGTCGGCTTCGACGTGCTACGGCGGGTGCGTATGCCGCGCAAGCTCCGCACGGACCTGCTCCGGGTGCCGGTCGCGCTGCGCGAGGACGCCACTCCGTTCGTACGCGACTACCGCACCGTGCCGCACCAACTCACCCTTGGCGCCACGCTGTCCGGCAAATCCATGTACCTGCGTCACCTCATAGCGGGTCTCGCCCGTCAGCCCGTCGCCCTGGTCGGCATCGACTGCAAGCGGGGCGTGGAACTGGCGCCCTTCGCCCCGCGCCTGTCGGCGCTCGCCACCGACCCGGAGCAGGCCGCCGAGCTGCTGCCCGTGCTCATCAAGGAAATGGAGGACCGGTACGACCTGATCAAGGCTCGGCAGGGCATCGCGCCGAGCACGCCGGACGAGGAGATCACGTCCGACATCTGGGGCCTGCCCGAGCACGAACGCCCGGTGCCCGTCGTGCTGTTCGTCGACGAGGTGGCCGAACTCTTCCTCGTCGCGACGAGGAAGGACGAGGAACGCCGGGACGAGATGGTCACCCAACTCATCCGGCTCGCCCAGCTCGGCCGGGCCGCCGGCATCTACTTGAAGGTCTGCGGCCAGCGCTTCGGCGCCGAACTGGGCAAGGGCGCGACCATGCTGCGGGCCCAGCTCACCGGCCGCGTCTGCCACCGCGTCAACGACGAAGCCTCCGCCAAGATGGCGCTCGGCGACATCGCCCCCGAGGCAGTTTCCGCAGCCTGCGCCATCGCCCCCGAACGGCCCGGCCTCGCCGTGGCCGGTGACACCTCCGGCGGCTGGTCCCGCATCCGCACGCCGTACCTCTCCCTCGGCGACGCCGCCGAGACCTGCCGCCAGTCGGCCCACCTGGTCCCCGACCTGCCCGCGCTCAAGCCCTTCCGGCCCGACGCGCCCCTACAGCCTGCTGAGACACCGAGCCCGGTCGTGCGGCCCCGCCCGGTGACCGACTGACCCGCGTCCCCGCTTATCCCCGGTCGGCGTGACCGCCTCACGCCATGTCCCTACCCCTCCCATGCCCGAACCCGGAAGGAGCCGCAGCATGCGCGCCCACCTGGCCCGTGTCGACGCGGTGCTCGTCCAAGCGGTCATCGCCGCCGCGCTGTCCTTCGCCCATCTGCACGACGTCGCCTTGGCGGCCGGACAGGACGGGTGGAAGGCGTGGGCCTATCCCGTCTCGGTCGACCTGCTGCTCGTCGCCGCCTGGCGTCGGCTGCGGTCCGGCGACGCGAAAGCGGCCGGGTGGTGCTGGTTCCTGATCGCCCTCGCCGCGTCCCTCGGCGCGAACGTTGCCGCCGCCGGACTGCTCGACCTGGACCACGTGCCGGCCTGGCTCCGCATCCTCGTCGCGGGCTGGCCCGCGGTCGCCTTCCTCGGTGGAACCCTCCTCGTCCACTCGTCGCCGACCACGCACGACGAGACCAGTGACGCCGTGGGCCAGGAGGTGCCCGAAGACATCGAGGACCAGGAGGACGCGCCCGATCCCGCACCAAAATCCCCGGCACCTCCGACGGTCGAGCCGGTACCGACTCCGCCTCCGGCCCCGCCGCCGGTCGCCGTCCCGGCCGCCCTGGTCGAGCACGCCCGCAAAGTCGCCGCCGAGCACCACGCCCGCACCGGAACGGCCATCGACACCTCGACCCTGCGCGCCCGCCTCGGCGTCCCGCCGCCCATGGCCGACGCCATCGCCGCCCAGCTCACCTGACTGACAAAGGAGAACCATGCCTTTCTGCTTCAACACGGCCGCCGACTACCTCGAAGCGGCCCGTGAGATGGCCGTGAGCGGTCGGTCGGCGCTTGCTCGGCTCCTCGCCGAAGAAGCTGCCGACCGCACGTCGGACCCTAGGGAAGCCGCCCGGATCCTGCGCGAGTTCCCCGGCCCCAGCCTGCGACAGGAGAACTGACCATGCCTGCACCGAAGCGTTTCCGCAACGTCAGCCGCATCGGCCCCGTCCAGGTCGGCACGTCCTACGACGGTCGCGGCCGGGAGAAGCACACCGCCGCCTGCACGGCCCCGCGCTGCGGCTTCTCCGCCGACTACGACAGCCGCGCCGCCGCCGAACTGGCCGCCCGTACCCACCGCTGCCCCGTCCGCTGAAGGGACCCGCACACCGTGACCGTCAGCCTGCCGCTCGTCGTCCTCCTCGGCCTCTTCGCCTGGGGAGCGGTCAAGTTCCTCGGCGTCCGCACGTGGATCGTCGTCCTGATCGCCCTCTTCGGCTTCTGGCTCTCGGATACCTTCATGGCCCCCGCCATCGAGTCCGGCACGCGCTCCGGAGTGGACATCGTCAACGGCTCACATGACTAGACGAGTAGGCAAGGAGGGCTTCGCCGTGTTCCTGCCCAAGTACCCCGACCACCCGACACCGCTGCCCGCGCACACCCACACCGCGGCCGACCAGATGCCCACCCGGCGGCCTGTCCCTCAGATATCCGTCAGTACCGGAGCGGTCGCGGCCGTCCTCGTCGGCGGTGTCGTGCTGACCGCGCTCCTGGCCGCCGTCGCCGTCACGGCCATCTCCGTGGCCGTTGCCGCCGTGGTCCTGCGCTCACTGCTCCGCGACCAGCACCGCCGCTGACGCACCGGACCCCCGGGGCGGCCTCGATACCGCCAAGCATCCGCCGCCCCCGGGGGCTCTCTCCCTCCAGTCGAACCAGAAGGAGAAAGCCATCATCACCCGCGCCACTCCGCCTCCGCTCCACGAACTCGGCGAACTGGCCGCACTCGGCACCATGCCCGCCCTCCTGCGCCAACTCGCCGGCCTCGGAGGCTGCACGCACCCGATCCGCCTCGACGGCCACCGCACCGAGTACGCCGTCGACACCCGCACCGGCGAGATCGGCACCGTCCTCCACCACCTCGACTCCTCCAGCCTCCCGGCCGGTCACCTCTTGGTCCGCTGCAACAACCGCCGCACGACCCGCTGCGTGGCCTGCGCTGAGGTGTACCGCCGCGACACCTTCCACCTGATCACCTCCGGACTGCGCGGCGGCAAGGGCGTCCCCGAACGTGTCGCCGCACACCCGCGCGTCTTCGCCACCTTCACCGCGCCGAGCTTCGGCCCGGTCCACAACCGCCCCACCGGCCCGGCCGGATCGGCCCGCCGCTGCCGCTGCGGCGCGCTCCACGACCAGGACGACCCCGCCCTCGGTACCCCGCTCGACCCGGACACCTACGACTACGAAGCCGCCGTCCTCTGGAACGCGCACGCCGGTCCGCTGTGGCGGCGCTTCTCCATCTACCTGCGCCGGGAAGTCGCCAAGCGCGCCGGACTCACCCAGCGGGCCTTCCGCGAGTACGCCCGGGTGTCCTTCGCCAAGGTCGCCGAGTACCAGAAGCGCGGCGCCGTCCACTTCCACGCCGTCATCCGCATCGACGGCCCCGAGGGCGGCGACACCCCGCCTCCCGCCTGGGCCACCGCCGAACTGCTGACCGACGCCATCCGGGCCGCCGCCAACGCTGCCCGCGTGGACGGCCCGGTCATCGACGGCCGGGCGCACGCCTTGGCCTTCGGCCGTCAGCTCGATGTGCGCACCATCCGCTCGGCCGACTTCGACGGCGGCAAGGAGCTGACCGAGCGGGCCGTCGCCGCGTACATCGCCAAGTACGCCACCAAGGGCGCCGAGACCGCGACGGGAGCTCTGGACCGGCCGCTGAGGTTCCTCGCCGAACTCGCCCAGCTCGACATCAGCGACCACGCCCGTCGGCTCATCCGCACCGCCTGGACCCTCGGCGCGCGCAAGGACCTCGAACACCTCCGCCTGCGGGCCTGGGCCCACATGCTCGGCTTCCGCGGCCACTTCTCCACCAAGTCCCGCCGCTACTCCACCACCCTCGGCGCCCTCCGCGACGCCCGCGCCGAATGGCGCCGCGCACAGGCCCTGGCAGCGGCCGAGACCGACCCGGACACGACCCTCGTCCTCGCGCACTGGGTCTACGCCGGAACCGGCCTCACCGACGCCGAAGCCTGGCTCGCCGAAACCCTCGAACCCGCCTCCGGAACGGAAGGAGAACCGACATGGACCACCGTCGCGATGAGCTGATGACTGTTCGCCAAGTCCTGGATGAGCTGGGCGGTGTTTCTCGCCGGACGTTCTACCGGTGCGCGAGCTGGGGCAGGGCCCCGCTGCGTTCAAGCTGCCCAACGGGGAGCTCCGGGTGTGGCGGAGTGACTGCACCGCCTGGCTGCGGCAGTTGGAGGCGGCGGCGTGAAGTCTCTCGACGTAAAGGTGTGGGGCGTCCGGAAGAGGAACACCAAGAAGTCGTCCTATGACGTCCGATGGACCGTTGCCGGGAACGTGTTCTCCGAACAGTTCCGCACCAAAGGGCTTGCGGACCACTACCGTTCCAAGTTGCTCCGCGCCGCCCATGCTGGCGAAGAGTTCGACACAGAGACAGGACTGCCCGACTCGATGGTCGAAAAGGCAGCTTCGATGACCTGGTACGCCTTCGCTCTGAAGTACCTCGCCATGAAGTGGCCGCACGCGGCGCCGAACACACGCAACGGGATCAATGAGGCCCTGACCGCCATGACGATGGCCCTTCTTGACGAGCGTCCGGGGCAGCCGTCCGAGGAACTGATCAGGAGGGCGCTTCGCAACTGGGCCTTCGTCCTTCCCGGACCGGACGAGCGCGAATTGCCGACCGAGATCGCGAACACCTTGCACTGGGTGGCCAAGGCATCGCGTCCGCTCTCGGACCTCGGTGACGCTGCGATCGGCAGGGCCGTCCTGGATTCGCTCAAGCTGAAGCTCGACGGGACGGCGGCAGCCGCGGAGACCGTCCGGCGCAAGCGTCGAACGCTCGTCAATGCGCTGCACTATGCAGTGGACATCGGGGAGTTCAAAGAGAATCCGATCACGGGCATCCGCTGGAAGAAACCGAAGGTGGCCGGGGAAGTCGATCCCCGGGTGGTCGCCAATCCCGCGCAGGCCCGTTCCCTGCTGACTGCGATCTCGTACGTCGGTGGGTATGGCCGGGCACGTGGTCGCCGACTCGTCGGCCTGTTCGCCTGTATGTACTACGGCGCCTTGCGTCCGGCTGAGGCCGTCGGCCTCACCAGTGCAGACCTGAAGCTGCCCGAGGTCGGCTGGGGGACGGTGCTGCTCAACCGGACGCGTCCCAGTGTCGGCAAGCAGTGGACGGACTCCGGTGAGACCCACGACGACCGGGGCCTCAAGAACAGGCCGGCGGAAGAGGTCCGGCTCGTCCCGATCCCGCCCCAGCTCGTCGCCATCCTCCGGCAGCCCCTCGACACGTTCGGCACCGCCGAGGATGGGCGGCTGTTCACCAACGAGCGTGGGGGAGTGGTCGGCTCCTCGACGTACTACCGCGTCTGGCAGGAGGCCCGTGCGCTGGCGCTTCCGCCGGCCGCGGTCGCCTCTCCGCTCGCGGCTCGCCCGTATGACCTCCGACACTCGGCGCTGTCGACCTGGCTCAACTCCGGGGTGGACCCGACGGAAGTCGCCGAACGTGCGGGCAACAGCGTGGAGGTCCTGCTGAGCCGCTACGCCAAGTGCATCGACGGACGGCAGGAGATAGCCAACCGCAAGATCGAGGAGATGCTGCGCGAGTACGAGTGATCGCGCGCGTAGGCCGTGAGCCCTCCAGCCCGCTTGGGCCGGAGGGCTTCGCCGCATTTCGGCCGTGTGCCGTCGGCCGTTGGTTGCGGGCTGCACCTGCCGCGTCGTATTTCGTCCCGCTGGCGGACGGTCGTCCCAGGGGTTTCGTCCGGTTCGCGCTCTACGCCTGAACTGCCGGGCTGGCGACCCTCATGGTATGGGGGTCTTGGAGGAGAAGCCGCGGCGGCTGGGTGGTGGGCAGTCCCGCTGCCCGCGATGCGGGTTGCTAGGGGATCGGGTGGCGACACTCGAACACGAGTGGGTGCTGCTGGAGCCAGACATGCGCCCGCTGGCTCACACGGTGCCAGCGGAGTACCGATGGATCGAGCTGTCCGACGGGCGGGTGACGGTCTATGGGGTGTGTCCGCCGGATCAGTTCCAGCGGTGCCGTATCGAGCACCGTCTCGCTTGCCCGGCGCAGCCGCTGCCGGATCTGTGGCCGTGGTTGACGAGCCTGCGAGGGGAGAACGCGCGGCAAGCGGAGAGGCGGGACGACCCGAAGCCGCCTTCGCCTCCTGAGGAGTGGCCCGACGCCGGCTGACGGGCGGCACTTCGGCCGACCGGTGCGAAACTTCGGGGCTGACCAGCGAAGATGCCCTAAGATCCTGTCCACGAATAGTCCACAGCCCCCGACATACAGCCGCTCCGAGCGGCACACGCCTGCACATACGCGAAGACCCCGTCTCAGCGAAAGCGCTGGTGGCGGGGTCTTTGGGCACCTCATACAGGGTGCCCCCGGCAGGATTCGAACCTGCGCACACGGCTCCGGAGGCCGTTGCTCTATCCCCTGAGCTACGGGGGCGTGTCCTTCGCGGGCTTCGCTCGCGGCGACGGGTAGAACACTACCAGCTCCGGCGGGGTGTTCATGAACGGGTTACGCGTCCACCCCGGAGGGTGCCGTCGCCCGCAGGGGTGGAAGTCGGGAAAACCCGGACGCGGTGGCCGGTCCCGACCTACTCTCGAGGGGTGCCAGGCGCTTCGGGCCGGGTGCTTGTTGTCGACGACAACAAGGTCATCCGGCAGTTGATCAGGGTCAATCTCGAGCTGGAGGGCCTCGAGGTCGTGACCGCGTCCGATGGTGCCGAGTGTCTTGAAGTCATCCATAGGGTGCGGCCCGATGTGGTCACCCTCGATGTCGTCATGCCTCGGCTCGACGGGCTGAGGACCGCCGCCCGGCTGCGTGCGGATCCGCTCACCCGCCATCTGCCCCTCGCCATCATCAGCGCATGCTCGCAGCACGAGGTCGAGAGCGGCCTCGAAGTCGGCGTCGATGCGTTCCTCGCCAAGCCCTTCGAGCCCGACGCGCTGGTGCGGCTCGTTCGGCAGCTCATGGACGGGGAGGGGGAGGTCGAGGGGAAGCGGTTCCCCGGCGCCGCCGAGCCGGGGCGCGCCGGGCTCGCGTGACAGCCAGGGAGGGCAGTGGTGCTGGTCCGCCCGTCCTCTCCGTCCGGCCCCGTCCACATCTCGGGACCCCGCCAAACCGGCTCGCATACCCACCCCCCTTCTCCCCTACGCTTGTCCCGTGACCCCCGTCGAGCTCTCCCGCACCGTCCTGCACGCCGTGCGTCGTGCCGTCGACGGCGGAGAGCTGTCCGTGAGCGTTCCGGAGCGGGCCGTCGTCACCTCGCCCGGTCCCGGGGGATGCGGGGACTACGCCACCAACATCGCCCTCCAGCTCTCCCGCGCCGCCGGGCAGCCGCCCCTCCACGTCGCCGAGATACTGCGCGCCCGGCTCGCCGAGGCCCCCGGCGTCACGGACGTCGTCGTCACCGGGCCCGGCTTCCTCAACCTCCGGCTCCGCCGTGACGCCCCCGGCGAGCTGGTCCAGGACATCCTCCGCGCCGGCCCTCGCTACGGGCACGCCCAGCCCCACCGCGCCGGCACCCGGTCCGCCCCCGTCCACCTCCACTGCCCCGCCGAGCTCCGCGCCCTAGTCGTCGCCGACGCCCTCGCCCGCATCCTCCGCTCCCAGGGCGCCGACGTCCGGATCAGTTGCGCCGGTGAGCTGGAGGGAGGCTCGGCAGACGCCCTCGGCCTGCGCATCGACGCCCACGGCACCGGTGCCCACGGCAGTACCGGCAACTCGCTCCCCGACGCGCCCCCGCCCGAGACCATCCGTCCCGTCCCGGCGCCGCCCCACCCCGACCCCCTCACCCTCCTGGGCCCCGACGCCACCCGCTGGGCCCTGCTCCACCCCGCCGCCCACGACCGGCCCCGCCTCACCCCCGAGCACCTGGTCCAGCGCGAGGGCAACCCCCTCTTCCGCGTCCGGTACGCCCACGCCCGCACCCGCGCCCTCCTCCGCAACGCCGCCGACCTCGGCTTCGCCCCGGACGCCGGAGCAGGCGTACCCCCGTCACCCGTACAGGCCCTCCTCGCCGACCACCCCCGCGTCCTCTCCCAGGCCGCATCCCACCGCGCCCCCGACCGTCTCGCCCGGCACCTCGTCAGCGTCGCCGATGCCGTGCTGCCCCTTCTCCCCGCCGTCCTGCCGATCGGCGAGGAGAAACCCTCGGCCGCCCACCGTGCCCGGCTCGCCCTTGCCGCAGCCGCCGGGGCGGTGCTGGCCGGCGGCCTGTCCCTGCTCGGCATCCATGCGCCCGATCACCTCTGAGACCCGGACCGGACCCGCCCCGCCTCCGCGCCCGGCCCGCGCCCGGACCACCTCCGAGACGACCGCGACGACAAACCACGCCGCCCGACGACGGCATCCGACGCCGCCCGACGGCGACAGACCGCGCCGCCCGACGACGTCGACAGAAGACGCCCGACGACGACAGACAGAGAGCCACCCCACACCATGAGCCGTTCCGCACACCCCGCCGGCCCCCGGCACGCCGACGTTCTTCCCGAGGGGCACTACTCGGGTCCGCCCAGCGACCTCAACGCGCTCGACCCCAAGGTGTGGGCGCAGACCGTCGCGCGGGACGACGACGGGATCGTGACCGTCGGGGGCATCCGTGTCACCGATCTCGCGCAGGAGCACGGCACTCCGGTCTACATCCTCGACGAGGCCGACTTCCGGGCCCGGGCGCGGGCCTGGCGTACCGCGTTCTCGCAGGACGCCGACGTCTTCTACGCCGGCAAGGCCTTCCTCTCCCGCGCGATCGTGCGGTGGCTGCACGAGGAGGGGCTCAACCTCGACGTCTGTTCCGGCGGGGAGCTGGCCACCGCCCTGTCCGCGGGGATGCCCGCCGAGCGGATCGCCTTCCACGGCAACAACAAGTCCAAGGAGGAGATCGAGCGGGCCGTCCACGCCGGTGTGGGGCGGATCGTGCTCGACTCCTTCCAGGAGATCGTGCGGGTCGCGCACATCGCCCAGGAGCTGGGCACGCGGCAGCGGGTGCAGATTCGTATCACCGTCGGCGTCGAGGCGCACACGCACGAGTTCATCGCCACCGCGCACGAGGACCAGAAGTTCGGCATCCCGCTCGCCGGGGGACAGGCGGCGGAGGCCGTGCGGCGGGCGCTGCGGCTGGACGGGCTGGAGCTGATCGGGATCCACTCGCACATCGGGTCGCAGATCTTCGACATGTCCGGGTTCGAGGTGGCTGCCCACCGGGTCGTGGGGCTGCTCAGGGAGATCCGGGACGAGCACGGGGTCGAGCTGCCCGAGATCGACCTCGGCGGCGGGCTCGGGATCGCGTACACCAGCGACGACGACCCCCGGGAGCCGCACGAGATCGCCAAGGCGCTCACCGAGATCGTGACGCGCGAGTGCGAGGCGGCGAAGCTGCGCACGCCGCGGATCTCCGTCGAGCCGGGGCGGGCCATCGTCGGGCCGACCGCGTTCACGCTCTACGAGGTCGGCACGGTCAAGCCGCTCGACGGGCTGCGGACGTACGTCTCCGTGGACGGCGGCATGTCGGACAACATCCGCACCGCGCTCTACGACGCCGAGTACAGCGTCGCCCTCGTCTCCCGCACCAGCGACGCCGAGCCGATGCTCGCCCGCGTCGTCGGCAAGCACTGCGAGAGCGGTGACATCGTGGTGCGGGACGCGTTCCTGCCGGCCGACGTGGCGCCGGGCGACCTGATCGCCGTACCGGCCACCGGCGCGTACTGCCGGTCCATGGCCAGCAACTACAACCATGTGCTGCGCCCGCCCGTGGTCGCCGTGCACGACGGGGCGTCGCGGGTCATCGTCCGGCGCGAGACGGAGGACGATCTGCTGCGGCTCGACGTCGGCTGAGCGGCGACCGGGCCAGGGGGCCCCGCCGGTACTTCGGCCGGTCAATCGGTCGGGGGTGGAAGATCTGCGTCTTTCACCCCCGTACAAATGAAATAGACGTCTCATAATCCGGACAAGGGATAGAAAGTCCCGTCCGGTGCGTGAGACTGGTTCCACCGTGACGTAAGAGAAACGAGGTCGGATGATGCGTACGCGTCCGCTGAAGGTGGCGCTGCTGGGCTGTGGAGTGGTCGGCTCCGAGGTGGCGCGCATCATGACGACGCACGCCGACGACCTCGCCGCCCGGATCGGCGCCCCGGTGGAGCTCGCGGGCGTGGCCGTACGGCGTCCCGACCGCGTCCGCGAGGGCATCGCCTCCGGCCTGGTCACCACCGACGCCACCGCCCTCGTCAAACGCGGGGACATCGACGTCGTCGTGGAGGTCATCGGCGGCATCGAGCCCGCCCGCTCCCTCATCACCACCGCCTTCGAACACGGCGCCTCCGTCGTCTCCGCGAACAAGGCGCTGCTCGCCCAGGACGGCGCAGCCCTGCACGCGGCGGCCGAGGAGCACGGCGCCGACCTGTACTACGAGGCCGCCGTCGCCGGCGCCATCCCGCTGATCCGGCCGCTGCGCGAGTCCCTCGCCGGCGACAAGGTCAACCGCGTGCTCGGCATCGTCAACGGCACCACCAACTTCATCCTCGACAAGATGGACTCCACGGGCGCCGGCTACCAGGAGGCCCTGGACGAGGCGACCGCCCTCGGCTACGCGGAGGCCGACCCGACCGCCGACGTCGAGGGCTTCGACGCCGCCGCCAAGGCCGCGATCCTCGCCGGCATCGCCTTCCACACGCGCGTGCGCCTCGACGACGTCTACCGCGAGGGCATGACCGAGGTCACCGCCGCGGACTTCGCCTCCGCCAAGGAGATGGGCTGCACCATCAAGCTGCTCGCCATCTGCGAGCGGGCCGCGGACGGCGCCTCCGTCACCGCGCGCGTGCACCCGGCGATGATCCCGCTGAGCCACCCGCTCGCCTCCGTGCGCGGCGCCTACAACGCCGTGTTCGTCGAGTCGGACGCCTCCGGGCAGCTCATGTTCTACGGCCCCGGCGCCGGCGGCGCGCCCACCGCCTCGGCCGTCCTCGGCGACCTCGTCGCCGTCTGCCGCAACCGGCTCAGCGGCACCACCGGGCCCGGCGAGTCGGCGTACGCCGCGCTGCCGGTCTCGGGCATGGGCGACGTGGTCACGCGGTACCACATCAGCCTCGACGTCGCCGACAAACCGGGCGTCCTCGCCCAGGTGGCGACCGTGTTCGCCGAGCACGGGGTGTCCATCGACACGGTCCGGCAGCAGGGGAAGGACGGCGAGGCGTCCCTCGTCGTCGTCACGCACCGTGCGTCCGACGCGGCCCTCACCGGGACCGTCGAGGCGTTGCGCAAGCTCGACACCGTGCGTGGTGTCGCCAGCATCATGCGGGTTGAAGGAGAGTAACCAGCAATGACCCACCAGTGGCGCGGAATCATCGAGGAGTACCGGGACCGGCTCCCCGTCTCCGACAGCACGCAGGTCGTGACGCTCCGCGAGGGCGGCACGCCGCTCGTGCCCGCGCAGGTGCTCTCCGAGCGCACGGGCTGCGAGGTCCACCTCAAGGTGGAGGGCGCGAACCCGACCGGTTCCTTCAAGGACCGCGGCATGACCATGGCCATCACGCGGGCCAAGGAGGAGGGCGCGAAGGCGGTCATCTGCGCCTCCACCGGCAACACCTCGGCGTCCGCCGCCGCGTACGCCGTGCGCGCCGGCATGGTGTCGGCCGTGCTGGTGCCGCAGGGCAAGATCGCGCTCGGCAAGATGGGGCAGGCCCTCGTGCACGGCGCGAAGATCCTCCAGGTCGACGGCAACTTCGACGACTGCCTCACCCTGGCCCGCGCGCTGTCCGACAACTACCCGGTGTCGCTGGTCAATTCGGTCAACCCGGTGCGCATCGAGGGCCAGAAGACGGCCGCTTTCGAGATCGTCGACATGCTCGGCGACGCCCCCGACATCCACGTCCTTCCGGTGGGCAACGCGGGCAACATCACGGCCTATTGGAAGGGCTACACCGAGTACGCGGCCGACGGCGTCGCCTCGCGCACCCCGCGCATGTGGGGCTTCCAGGCGTCCGGCTCCGCGCCCATCGTGCGCGGCGAGGTCGTCAAGGACCCCTCGACCATCGCCACGGCGATCCGCATCGGCAACCCGGCCTCGTGGCAGTACGCGCTCGCCGCGCGCGACGAGTCGGGCGGTCTCATCGACGAGGTGACGGACCGTGAGATCCTGCGGGCCTACCGGCTGTTGGCCGCGCAGGAGGGCGTCTTCGTGGAGCCCGCCTCCGCCGCCTCGGTCGCCGGTCTGCTGAAGGCCGCCGAGCAGGGCAAGGTCGACCCGGGCCAGCGCATCGTGTGCACCGTCACCGGCAACGGCCTCAAGGACCCCGACTGGGCCGTCGCCGGCGCCCCGCAGCCGGTCACCGTGCCGGTCGACGCGGCCACGGCCGCCGAGCGCCTCGGCCTGGTGTGATCACCGGGCGCCTCGGCCCGGTGTGATGCCGCGTCCCCGCACTCCGGCACACACCCGGGAGTAAGGGGACGCTCACCTGGGGATGTTCTCTACAGCGGATGCACAGGGGGCTTACGACACGCATCGTGCGCCCCCGGTGCGCCCTGTGTCGCCACAGAACCGACCTTCGATAGGCTGTACCGAACTCGCCCGCCGCATATGCCGCGGTGCCGCGCGCGTCCCTGGGGACCACGGGGGGCGCACGGAAGCTCCGGGTTCTCGTACGTCGTCGAATGTCATTCGACAGTCACGCAAGTCACGCAGCTCAAGGAGAGTCATCGAGCGATGGCCGGTCCAGCGTTCCGCGCCGCCGCCGTCCGGGTGCGCACCCCCGCCACCAGCGCCAATCTCGGCCCGGGCTTCGACGCCCTCGGCCTCGCGCTGGGGCTGTACGACGACGTCGTCGTCCGGGTGGCCGACTCCGGGCTGCACATCGACATCGCGGGCGAGGGCAGCGAGACCCTCCCGCGCGACGAGAAGCACCTTCTCGTACGGTCCCTGCGCACCGCCTTCGATCTGCTGGGCGGA
Source organism: Streptomyces sp. NPDC006610 (assembly GCF_040611575.1). Lineage (NCBI taxonomy): Bacteria > Bacillati > Actinomycetota > Actinomycetes > Kitasatosporales > Streptomycetaceae > Streptomyces > Streptomyces sp. NPDC006610. The sequence continues at coordinate 322,760 of NZ_JBEXOP010000001.1, forward strand.
CAGCCGCGTGGCCTCGAAATCGTCTGCGCCAACCGCATTCCGCACGGCCGTGGCCTCGGTTCCTCCTCCGCCGCCATCTGCGCCGGCATCGTCGCGGCGCGCGCCGTGACCATAGGCGGCGAGGCCCGGCTGGACGACGCCGCGCTGCTGGAGCTGGCCACCGAGATCGAGGGCCACCCGGACAACGTCGCCGCCTGTCTGCTCGGCGGTTTCACGCTCTCCTGGATGGAGGCCGGCGCCGCCCGCGCGATCAGGATGGAGCCCGACGCCTCCGTCGTCCCGGTGGTCTTCGTGCCCGGGAAGCCGGTGCTGACCGAGACCGCCCGCGGACTGCTCCCGCGCACCGTGCCGCACGTCGACGCCGCCGCCAACGCGGGCCGTGCCGCGCTGCTCGTCGAGGCCCTCACCCGGCGCCCCGAGCTGCTGCTGCCCGCCACCGAGGACCGTCTGCACCAGGAGTACCGCGCGCCGGCCATGCCGGAGAGCGCGGCGCTGGTGGAGCGGCTGCGGGCCGACGGGGTCCCGGCGGTCATCTCGGGCGCCGGACCGACCGTCATGGCGCTCGCCGACGCCGACTCGGCCGACAAGGTCGAGCAGCTCGCCGGGCCCGGCTGGGCGGCCAACCGGCTGGCCCTGGACCTGCAGGGAGCGAGCGTGCTGCCGCTCGCGGCATGACACGCGACGGCCGGATGCGAGAGGGGGAATGTTTGTTGGATCCGGTAGTGTTAATCTCAAGTCTGCACCCGACCCCACCATGGCGAGGTGCCTCGTGTCCCAGTCCGGGACAGACATCCTTCCGGGAGCCCCCCAAGCCGCACTGTGTTGAGTACGTCGTACGTGGGCAGTACGTCGTACGCCGACACCGAGCGGACCGACGGGCAGGCTCCGGAACCGGTGCGACCACGCCACGTGACACTGGGTGCCACGGCTCGAGGTAGCGCCATCACCAGATATCTCCTCCGCCGCTCCGGCGGATTACCGCCCCGGCACGGTTCGATCGAGGACCGAAGCCGGACAGCACAACCGGTCGCCGAGCCAGACAGGCCGACGTCCGCTCCAGGGAAGGACCCTTCGTGAGCGACACCACCGATCTGATGGGCGCACGTGTCGAGGAGACCGCTGCCGCGCCCGCCACGGACGCCTCCGCGCCTGCCACCGGTGCCGGCTCCCGGCGGCGCCGGGGTACCGGCCTCGAGGGCATGGTGCTGGCCGAGCTGCAGCAGGTCGCATCGGGCCTCGGCATCAGGGGCACGGCGCGTATGCGCAAGAGCCAGCTGATCGAGGTCATCAAGGAGGCCCAGGCCGCCGGCGGAGCCCCCGCCGCCAAGGCCGCGGAGACCGCCGAGGCCAAGCCGAAGCGCCGGGCCACCTCCAAGGCCCGTACGGGCGAGGACGCGGCCCCCGCCGAGAAGGCGAAGAAGGCCGACGCCGCCCCCGCCGCCGAGCAGGCCGTCGCCCAGCAGCAGATCGAGATCCCCGGCCAGCCCGCCGGCGGCATCGCCCGCGCGGGCGATGCCGAGCGCGGCGGGGACGACGCGCCCGTCGAGCGTCGTCGTCGCCGTGTGACCGCCGAGGCCGGCGCCCCCGCCGGCGCGGCCGAGACCGTCGTCGCCGAGGCCAAGAGCGAGCCGAAGGCCGAGGCGTCCGCGCAGCAGCCGCAGGGCGGCGACGCGGACGGCGCCGAGGGACGCCGCCGGGACCGCCGTGAGCGCGGCCGGGACCGCGACCGCGGCGACCGCGAGCGCGACCGCGGCGACCGCCGCGGCAAGGGCGACGACCAGCAGGGCCAGGGCGGTCAGCGCCAGCAGCAGAGCCAGCAGCAGGGCGGCGGCCGCCAGGACCGCAACGCCGGGCCGCAGGACGACGACGACTTCGACGGCGGACGCCGGGGCCGGCGCGGGCGCTACCGCGACCGCCGGGGCCGCCGCGGGCGCGACGAGGTGCAGGAGCCGCAGATCAACGAGGACGACGTCCTCATCCCGGTCGCGGGCATCCTCGACATCCTCGACAACTACGCCTTCATCCGCACGTCGGGCTACCTGCCGGGCCCCAACGACGTGTACGTCTCCCTCGCCCAGGTCCGCAAGAACGGCCTGCGCAAGGGCGACCACGTCACCGGCGCGGTGCGTCAGCCCAAGGAGGGCGAGCGGCGCGAGAAGTTCAACGCGCTGGTCCGGCTGGACTCGGTCAACGGCATGGCGCCCGAACACGGCCGCGGCCGCCCCGAGTTCAACAAGCTCACCCCGCTCTACCCGCAGGACCGCCTCCGCCTGGAGACGGACCCCGGCGTCCTGACGACCCGCATCATCGACCTCGTCTCGCCCATCGGCAAGGGCCAGCGCGGTCTGATCGTGGCCCCGCCGAAGACCGGCAAGACCATGATCATGCAGGCGGTCGCCAACGCGATCACGCACAACAACCCCGAGTGCCACCTGATGGTCGTCCTGGTGGACGAGCGTCCGGAAGAGGTCACCGACATGCAGCGGTCGGTGAAGGGCGAGGTCATCTCCTCGACCTTCGACCGCCCGGCCGAGGACCACACCACGGTCGCCGAGCTGGCCATCGAGCGCGCCAAGCGCCTGGTGGAGCTGGGTCACGACGTGGTCGTCCTGCTCGACTCGATCACCCGTCTGGGCCGCGCGTACAACCTGGCCGCGCCGGCCTCCGGCCGCATCCTGTCCGGCGGTGTCGACTCCACGGCCCTGTACCCGCCGAAGCGGTTCTTCGGCGCGGCGCGCAACATCGAAGACGGCGGCTCGCTGACCATCCTCGCCACCGCGCTGGTGGACACCGGGTCCCGCATGGACGAGGTGATCTTCGAGGAGTTCAAGGGCACCGGCAACATGGAGCTCAAGCTCGACCGGAAGCTCGCCGACAAGCGCATCTTCCCGGCCGTCGACGTCGACGCGTCCGGCACCCGCAAGGAGGAGATCCTCCTGGGCGCCGAGGAGCTGGGCGTCGTGTGGAAGCTGCGGCGCGTGCTGCACGCGCTGGACCAGCAGCAGGCGATCGAGCTGCTCCTCGACAAGATGAGGCAGACCAAGTCGAACGTCGAGTTCCTGATGCAGATCCAGAAGACGACGCCGACGCCGGGCAACGGCGACTGACGTCGAGGTTCTTCGTCCGAAGGGGCCGCCCCCGTCGCCTCGCCGGTGACGGGGGCGGCCCTCTTTGCGCGCCGGCTCCGGGTTCCCGCCGCAGTCGCGGACGGCTTCCCTCGTGGCCGCGGCCCCCCGTTTCCCTCCGTGGCCGTACCGGGCGACGATGGGGGTACCCGGTGGGTGGACAGAGGCGAGGAGCGGCGTATGCGGGAGTCCGGGACACCGGGCCGGGGCGGCAGGGCGGCGGGCCAGCGCGGGAAGGGACTGGCCCTCGCCGTGTGGACCGCCGCCGGGGTGCTGCTGCTCGGCGGCACCGGAGTGGGCTACGTGTACCTCAAGCTCAACGGCAATCTGCGCAGCCTCGACATCGACCAGGCACTCGGCGCCGACCGGCCCGCCAAGGTCGACAACGGGTCCGAAAACATCCTGGTCCTCGGCTCCGACACCCGCTCCGGCTCCAACGGCCGGCTCGGCGGCGGCGCCGACGACGGCAGCGCCCGCGCCGACACGGCGATGATCGTCCACCTGTACGAGGGCCGTAAGAGGGCCGGCGTGGTGTCCGTGCCGCGCGACACCCTGATCGACCGCCCCGCCTGCACCGACGCCGACGGCAGGACGCACCGGCCCGCCAGGGGAGTGATGTTCAACTCCGCCTACACCACCGGCGGCGCCGCCTGCGCGGTGAGGACCGTCGAGTCCCTCACCGGCATCCGCATGGACCACTACCTGGAGGTCGACTTCGCCGGGTTCGCGAAGCTCGTGGACGAACTGGGCGGCGTCGAGATCACCACCACCGAGGACATCCACGACCCCGACAGCCACCTCAGCCTCAAGGCCGGCGACCACACCCTCACCGGCGAGCAGGCCCTCGGCCTCGTCCGCACCCGGCACGGCGTCGGCGACGGCTCCGACCTCGGCCGCATCCAGCTCCAGCAGGCCTTCGTCAAGGCGCTGGCCGACCGCGTCGAGGACCTCGGCGTGCTCACCAGCCCCAAGAAGCTCTACGACCTCGCCGACACCGCCACCAAGGCCGTCACCACCGACTCCGGGCTCGGCTCCGTCAACGAACTGATCTCCTTCGCGAGCAGCCTGAAGGGCATCGGTTCCGAGAACCTGACCATGATCACCCTGCCGGTCCAGTACGACCCCGCCGACCGCAACCGCGTCGTCCTCGACGAAGCCAAGGCCGACCAGGTGTGGAAGGCGCTGCGCGGCGACCGGCCCATACCGAGGTCGGCCACCGAGGGCACCGCCACCGGTGAGGCTGGGGACGTGGTCGACGCCGCCTGAGCGGGCCCGGCGCCGCCGGGGAACACCGTCGCGACGGACGCGGCGGCGGGGTCGCCGCCGAGCGGGGTCACCGCACTCGGGAATACCCCCGGGCCGCCCCCGGTTTTGGGGAGTGGCCCCAGTCCTGGCAGACTGGTACGTCGGCTCCGGTTCACGCCTCCGCATCCCGCGGCAGCGACCCGGCGCCCTCCCGAACCTAGGAGACACCTTGAAGCGCGAGATCCACCCCGAGTACGTCGAGACCCAGGTCAGCTGCACCTGCGGCGCGTCGTTCACCACCCGCAGCACGATCCAGTCCGGTTCCATCCGGGCCGAGGTCTGCTCCGAGTGCCACCCGTTCTACACGGGCAAGCAGAAGATCCTCGACACCGGTGGCCGTGTGGCCCGCTTCGAGGCCCGCTTCGGCAAGGCCGCCGGCTCCAAGAAGTAGCGAGCCTCCAATCGCCGGTCCACGGCCGTGCCCCTCACGGGCGCGCCGGGACCGGCGTTTTTGGTCGCCCGCCCTTCCTCACCGCACGTCATTCAGGAGCCAGAGATGTTCGAGGCCGTCGAGGAGCTCGTAGTCGAGCACGCCGACCTGGAGAAGACGCTCGCCGACCCGTCGGTCCACTCCGACCAGGCCAACGCGCGCAAGCTGAACAAGCGCTACGCCGAGCTGACCCCGATCGTCGCCACGTTCCGCTCCTGGAAGCAGACCGGCGACGACATCGAGACCGCGCGCGAATTCGCCGCCGCCGACCCGGACTTCGCCGCGGAGGTCAAGGAGCTGGAGAAGCAGCGCGAGGAGCTGACCGAGAAGCTGCGGCTGCTGCTCGTCCCGCGCGACCCCAGCGACGACAAGGACGTCATCCTCGAGATCAAGGCGGGCGCGGGCGGCGACGAGTCCGCCCTGTTCGCCGGCGACCTGCTGCGCATGTACCTGCGCTACGCCGAGCGCGTCGGCTGGAAGACCGAGATCATCGACGCCACCGAGTCCGAGCTGGGCGGCTACAAGGACGTCCAGGTCGCCGTGAAGGCCCGCGGCCAGACCGAGCCCGGCCAGGGCGTGTGGGCCCGGCTGAAGTACGAGGGCGGCGTGCACCGCGTGCAGCGCGTGCCGGCCACCGAGTCCCAGGGCCGCATCCACACCTCCGCCGCCGGCGTGCTGGTCACGCCCGAGGCCGAGGAGGTCGACGTCGAGATCAACCCGAACGACCTGCGCATCGACGTCTACCGCTCCTCCGGGCCCGGCGGCCAGTCCGTCAACACCACCGACTCCGCCGTGCGCATCACGCACATTCCGACCGGAGTCGTCGCCTCCTGCCAGAACGAGAAGAGCCAGCTGCAGAACAAGGAGCAGGCGATGCGTATCCTGCGCTCACGGCTGCTCGCCGCGGCGCAGGAGGAGGCCGAGCGGGAGGCCGCCGACGCCCGCCGCAGCCAGGTCCGCACGGTCGACCGCTCCGAGAAGATCCGCACGTACAACTTCCCGGAGAACCGCATCTCGGACCACCGCGTCGGCTTCAAGGCGTACAACCTGGACCAGGTCCTGGACGGCGACCTCGACGCGGTCATCCAGGCCTGCGTCGACGCGGACTCGGCGGCGAAGCTGGCGGCCGCGTAAGGCGCGTACGCACCACGCGTACGACCGGGTACGACGAGTACGACACGGAGGACTTGCGTGAACCTGCTGCTCGCGGAGGTGGCCCAGGCCACCCAGCGCCTGGCCGACGCCGGCGTGCCCTCGCCGCGCAACGACGCGGAGGAGCTCGCCGCGTTCGTGCACGGCGTGAAGCGGGGCGAGCTGCACTCCGTGAAGGACTCCGACTTCGACGCCCGCTACTGGGAGGTCGTCGCCCGCCGTGAGCAGCGCGAGCCGCTGCAGCACATCACCGGCCGCGCCTTCTTCCGCTACCTGGAGCTCCAGGTGGGCCCCGGCGTCTTCGTGCCCCGTCCGGAGACCGAGTCGGTCGTCGGCTGGGCGATAGACGCCGTGCGCGCCATGGACGTCGTGGAGCCCTGCATCGTCGACCTGTGCACCGGGTCCGGCGCCATCGCCCTCGCCCTCGCCCAGGAGGTGCCGCGCTCGCGCGTGCACGCCGTGGAGCTGTCCGAGGAGGCGCTGCGCTGGACCCGCAAGAACATGGAGGGCTCCCGCGTCGACCTGCGCCAGGGCGACGCCCTGGACGCCTTCCGCGACCTCGACGGCCAGGTCGACCTGGTGATCTCCAACCCGCCCTACATCCCGCTCACCGAATGGGAGTACGTCGCTCCCGAGGCGCGGGACTACGACCCCGAGATGGCGCTGTTCTCCGGCGAGGACGGCCTCGACCTGATCCGCGGCCTGGAACGCACCGCGCACCGGCTGCTGCGCCCCGGCGGCGTCGTCGTCATCGAGCACGCCGACACCCAGGGCGGCCAGGTGCCGTGGATCTTCACCGAGGAACGCGGGTGGGCCGACGCGGCCGACCACCCCGACCTCAACAACCGCCCGCGCTTCGCCACCGCCCGCAAGGCGATGCCGTGAGCGCACCCCACCCCTTCCCTTCTTCCCCCCAGCAGCTCGTGTACGAGGAGGCCCGCTGACATGGCACGGCGATACGACACCAACGACGCGACCGACCGCGCGACCGGTCTGCGCGAGGCCGCGTCCGCCGTCCGCCGTGGCGAGCTGGTGGTCCTCCCGACCGACACCGTGTACGGCATCGGCGCCGACGCGTTCTCCGCGGAGGCCGTCGCCGACCTGCTGGCCGCCAAGGGCCGGGGCCGCAACATGCCCACGCCCGTCCTCATCGGCTCCCCGAACACCCTGCACGGCCTCGTCACCGACTTCTCCGAGCAGGCCTGGGAGCTGGTCGACGCGTTCTGGCCGGGCGCCCTCACCCTCGTCGCCCGCCACCAGCCGTCCCTCCAGTGGGACCTGGGCGACACCCGGGGCACCGTCGCCGTGCGGATGCCGCTGCACCCGGTCGCCATCGAACTGCTCACCGAGGTCGGCCCCATGGCCGTCTCCTCCGCCAACCTCACCGGCCACCCCGCGCCCGAGGACTGCGACGCCGCCCAGCAGATGCTCGGCGACTCCGTCTCCGTCTACCTCGACGGCGGCCCGACCCCCGGCATCGTGCCGTCGTCCATCGTCGACGTCACCAAGCCGGTGCCCGTGCTGCTGCGCGAGGGGGCGCTGTCGCCGGACGAGCTGCGCAAGGTCGTACCCGACCTCGAGGTGGCCAATTGACAGCCCCCGAGGCGGGGCGCGGCATAGGCAACCGGGAACGGCCCGCGGAGGAGACGACGACGTTCGGGTTTCCGCGCGACACCTTCCGCATCCTCCACGTCAGCACCGGCAACGTGTGCCGCTCGCCCATCACCGAGCGGCTCACCCGGCATTTCCTGCACGAGCGCCTCGGCATCCTCGGCGGCGGGCTGATCGTGGAGAGCGCCGGCACCTGGGGCCACGAGGGCGCCCCGATGGAGGCCAACGCCGAGACGGTGCTGGCCGAGTTCGGCGCGGACGCCTCCGGCTTCGTCGGCCGGGAACTGCTCGACGAGCACGTCATCCGCGCCGACCTGGTGCTGACCGCCACCCGCGACCACCGCGCCCAGGTCATCTCCATGGGCCACTCGGCGGGCCTGCGCACCTTCACCCTGAAGGAGTTCACCCGCCTGGTCCGGGCGATCGACCCCGCCACCCTGCCCCCGCTGGAGGACGGCGTCGTCACCCGCGCCCGCGCCCTGGTGCGGGCCGCCGCCGCGCTGCGCGGCTGGCTGCTCGCGCCCACCGCCGAGGCGGACGAGGTGTACGACCCCTACGGCGCCCCGCTGACGTTCTTCCGTTCCGTCGGCGACGAAATACACCAGGCCCTCGACCCGGTCGTCACGGCCCTCACCGGCGTCCCCGCCCGGACCTGACACCCGGCGGGAGCGACGGCCGGGCGCCCCGCCCGCCCCGGGCCTACATTGGACGTACGTCACCGTCGACGCCCCGGGAGCCACCCATGTCGGTCACCCATGCCCCAGCGGCCGATGCCGAAGCCGACGTGCTGCGCCGGCAGGATCCCGAGCTGGCCGAGATCCTGCTCGGCGAGCGCGAGCGGCAGTCGACCACCCTCCAGCTGATCGCCGCCGAGAACTTCACCTCGCCCGCCGTGCTGGCCGCCCTCGGCTCGCCGCTCGCCAACAAGTACGCCGAGGGCTACCCGGGGGCCCGCCACCACGGCGGCTGCGAGATCGTCGACGTCGCCGAGCGCCTCGCCGTGCAGCGGGCCCGCGACCTGTTCGGCGCCGAGCACGCCAACGTCCAGTCCCACTCCGGCAGTTCCGCCGTCCTGGCCGCCTACGCCGCCCTGCTGCGCCCCGGCGACACCGTCCTCGCCCTCGGCCTGCCGCACGGCGGCCACCTCACCCACGGCTCGCCCGCCAACTTCTCCGGCCGCTGGTTCGACTTCGTCGGCTACGGCGTGGACGAGGAGACCGGCCTGATCGCCCACGACCAGGTCCGCGCGCTGGCCCGCAGCCACCGCCCCAAGGCGATCGTGTGCGGCTCCATCGCCTACCCGCGCCACCTCGACTACGCCTTCTTCCGGGAGGTCGCCGACGAGGTGGGCGCCTACCTCATCGCCGACGCGGCGCACCCGATGGGGCTGGTCGCCGGGGGAGCGGCGCCCAGCCCGGTGCCGTACGCCGACGTGGTGTGCGCCACCACCCACAAGGTGCTGCGCGGGCCGCGCGGCGGGATGATCCTGTGCGGCGCGGACCTCGCCGAGCGGGTGGACCGGGCCGTGTTCCCGTTCACCCAGGGCGGCGCGCAGATGCACACCATCGCCGCGAAGGCCGTCGCGTTCGGCGAGGCGGCCACCCCGGCCTTCGCCGCGTACGCCCACCGGGTCGTCGCCAACGCGCGCGCCTTGGCCGCCGCACTGGCCGCCGAGGGGCTCGTCGTCACCACCGGCGGCACGGACACCCACCTGATCACCGCCGACCCGGCCCCGCTCGGCGTGGACGGCCGTGCCGCCCGCGGCCTGCTCGCCGCCGCCGGCATGGTCATGGACTGCTGCGCCCTGCCCCACCCCGGCACGCGCGGACTGCGCCTGGGCACGGCCGCGGTCACCACGCAGGGCATGGGGGAGAGGGAGATGCGGCACATCGCCGAGCTGGCCGCGGGCGTGCTGCGGGGGCGGCGGGACGGCCGGAGGGTGCGCGAGGAGGTGCGCGAACTGGCCGGGGCGTTCCCGCCGTATCCCCGTCATGTCCCGGGCGATGCGGGGTAGACGACCGGGTGCGCCGTCGCGCGCACAGCCAGGCGTGCAACCATCGTCGCTACCCGGCAGTCCCCTCGTATATGCGTCCCGTATCCGGACGTCGCTAGGGTGTGGGGCTGAGATGGCCGGCGAGACTTGTGGGGAAGCCCGTGCGTGAATACCTGCTGACGCTCTGCATCACGGCCGCGGTGACGTATCTGCTCACAGGGCCGGTGCGGAAGTTCGCGATCGTGGCGGGGGCGATGCCGGAGATCCGGGCCCGTGACGTGCACCGGGAGCCCACTCCGCGCCTCGGCGGGATCGCCATGTTCTTCGGCCTGTGCGCGGGTCTGCTGGTCGCCGACCACCTCACCAACCTCAACCACGTCTTCGAGACGTCCAACGAGCCCAGAGCCCTGCTCTCGGGGGCCGCGCTGATCTGGCTGATCGGCGTGCTGGACGACAAGTTCGAGATCGACGCGCTGATCAAGCTGGGCGGTCAGATGATCGCCGCCGGCGTGATGGTCATGCAGGGCCTGACCATCCTGTGGCTGCCGGTGCCGGGCGTCGGCACGGTCGCGCTCACCCAGTGGCAGGGCACGCTGCTGACGGTGGCGCTCGTCGTCATCACCATCAACGCGGTCAACTTCGTGGACGGCCTCGACGGCCTCGCGGCGGGCATGGTGTGCATCGCGTCGGCGGCGTTCTTCATGTACGCCTACCGCATCTGGTATTCGTACGGCATCGAGGCCGCCGCCCCCGCGACCCTGTTCGCGGCCATCCTCATGGGCATGTGCCTGGGCTTCCTGCCGCACAACATGCACCCCGCCCGCATCTTCATGGGCGACTCGGGCTCGATGCTGATCGGCCTCGTCCTGGCGGCGGGCGCGATCTCGGTCACCGGGCAGGTGGACCCGGACGTGATGAAGCTGTTCTCCGGTTCCGAGCGCAACGCGGTGCACCAGATGGTGCCCGTCTACATCCCGCTGGTCATGCCGCTGACCATCATCGCGATCCCGGCCGCCGACCTGGTGCTCGCCATCGTCCGCCGGACCTGGCGCGGCCAGTCCCCGTTCGCCGCCGACCGCGGCCACCTGCACCACCGCCTGCTGGAGATCGGCCACTCGCACAGCCGGGCCGTGCTGATCATGTATTTCTGGTCGGCCCTGATCGCCTTCGGCGCGCTCGCCTACTCCGTCAACTCGGCGTCCATGTGGATCGTCCTCGGCATCGTCTTCCTCAGCGCGATCGGCCTGGCCCTGCTGCTGATGCCGCGCTTCACCCCGCGCGCCCCGGTCTGGGCGGAGCGCTTCGTGCCCCCGCGCTACCGTCGCAGGGCGCTCGCCGAGCCGGCCCCGGCACCGGCGCCGGCCGCCGCGGAGGCGCCGGCGGAGACCCCGGCCGTGGAGGAGCACCGTACGCCTGTGGCCGTTGGGGTGTCCGGGGTCAACGGGGCGACCGCCGTGGGCCCTCGATCGCGCTTCACAAGGTAAGAATCTGACTAAAGCATTGCCAACCCGTGGGGGAACGAACCGGTCCTATACCCGACAAAGGGTCCCGGTTTCTGCACAGACGCGCATGTTCACTCTCATGTGTGACAGCTGGCACACCCGGCAGGTAAAGACCTCATCAAATAGTTTGTGATACGGTTCACGAGAACCCCCGGACAGAGCCGAAGGACCGCGAATGCGACGGTCAGGCGGCGTGAGGACCTCTCTCCACCCGGGACTACGCTCGTCCATGACGACACCCCTGCCCCCTTTGAAAGCGGAGTTGCCGCCATGCCGTCCAACGACGTCCGGATCCTGGCCCAGGCCGCTGTGCCCACAGCCGCCGTCGGCGCAGTCGCCGCCGTCGTCAGCGGTGTGGTCGCCGGCGGGGAAGGCGCGATCGGGGCGGTCGTCGCGACGCTCGTGGTGATCCTCTTCATGGGGATCGGCCTCTACGTCCTCCAGCGCACCGCCAGGTCGCTCCCGCACCTCTTCCAGGCCATGGGCCTGATGCTGTACGCGGCCCAGATCCTGCTGCTGTTCGTCTTCGTCGCGGCCTTCAAGAACACGACGCTGTTCCACCCCCGGGCCTTCGCGCTCACCCTGGTCGCCGCCACCCTGGCGTGGATCGCGGCGCAGACGCGGGCGCACATGAAGTCCAAGATCCTCTACGTCGAGCCCGAGAAGTCGGGGCACTCGTCGTGAGGGGTAGGGCCGGGATAAAGGCACATGACAGATCCTGCTATCGTCCGGTGCCAACTGCGGCATCGCGGGCGCGGGCATCCGAGCTGACGCCTGCTCAATCGCGAGGCGAGATGCCCCACAGCCGCCCCCACATCCGTAACACCAGTCCCGTGCCGAACCGCGGCCACATGCCGCGCCGACACAACGAGGTTGCCGTACCTATGCGCCACGATGAAGGAGCCCGCGGTGAGTGCTGACCCGACGCAGGTGCTCGCCTTCGAGACCGACTGCCACCTGTTCGACGGGTGCGGCTTCCCGGCCCCGGGCCTGCACTCGTTCCTCTTCGAGCCGCTCTGGGGCGACGCGGACGGCAACGGCCTGTACTTCAACAAGCCGATGCTGCTGGCCCTGCTGGGCTCGATCATCGTGGTCGGCTTCTTCTGGGCGGCGTTCGCCAAGCCGAAGCTGATCCCGGGCAAGCTCCAGATGGTCGCCGAGGCCGGCTACGACTTCGTACGCCGCGGCATCGTCTACGAGACGATCGGCAAGAAGGAGGGCGAGAAGTACGTCCCGCTCGCCGTCTCGCTGTTCTTCTTCATCTGGATGATGAACCTCTGGTCGATCGTGCCGGTCGCCGCCTTCCCGGTGACCTCGATCATCGCCTACCCGGCGATCCTGGCCCTGATCGTCTACGTCACCTGGGTCTCGCTGACCTTCAAGCGCCACGGCTTCGTCGGCGCCCTCAAGAACTTCACGGGCTACGACAAGTCGCTCGGCCCGGTGCTCCCGCTGGCCATGACCATCGAGTTCTTCTCGAACCTGCTGGTCCGCCCGTTCACGCACGCGGTCCGGCTCTTCGCGAACATGTTCGCCGGTCACACGCTGCTGCTGCTGTTCACCATCGCCGCCTGGTACATGCTGAACGGCATCGGCATCGCCTACTCGGCGGTCTCGTTCGTGATGGTCATCGTGATGACGGCCTTCGAGCTCTTCATCCAGGCGGTCCAGGCGTACGTCTTCGTCCTGCTGACCTGCACCTTCATCCAGGGCGCGCTCGCCGAGCACCACTGAGCGATCCCGCTTTCGCACCCCCCAGTCGTCCGGTGGCCAACCCCCACCGGTCCGTAAAGAGAAGGAAGAACTGGCATGTCCAACCTTGCTGCTGTCACCGGTGACCTCGGTTCCGTCGGTTACGGTCTCGCGGCCATCGGCCCGGGCGTCGGCGTTGGCATCATCTTCGGTAACGGCACGCAGGCCCTCGCCCGCCAGCCCGAGGCGGCCGGCCTGATCCGCGCCAACCAGATCCTGGGCTTCGCCTTCTGTGAGGCGCTCGCCCTCATCGGTCTCGTCATGCCGTTCGTCTACTAAGACGAGCCCTGACGACCGTCCCATTTGACGAAAGGCACTGATGTGACATCCGCCCTGGTTTTCCTGGCGGCTGAGGGTGAGAAGGAGAACCCCCTCATTCCGCCGTGGCCGGAAGTTGTCATCGGCCTCATCGCTTTCGTCATCGTCTTCGGCTTCCTCGCCAAGAAGCTCCTCCCGAACATCAACAAGGTTCTGGAAGAGCGTCGCGAGGCCATCGAGGGCGGTATCGAGAAGGCCGAGGCCGCGCAGACCGAGGCCCAGAGCGTCCTTGAGCAGTACAAGGCACAGCTCGCCGAAGCCCGTCACGAGGCCGCGCGACTGCGCCAGGAGGCGCAGGAGCAGGGAGCCGCGCTCATCGCCGAGATGCGCGCGGAAGGCCAGCGGCAGCGCGAGGAGATCGTCGCCGCCGGTCACGCCCAGATCGAGGCCGACCGCAAGGCCGCGTCCTCCGCGCTGCGCCAGGACGTCGGCAAGCTCGCCACCGACCTGGCCGGCAAGCTGGTCGGCGAGTCCCTCGAGGACCACGCCCGGCAGAGCCGCGTGATCGACCGCTTCCTCGACGAGCTCGAGGAGAAGGCCGAGGCGTCTCGATGAACGGAGCGAGCCGCGAGGCCCTGGCAGCCGCACGTGAGCGTCTCGACGCGCTGACGGACGCCACGTCCGTGGACGCGCAGCGGCTCGCCGAGGAGCTGGCCGCGGTGACCGCGCTGCTCGACCGCGAGGTGTCGCTGCGTCGGGTCCTGACCGACCCGGCGCAGGCCGGTGAGGCCAAGGCCGACCTGGCCCGGCGCCTGATCGGCGGGCAGGTCGGCGGCGAGACCGTGGACCTGCTGTCCGGCATGGTGCGCTCCCGCTGGTCGCAGTCGCGCGACCTGGTGGACGCCCTCGAGGAGCTGGCGGCCGTCGCCGACCTCACCGCCGCGCAGAAGGCGGGCACGCTCGACAACGTCGAGGACGAGCTGTTCCGGTTCGGCCGGATCGTCTCCTCGAACACCGAGCTGCGCGCCGCGCTGACCGACCGCAAGGCCACCACCGCGGCCAAGGGCGAGCTGCTGCGCAGCCTGCTCGGCGGCCGGGCCGAGGCCGCCACCGAGCGGCTGGTGACGCGCCTGGTGACCGCGCCGCGAGGCCGTAGCCTGGAGACGGGACTGGAGTCCCTGTCCAAGCTCGCCGCCGAGCGCCGTGACCGCACGGTCGCCGTCGTCACCTCGGCGGTCCCGCTGAGCGACTCGCAGAAGCAGCGCCTCGGCGCCGCCCTCGCGAAGCTCTACGGCCGCCGGATGCACCTCAACCTCGACGTGGACCCCGAGGTCCTCGGCGGGATCCGGGTGCGGGTCGGCGACGAGGTCATCAACGGCTCCATCGCGGACCGGCTGGAAGACGCGAGCCGCCGCCTGGCGGGCTGACGGCACCGCCGGCAGCGCACAAACAGAACGCAGTACGTACTTACGGCCCTGGTTGGGCCGTGCAGAGGATTCACCTCCTGTTGGGGGGAGTCCCCATCCCCCCAAAGTGAAACTTCGGGCCCAACAAGGAGAGCAGGGAACCCAGATGGCGGAGCTCACGATCCGGCCGGAGGAGATCCGGGACGCACTGGAGACCTTCGTCCAGTCGTACAAGCCGGACGCGGCCTCGCGCGAGGAGGTCGGTACGGTCACCCTTGCCGGCGACGGCATCGCGAAGGTCGAGGGCCTCCCCTCGGCCATGGCCAACGAACTGCTGAAGTTCGAGGACGGCACCCTCGGTCTCGCCCTCAACCTCGAGGAGCGCGAGATCGGTTGCGTCATCCTCGGCGAGTTCAGCGGCATCGAGGAGGGTCAGCCGGTCACCCGTACCGGCGAGGTGCTCTCCGTGGCAGTGGGCGAGGGCTACCTCGGCCGCGTCGTCGACCCGCTCGGCAACCCGATCGACGGCCTCGGCGAGATCGAGACCTCGGGCCGCCGCGCCCTCGAGCTGCAGGCCCCCACGGTCATGCAGCGCAAGTCGGTGCACGAGCCCATGGAGACGGGCTACAAGGCCGTCGACGCGATGACCCCGATCGGCCGTGGCCAGCGTCAGCTGATCATCGGCGACCGTCAGACCGGCAAGACCGCGCTGGCCGTCGACACGATCATCAACCAGCGCGACAACTGGCGCTCGGGCGACCCGAAGAAGCAGGTCCGCTGCATCTACGTCGCCATCGGCCAGAAGGGCTCGACCATCGCGTCGGTCCGCCGCGCGCTGGAGGAGAACGGCGCGCTGGAGTACACGACCATCGTCGCCGCCCCGGCGTCCGACCCGGCCGGCTTCAAGTACCTCGCCCCCTACACCGGCTCGGCCATCGGCCAGCAGTGGATGTACGAGGGCAAGCACGTCCTGATCATCTTCGACGACCTGTCGAAGCAGGCCGACGCCTACCGCGCCGTGTCCCTGCTGCTGCGCCGTCCGCCGGGCCGCGAGGCCTACCCGGGCGACGTCTTCTACCTGCACTCCCGTCTGCTGGAGCGCTGCGCCAAGCTCTCCGACGACATGGGCGCCGGCTCGATGACCGGTCTGCCGATCGTCGAGACCAAGGCCAACGACGTGTCGGCGTTCATCCCGACCAACGTCATCTCCATCACCGACGGCCAGTGCTTCCTGGAGTCGGACCTGTTCAACGCCGGTCAGCGCCCCGCGCTGAACGTCGGTATCTCCGTCTCCCGAGTCGGCGGTTCCGCGCAGCACAAGGCGATGAAGCAGGTCTCCGGCCGTCTGCGCGTGGACCTGGCCCAGTTCCGCGAGCTGGAGGCGTTCGCCGCCTTCGGTTCCGACCTGGACGCCGCGTCGAAGGCGCAGCTGGAGCGCGGTCAGCGCATGGTCGAGCTGCTGAAGCAGAACCAGTACCAGCCGATGTCCACCGAGGACCAGGTCGTCTCCGTCTGGGCCGGCACCACCGGCAAGATGGACGACGTCCCCGTCGCCGACATCCGCCGCTTCGAGAAGGAGCTCCTGGAGTACCTGCACCGCAAGGAGCAGGGCCTCATGACCTCCATCCGCGAGGGCGGCAAGATGTCCGACGACACCCTCGGCGCCGTTGCCGACGCCATCGCGGAGTTCAAGAAGCAGTTCGAGACCTCGGACGGCAAGCTTCTCGGCGAGGACGCCCCGGCGGCTGTCAACGTCTCCAAGTGACGTAGGAAGGGACCTGACTCATGGGAGCCCAGCTCCGGGTCTACAAGCGTCGCATCCGATCCGTCACCGCGACCAAGAAGATCACCAAGGCGATGGAGATGATCGCCGCCTCGCGCGTCGTCAAGGCGCAGCGCAAGGTGGCGGCCTCCACGCCGTACGCGCAGGAACTGACCCGCGCGGTCACGGCGGTCGGCACCGGGTCGAACACGAAGCACCCGCTGACCACCCAGGCCGAGACGGTCACCCGGTCCGCGGTCCTGCTGCTGACCAGCGACCGCGGTCTGGCCGGCGCCTTCAACTCCAACGCCATCAAGGCGGCGGAGCAGCTGACCGAGCGCCTGGAGCGCGAGGGCAAGCAGGTCGACACGTACATCGTCGGCCGGCGTGGTGTGGCGCACTACAACTTCCGTGAGCGCAAGGTCGCGGAGTCGTGGACGGGCTTCACCGACGAGCCCTCGTACGCGGACGCCAAGAAGGTCGCGGCGCCGCTGATCGAGGCCATCCAGAAGGACACGGCCGAGGGCGGCGTGGACGAGATCCACATCGTCTTCACCGAGTTCGTCTCGATGATGACGCAGACGGCGCTCGACGACCGCCTGCTGCCGCTCAGCCTCGACGAGGTCGCGCAGGAGGCGTCCGCCAAGGACGAGATCCTCCCGCTGTACGACTTCGAGCCGTCGGCGGAGGACGTCCTCGACGCCCTGCTGCCGCGGTACGTCGAGAGCCGGATCTACAACGCGCTGCTTCAGTCGGCCGCTTCCAAGCACGCCGCCACCCGGCGTGCGATGAAGTCGGCCACCGACAACGCGGGCGAGCTGATCAACACGCTCTCCCGTCTTGCCAACGCGGCCCGCCAGGCCGAAATCACCCAGGAAATCAGCGAGATCGTCGGTGGCGCCAGCGCCCTGGCCGACGCGACCGCGGGGAGTGACCGCTAATGACCACCACTGTTGAGACCGCGACGGCTACGGGCCGCGTCGCCCGGGTCATCGGCCCGGTCGTCGACGTGGAGTTCCCCGTCGACGCGATGCCGGAGATCTACAACGCTCTGCACGTCGAGGTGGCCGACCCGGCCAACGCCGGCGAGAAGAAGACGCTGACCCTCGAGGTCGCCCAGCACCTGGGCGACGGCCTGGTCCGCACCATCTCCATGCAGCCGACCGACGGCCTGGTCCGCCAGGCCCCGGTCGTCGACACCGGCGACGGCATCACCGTCCCGGTCGGCGACTTCACCAAGGGCAAGGTGTTCAACACCCTCGGTGAGGTGCTGAACGTCGACGAGAAGTACACGGGCGAGCGCTGGTCCATCCACCGCAAGGCCCCGAACTTCGACGAGCTCGAGTCGAAGACCGAGATGTTCGAGACCGGCGTCAAGGTCATCGACCTGCTGACCCCGTACGTCAAGGGCGGCAAGATCGGTCTGTTCGGCGGCGCCGGCGTCGGCAAGACGGTGCTCATCCAGGAGATGATCTACCGCGTCGCCAACAACCACGACGGTGTGTCGGTGTTCGCCGGCGTCGGTGAGCGCACCCGTGAGGGCAACGACCTCATCGACGAGATGAGCGAGTCGGGCGTCATCGACAAGACCGCGCTGGTCTTCGGCCAGATGGACGAGCCCCCGGGCACCCGTCTGCGCGTCGCGCTGGCCGGCCTGACCATGGCCGAGTACTTCCGCGACGTCCAGAAGCAGGACGTGCTGTTCTTCATCGACAACATCTTCCGCTTCACCCAGGCCGGTTCCGAGGTGTCGACCCTGCTCGGCCGTATGCCCTCCGCGGTGGGCTACCAGCCGAACCTGGCCGACGAGATGGGTCTCCTCCAGGAGCGCATCACCTCGACCCGCGGTCACTCGATCACCTCCATGCAGGCGATCTACGTCCCTGCGGACGACCTGACCGACCCGGCCCCGGCCACCACCTTCGCCCACCTCGACGCGACGACGGTTCTGTCCCGTCCGATTTCGGAGAAGGGCATCTACCCGGCCGTGGACCCGCTGGACTCCACGTCCCGCATCCTGGACCCGCGCTACATCGCGCAGGACCACTACGACGCCGCCATGCGCGTCAAGAACATCCTGCAGAAGTACAAGGACCTCCAGGACATCATCGCGATCCTCGGTATCGACGAGCTCGGCGAGGAGGACAAGCTCGTCGTCCACCGTGCCCGTCGCGTGGAGCGCTTCCTGTCCCAGAACACCCACGTCGCCAAGCAGTTCACCGGCGTCGACGGGTCGGACGTCCCGCTGGACGAGTCGATCGCGGCCTTCAACGCGATCTGCGACGGCGAGTACGACCACTTCCCGGAGCAGGCGTTCTTCATGTGCGGTGGTATCGAGGACCTGAAGAAGAACGCGAAGGAGCTGGGCGTCTCCTGACCCCCGCGCTCTTGATGAGGGGCGGGATCCACCCGCGCGGGGTGCGTCCTGCCCCTCTCCGCACTCCTACTAGAATTGACCCCAACACCCGGCAGACCCGCCGGGTGGTGACCCGAGGAGCCACCCTTGGCTGCTGAGCTGCACGTCGCGCTGGTCGCGGCCGACCGAGAGGTCTGGTCCGGCGAGGCCACCCTGGTCGTCGCGCGCACCACGTCCGGCGACATCGGCGTCATGCCCGGTCACCAGCCGCTGCTCGGTGTGCTGGAGTCGGGCCCGGTGACCATCCGCACGAGTGATGGTGGAACGGTCGTCGCCGCGGTGCACGGCGGTTTCATCTCGTTCGCGGACAACAAGCTGTCGCTGCTGGCCGAGATCGCCGAGCTGTCGGAGGAGATCGACGTCCAGCGCGCCGAGCGGGCGCTGGAGCGCGCGAAGTCCGAGGACGACGCCTTTGCCGAGCGTCGTGCGGAGGTACGACTGCGCGCGGCGACCGCGGGGCGCTGAGCGCACCCGCGTACGCGATGACGTCACTCAGCCGCGGCTGGGACCGGAGCGATCCGGTGCCGGTCGCGGCTGAGGCAGATATGGATGTTTTTTCCGTTCCGTTACCTAGGAGACGAGGAGGTCGGTGTCGATGGTCCTCGCTCTGACTGTGTGCGGAATCGTGGTGTTCCTGGTGGTGCTGGGGCTCGCCGTCTTCGGCCTGCGGCGCCGGCTGATCCAGCGCTCCGGCGGCACGTTCGACTGCAGCCTGCGCTGGGACGCCCCGGTGACGCCGGACGGTGACGGAAAGGGCTGGGCCTACGGGGTGGCCCGCTACAACGGCGACCGGGTCGAATGGTTCCGCGTCTTCTCCTACGCCCCCCGCCCGCGCCGCGTCCTGGAACGCGCCTCGATCGAGGTGGCCGGCCGCCGCCTGCCCGAGGGCGAGGAGGAGCTGGCGCTGCTGTCCGACGCGGTGATCCTCGCGTGTCTGCACCGGGGGACGCGGCTGGAGCTGGCGATGAGCGAGGATGCGCTCACCGGGTTCCTGGCGTGGCTGGAGGCGGCTCCGCCGGGCCAGCGGGTGAACGTGGCCTGAGTCCGGCCGGCGCCTGACGTCCGACGCCCCACCGCCCCTCTTCGAGGGATCGGGAGGGGCGTATTCGTTTGTGGGGCGGGGTGGGGGGTGTCCCGGGCGAGCGAAGGGTCGGGTGCGGGTCGTGGTGGGCCGGTCGCGCGGTTCCCCGCGCCCCTTCGGGGCGTTTCCGGTGCCCGGCGGCAGAGGCCGAGCGCCTGGAAGGCGCCTGCTCCAGCCGGGGCCGGGGGAAAAGGGCGAGCCCGCCGCAGGGGTCTCCTGCGACGGGCTCGGGGTGGAGCTGGGTTACTTCAGGCCGTTGCTGATCGCCGTGACCAGTTCGCCGTTGCTGGTGTCGCCGCTGAACTCCCAGAAGAACGCGCCGCCCAGGCCCTGGTTCTTGGCCCAGGCCATCTTGCCCGCGATCGTCGCCGGGGTGTCGTAGGACCACCAGTTGGTGCCGCAGTGGGCGTAGGCCGTGCCGGCGATGGTGCCGGTGGCCGGGCAGGCCGTCTTGAGGACCTTGTAGTCCTCGATGCCCGCCTCGTACGTGCCCGGCGCCGCGCCGGTCGCCGTGCCGCCCGGGGCGGACTGGGTGACGCCGGTCCAGCCGCGGCCGTAGAAGCCGATGCCGAGCAGCAGCTTGGCGGCCGGCACGCCCTTCGCCTTGAGCTTGGCGATCGCGTCCGCGGAGTTGAAGCCCGCGGTCGGGATGCCCGGGTACGAGGTGAGCGGGGAGTGCGGGGCCGTCGGGCCGGTCTTGGCCCAGGCGCCGAAGTAGTCGTACGTCATCACGTTGTACCAGTCGAGGTACTGCGCCGCGCCGCCGTAGTCGGCCGCGTCGATCTTGCCGCCCTCGGAGCCGTCCGCGGTGATCGCGGCGGTGATGAGGTAGTCCTTGCCGAACTCGGCGCGCAGCGCCTGGGAGAGGGTCTTGAACGCCGCCGGACCCGAGGTGTCGCAGGTCAGGCCGCAGGCGTTCGGGTACTCCCAGTCGATGTCGATGCCGTCGAAGACGTCGGCCCAGCGCGGGTCCTCCACGACGGCCTTGCAGGACTTGGCGAACGCCGCGGCGTTCTGCGAGGCCTGGCCGAAGCCGCCGGAGTAGGTCCAGCCGCCGAACGAGTACAGCACCTTGATGTGCGGGTACTTCGCCTTCAGCTGGCGCAGCTGGTTGAAGTTGCCGCGCAGCGGCTGGTCCCAGGTGTCGGCGGTGCCGCTGACGGACTGGTCGGCGGTGTACGCCTTGTCGTAGGCGGCGTAGGTGTCGTCGACGGTGCACTGACCGTTCTTGACGTTGCCGAACGAGTAGTTGATGTGCGTGATCTTGGACGCGGAGCCCGAGGTCACCAGGTTCTTGACGTGGTAGTTGCGCCCGTAGACGCCCCACTCGGTGAAGTAGCCCAGGTTGACCTTGGTGCCGGGGGGCGGCTCCTCGCCGCTGCCGCCGCCGGTGGTGCGCACGGCGACCGAACCGCTGACCGGGCCGGTCTGGTCGGCGGTGTCACGGGCCTGCACGGTGTAGGAGTAGTCCGTGCCGGCACTCAGGCCGGTGTCCGTGTAGGTGGTGCCGGTGACCGTGGCGACCTTGGCGCCGCCGCGCAGGACGTCGTAGTTCTTGATGCCCTTGTCGTCGGTGGCCGCGCTCCAGGTGAGCTTCACCGAGGTGTCGGTGACGGAGGAGGCGGTCGGGGTGCCGGGCGCGGAGGGGGCCGCGTCGCCGGGCACGGACGGGCCGCCGTCGCAACTGCCGCCGTTGAGCTTACAGTTGGTGGGCGAGCCGGTGCCGGTGCCGTTGAAGCCGAAGGAGACGGACGCGCCGGGGGCGAGCGTGCCGTTCCAGGCCTTGTTCTTGGCGGTCCAGTGGGTGCCGGAGGACGTGACGTCGGCGTCCCAGGCGGAGGTGACCGACGTGCCGGAGGGGAAGTCCCACTCGACGGTCCAGGAGCTGATGGACGTGGTGCCGGTGTTCTTCACCGTCCACTTGCCCTCGAAGCCGTTGCCCCAGTCCGAGGCCTTGGTGTAGGTGGCGGTGGCGGACGTGGCGGCCTGGGCCGGGCTCGCGAGGCCGACCAGACCGGCCAGCGGCAGCAACAGGGTCGCGAACCCTGCCGCGGCTCTGTGTCTGAAGCGCATGCTGCGCCTCCTTATGGGGGTTGTGGGGGACATGACTGAGCCTTCATGTCCACGGTGCGGCGAGAATAGAAAGGTCTGGACCACAGGTCAATAGGTCTGGACCACCTACGGCTCGCGAACCTAGATCCCCAACTCCTGAGCTAGCACCGCCGCTTGCACCCGGCTGCGCAGCTCCAGCTTCCCCAGCAACCGGCTGACGTGCGTTTTCACCGTTCCCTCGGCCATGTCCAGGCGTATCGCGATCTCCGCGTTGGACAGCCCCTCGCCCAGGCAGGAAAGTACCTCGCGTTCGCGCCGGGTCAGTTCCGCGAGCACCGCCCGGTCGGCCTTCGGCTCCCGCGCCGGCCCCGCCGCGAACTCGGCGATGAGCCGCCGCGTCACGGCCGGCGCGATCAGCCCCTCGCCGCGCGCCACGGTCCGCACCGCCTCCAGCAGGTCCCGTGCGTCGGTGTTCTTCAGCAGGAACCCGGCGGCGCCCGCCCTGAGCGCCCCGAACACGTACTCGTCCAGGTCGAAGGTGGTCAGCACCAGCACGTCCGCCAGCTTCTCCGCGACCACCTGCCGGGTGGCCGACACCCCGTCCAGGCGCGGCATCTGAACGTCCATCAGCACCAGGTCCGGCCTCAGTTCGCGGGCCAGCGCCACCGCCTGCTCGCCGTCCGCGGCCTCGCCGACCACCTCGATGTCGGGCGCGCTGCGCAGGATCAGGACCAGCCCGGCGCGGACGGCGGACTGGTCCTCGGCGACGAGGACGCGGATCATGCGGATTCTCCTTCGGTCATGCGGTCCCCCTCGGCGAGGGGCAGACGGGCGTGCACGGTCCACCGGTCGCCCTCGGGCCCGGCCTCCAGCGTCCCGCCGAGCAGCGCGGCACGCTCCCGCATGCCGATCAGTCCGGCGCCGGAGCCCGGGGCGCGGGGGCCGTTCCGGTGACCGTAGGGGCTGGTCACCCGCACGTCGAGGGTGGTGTCGCGGCGGGCGAGGACGACGGCGACCCGGCCGGGGACGGCGTGCTTGAGGGCGTTGGTCAGCGACTCCTGCACGATGCGGTAGGCGGCCAGCTCCACCGGCGCCGGGACCGCGCCGTGCTCGGCCTCCAGGGTGACGTCCAGGCCGTTGCCGCGGGCCGCGCGGACCAGGGCGTCGAGGCCGTCGAGCGTCGGTGTGGCCGCCGGTTCCCGGTCGGCGTCCCCGTCGCGCAGGATGCCGATCAGTCGACGCATTTCGGCCAGTCCGGCGACGCTGTTCTCGCGGATCACGGCGAGGGCCTCGCGGCTGGTGCCGGGGTCGTCCAGGGACAGCGCGGCGGTGGAGTGGATGGCGATGGCGGAGAGGTGGTTGGCCACCATGTCGTGCAGTTCCCGTGCCATACGGGCGCGTTCGGCGACCACCGCCTGCGTCCGGTCCATCTCGGCCAGCAGCGCGGTCTGCTCGGCGCGCAGCCGGGCCGACTCGGCGGCGTCCCGGTGGTTGCGCACGATCAGCCCCGTGGAGGCCGGCGCGAACCCCACGATGCCCACGGCCACGCCGATCAGCAGCACCTCGGGCGCCTGCCACACCGCGAACGGCACGATCGCGGCGGCCACCGACAGCAGCCCCGTCACCCGGGGGATGCGGCGGGCGGCGGCGGGGGAGCCGTACAGGACGGCGGCGTAGATCACGTCGGTGAACATCAGGGCCGTGACCAGGCTGCCCTGGGTGAGCGTGTCCAGCAGGAGCGCCGCCGTCGCGGCGGGCAGCGCGACCCGCGGCGCGGACCGGCGCAGCAGCTCGCAGCCCGCCATCAGCGCCAGCGGCAGCAGGATCGGCCAGCGCCCGGGCCACAGCACGACCGGCTCGTCGGCGGATCGCATGCCCAGACCGATGCCCCACAGCAGCAGCCCGCCCAGCAGGCCCGCCAGCGCGATGTACACGTCGAAGCGGGACGGGCGGGGGAGTCGTACGGCCATGGGACCATCCAACACGGCCCGCGCGGGGCGCGCCTGCTCCTCCGGGACGGTCCCCGGCCCCCCGGCAGTACATCGAAGGATGCAGTCGCGGTTCGTCTGCGGCGACGACGAAATCCGGCCGCCGCGACGGGAGCCTTGAAGGGTGATCCGACGCACTGGGAGGAGCGCGAGCCGTGATCGTCACACTGATCGTCGTCTGTGAGGTCGGCTTCTGGGTGCTGCTGGCCGCCGGCCTGGCCTTCCGCTACCTGCTCAAGATGCCCCGCACCGGACTCGCCCTGCTGCTGTGCGAGCCGCTGCTGGAGGTCGTGCTGCTGGTCGTCACCGCGCTCGACCTGAAGAACGGCGCCGACCCCAGCTGGAAGCACGGCCTGGCCGCCCTCTACATCGGCTACACCGTCGGCCACGGCCACCGCACCGTGAAGTGGCTCGACGGCCACGCCGCCCACCGGTTCGGCGACGCCCCCAAGCCCGCCGGGGCGCCCCGGCACGGCATGGCCCGCGCCCGCCACGAGGGCAAGGTGTGGCTGGGCACGGTCATCGGCGCGGCCACCGCGACCGTGCTGCTCCAGATCGCCGTCTGGTACGTCGACGACGCCTCCCGCGTCACGTCCCTTGAGCAGTGGCGGGCCGTCGCCTGGCAGGTGACCGGCATCCACGGACTGATCGCGCTGTCCTACGCCGTCTTCCCGAAGAAGGCGCCGAAGACGGTGCGGCGGCAGGGCTCAGCGTTCTCCGCCCGGAACCCACAGCACGTCCCCGACGCGGCCGTTGGCCGTGCGCGCGAGGATGAACAGTAGGTCGGAGAGCCGGTTGAGGTAGGTCGCGGTGAGCGGGTTCATCGTCTCGCCGTGCGCCTCCAGCGCGGCCCAGGTCGAGCGCTCGGCCCGGCGGACCACCGTGCAGGCCTGGTGCAGCAGGGCCGCGCCGGGGGTGCCGCCGGGCAGGATGAAGGAGCGCAGCTTCTCCAGCCGCTCGTTGAACCGGTCGCAGTCCGCCTCCAGCCGGTCGACGTAGAACTGCTCGACCCGCAGCGGCGGATACTCGGGGTTCTCCACGACCGGCGTCGACAGGTCCGCGCCCACGTCGAACAGGTCGTTCTGGACGCGGGTGAGGACCTTGACGACGTCCTCCTCCAGACCGCCCAGCGCGATGGCCGTGCCGATCACCGCGTTCGCCTCGTTGGCGTCGGCGTACGCGGCGATCCGCAGATCGGTCTTGGCGACCCGGCTCATGTCCCCCAGGGCGGTGGTGCCCTTGTCGCCGGTCCGGGTGTAGATGCGCGTCAGATTGACCATGCGGCCAGCGTAGGCCCGCTCAGTCCGCGAGGGTGAAGAGGATCCCCTGGACGCGGGTCCCGTCCGCCGCGTTCCAGGCGCCGGCGACGTGGCCCGTCGTGCCCGGCGGGGGCAGCGGCGTGCCGCCGGGGGCCGGGTGCGGGGTCCGCAGCACCCGCAGGACCGTGCCGTCCGGCGCCGTCAGCGCGGTGTCCCGCTCGGTGTCGGCCACGGCGGTGAACACGGACGGGACCGGGCCGGCGCCCGCGTGGGCGCGGCTCACCTCACGGTCGGGGGTGTCCGTCTCGCTCTGCGCCTGCGGCTCGGCGCGGCCCTCCACCAGCGCCGCCAGACGGTCCGTCACCACCGGGTCGTGGCAGCCGTCGTACACCCAGCGCCGCCCGAGGACGCCGTGCTCGGTGGTGCCGATGAGGGCGTTCTCGGCCCCCTCCAGCGGAGCGCCCCGGTAGCTGAGCGGCACCAGGTAGGCGGCGCCCGGCTCGGGTCCGGAGCCATCGGTGACGATCATGAACTCGATGCCGACCTCCCCCTCCGGGTCGTCCAGCCGGAAGCCGCCGGCCTTGGTCAGCACGGGCTTCTCCGCGCCCCCGTGGTACCAGGGGCGCGAGGGCAGCCAGGCGGTCAGCAGCTCCAGCTTGGTCGGCTTCAGGGTGGTGCGGTGGATCACGGCCATGCGGGTGGTTCTCCTCCGGTGCAACGGGACGCGGGTCCTCCTACTCTGGCACCCGCCGACCGGCCCGACGATCACTTTCGCCGAGGTATGGCGCGGCGCCGGGCGCGCGAACCCACGCGTGTACGAGGTCCTTCGTCCGTGCGGGCGCTCCGTCCGGTCGTACGCGAAGGGCCGGCGCCCGCGCCGGCGTGCGGACAATGCGGGGCAAGACGCCCGCCGAGGCCGGCGCCGACGGGCGACCGGCCGAACCCGCGGCGGCCGAGGGGGCGTTCGCGCCGGGGCGTCGCCGCCGCCCCGGCGCGCGGCACCGCCTGCCGCGCCCTGCCGCCGCCGGTGTGATGTCCGTCATGTGAGACGTGACGCGCGTTACTTACCGGTCACAGCGCGCCTCACGAGCGCTAGTGTCCCGGCGAGAGAAGTAAGGACAGCGCGTATCAGGGGAGTCGCACAGTGGCACGGAAGCTCGCCGTCATCGGGGCCGGTCTCATGGGTTCCGGCATCGCCCAGGTCTCCGCGCAGGCGGGCTGGGACGTCGTCCTGCGCGACGTCACCGACGAGGCGCTGACCCGTGGCACCGACGGCATCAGGGCGTCGTACGACAAGTTCGTCTCCAAGGGCCGGATGGAGGCGCACGACGCCGACGCCGCCCTCGCCCGGATCACCGCGACCACCGACCTCGACGCCGCGGCCGACGCGGACGTCGTGGTCGAGGCCGTGTTCGAGAAGCTCGAGGTCAAGCACGAGATCTTCCGGGCGCTCGACAAGCTCGTGAAGGACGACGCCGTCCTCGCGTCCAACACCTCCGCCATCCCGATCACCAAGATCGCGGCCGCGACGGAGCGCCCGGAGCGCGTGGTCGGCGTCCACTTCTTCTCGCCGGTCCCGATGATGCAGCTGTGCGAACTCGTCCGCGGCCACAAGACCAGCGACGAGACCCTCGCCACCGCGCGGGAGTTCGCCGAGTCGGTCGGCAAGACCTGCATCGTCGTCAACCGCGACGTCGCCGGCTTCGTCACCACCCGGCTCATCTCCGCGCTCGTGGTCGAGGCCACCAAGCTCTACGAGTCCGGCGTCGCCTCCGCCGAGGACATCGACCTCGCCTGCAAGCTGGGCTTCGGGCACGCCATGGGCCCGCTCGCCACGGCCGACCTGACCGGCGTCGACATCCTCCTGCACGCCGCGAGCAACATCTACACCGAGACCCAGGACGAGAAGTTCGCCCCGCCGGAGCTGATGCGCCGGATGGTTGACGCCGGTGACATCGGGCGCAAGAGCGGGCAGGGCTTCTACAAGCACTGAAACAGCACTCGCCCCGAGGGCATCACACCTCGGGGTGAATTCGGTATCGGTTCGCTCACAACCAGCAACCGCATCGCCACGGAAGCCGTCAGACGTTGCACAGCCACCGTTCTGCAGTACGTCAACCGCACTCACGGGGAGCGCATATGCACATCAGGGGCGACCACGCCGAGGTGGTCGTCGGGGGCCGCCTCGACGTCCGCACCGCGGCGGACGCCCGTGCGGTTCTGCACACGGCGGTCGACGACGGCGCCGGGGACCTGATTCTCGACCTGTCCGAACTGGACTCCTGGGACGCCACCGGACTCGGCGTCATCATGGGCGCCCACCGGCGCGCCGGCCGCTGCGGCCGGCGGCTGGTGCTGCGCGGCGTACCGCCCCAGATGCAACGCCTCCTCGTCGCCACCCGGTTGCACCGGATCCTGGCGATCGAGGGCGGCATCGGCGTGGAGTCCCTGCCGCGGGTCTGACCCGGCAGGTGTGAACGGCCGCCCGGGGGAGACCCGGGCAGCCCACGGCGAAACGCCCGACGCGCGCATTCCGCTTGGACCGTGACGTCTCGGACGGCGCGGCACCCCGGGCTGTCGCGGACACCGGCCTGCGGTTAGTGTTCGGACGCCCGCGACTGTTCGACCCTCGAGCGGGCCCGGACCAGAAGCGACAGCGCGGTGTGCGGCAAGGCCGGGAGGGGCTGGACGCACTCGACGCTTTTGGGGGCTTGGAACCTATGGACCCGAACACCCGGGGACCCGAGGAGTACGGCCACGACGACGGCCCGTCGGGCCGGCGGCCGCCCAGGGACCCCCTCACCTCCGACTTCGGCCAGCACGCGCCCGCGCCCGCCCGCACCGCGCGGCTGGTCTCCGGCGACCTGCTGCTCACCGTCAACCCCGTCGACGGCAGCGAGATAGAGGTCTGCCCGCCCGCCGAGCGGCCCGCCCGCCCCGCCAAGCGCACCCCCGCCGAACGCGCCGAGGCGGCCCGCGCCGCCCGCCCCCCTGTCCCGCCGGGCCCCGCCCGGCCCGCGCCGCCGCTCCTCGGCCGCCAGGAGGAACGCGAGCGCCTGATACGCCTGCTCGCCCGTGGCCGTTCGGCCCGCGTCACCGGCCCCGCCGGCTCCGGCCGCACCACCCTGCTCGACACCGTCGCCGAGGACTGCGCCGACCTCGCCCCCGACGGCGTCGTCCGCCTCTGCGGACTGCGCCGCACGGCCGACGACCTGCTCCACGACCTCTTCCACGCCGTCTACGCCGCCCCCGGCCACCGCCCCGACCGCGAGCAACTCCTCGAACTCGTCGGGGAGATCGGCGCGGTCGTCGTCCTGGACGACGCCGAACTCGGCGGCGCCGCGCTGGACGAGCTGCTCGACGCCACCCCCGAGTGCGCCTTCCTGATCGGCGCGGCCCCCGGCGCGCCCGCCCCCTCCGCGGACGCCGGCATCGAGGAGGTCGCCCTCGGGGGCCTCGACCGCGCCGGCGGGCTGCGGCTGCTGGAGCACGCCGTCGGCCGCCCCCTCACCGAGGACGAGGCCAACTGGGCCGGCGACCTGTGGTTCGAGTCCGAGGGCCTGCCCCTGCGGTTCGTGCAGGCCGGCGCCCTGCTGCGGCAGCGCGACCGGCTGCGGGCCGGCGCCGACGCCCTGGACGAGTTCGGCGTCTTCGGCGACATCCCGGCCGACCCGGCCTTCGAGACCCCCGTCGACCCGGCCGCGCTCGCCGACGACGTGCCGCTGCCCTCCCTCGCCGAGGGCGCCGCGCCCGCCGCGCTGCTCGCCTCCCGGCTGAGCCCCTCCGCGCGGGCCACCCTGCGCTTCGCCGTCGCGCTCGGCGGCGAGGTGCCGCACCAGGCCCACCTGCCCGCCCTCGTCGGCGACACCCACGCGGACGCCGCGCTCGGGGAACTGCTCCGCTGCGCCCTGGTCTCCCCGGTGGGCACCCGCTACCGGCTCGCGGCCGGCGTGCGCACCCAGCTGGAGGCCGCCGGATACGCCCAGGACGCCCCGGCCCACGCCCTCACCGCCGCCCGGCACTACGCCTGGTGGGCCGGACACCCCTCCGTCGACCCCGAGCGCGTCGGCGCCGAGGCCGACGCCCTGCTCGCCGCGCTCCAGCCCGCCGCCCCGGTCGGCGACGACGGGGACAGCCCAGCCGTACGGCTGGCCCGCACGGCGGCGCCCGC
Source organism: Streptomyces sp. NPDC006610 (assembly GCF_040611575.1). NCBI lineage: Bacteria > Bacillati > Actinomycetota > Actinomycetes > Kitasatosporales > Streptomycetaceae > Streptomyces > Streptomyces sp. NPDC006610. The sequence goes on from NZ_JBEXOP010000001.1 coordinate 352,023, forward strand.
GTTCGCCGCCGGACTGCACTGGAGCGCCTGGGAACGCGCCCTGCGCGCCGGCGCCGAGGCCGCCCGGCTCGCCGGCGACGTCGCCGGACAGGCCTACTTCCAGCACGAACTGGGCGTCCTCGCACTGTGCCGGGGCCGGCTGGACCGGGCCCGCGCGGAGCTGGAGGCGTCCATCGGGCTGCGCGGCGCCCTCGCCGACAAGCGCGGCACGGTCGCCGGCCGCCGCGCCCTCGCCCTGGTCGCCGACCGCTCGGGCACACCGGGGCTCGCGACCGCACCGGGAGGGGGCACGGCCGCGATCGCCGGGGCCGGTCTCCCGTTCGGCGACGACCTCGCGGACTTCCCGGACGCCTTCGCCGACGGCGACGCCGCCAAGGCGCCCGCGTCGCCGGAGCCTTTCCCCGAACTCCAGCCGCCCACGGACGCCCCGGCGCTGGCCGCGTACGGCGGCGTCTCCGTGCCGGGCACGCCGTCCCGGCACACGCGCGCCGGCCTGCGCGGACTGGCCCGGCGCAACCTGGTCGCGGCCGGCGCGGGCGCCCTGCTCGTGGCGGTGCTCGGCACCGTCGTCACCCTCGGCGCCACCTCCGACAACGACGCCGAGGGCCCGTCCGGCCGCGTCGGCGTCAACCCGACGGCCACCCAGGACGACGGCGAGGAGAACCTCGGCGTGGCGGACGGGGACGACGTGGGCGACACCGGCTCGGCGACCAGCCGGCCCACCGCCCCCGGACCCGACGGCACCCTCGGCACGGCCGACGACCCGACCCCGACGGCCGTCGGCGACAACGGCGACGAGGGAGCGGACGAGCCCGACGCCGAGCCCACCGGCACGACGAAGCCGGACGACGAGGCGGACCCCTCCACGCCGACCAGGCCGTCCACGTCGAAGCCGACCTCGTCGAGCCCGACGCCGAGCCCGTCCTCCGACGAATCGCAGTCGCCCAGCCCCGACCCGACGCCGAGCCAGAGCAGCCCGACGCCCACCGACACCTCGACCAGCCCGTCGACCACCAACTCGGCGACCGGCCCGGGCACTTCGACGGCCTCCTCTCCCGAGGACCCCGAAGACCACGCGGAGGAGCCGGTCATCTGAGAGCCCACCCGGGCCCGGTGGGCGCGGGTGGGGCACAGGTGCGGGTCAGAAAAGCCGCAGCTTGTCGTCCTCGATGCCGCGCAGGGCGTCGTAGTCCAGCACATGGCAGCCGATGCCGCGGTCCGTGGCGAGGACACGTGCCTGCGGCTTGATCTCCTGCGCGGCGAAGATGCCGCGCACCGGCGCCAGATGCGGGTCGCGGTTCAGCAGCTCCAGATAGCGGGTGAGCTGCTCCACGCCGTCGATCTCGCCGCGCCGCTTGATCTCCACGGCGACGGTCCGCCCCTCGGCGTCGCGGCACAGGATGTCGACCGGGCCGATGGCCGTCATGTACTCGCGGCGGATCAGCGTGTAGCCCTCGCCGAGGGTCTCGATGCGGTCGGCGAGCAGTTCCTGGAGGTGCGCTTCCACGCCGTCCTTGATCAGGCCGGGATCGACGCCGAGTTCGTGCGAGGAGTCGTGCAGCACCTCCTCCATCGTGATGATCAGCTTCTCGCCGGCCTTGTTCACGACGGTCCAGACGCCGGCCTCCTCGCCGGTCCCCTCCTTCAGCGTGCAGGGCGGCGACATCCAGTTCAGGGGCTTGTAGGCCCGGTCGTCCGCGTGGATCGAGACGCTGCCGTCCGCCTTCACCAGGATCAGACGGGGAGCGGTCGGAAGGTGGGCGGTGAGCCGGCCCGCGTAGTCGACGGAGCATCGGGCAATGACGAGACGCATGGTCGGCAACGCTACTCGACGGACGAGAGCGCACGCGATTCGCCCTGGAAGAGACCTGTTCGGCAATGGCCGATAGTGAACACAACGGAACGCGTCTGTGTCGGCATTCTCCTGGTGCCGCCTCCGGCAGTTGCCTACCGTATAAACGGGAGGTCGCCGCGCGTGTACCCAGCGTGTTCGCCGTGCGTGCTCCCTCATCTGTCCGGCAACCCCTGCTCGTTGGGGGTGCGAGAGGAGAACCCATGTCGCTCGACGTCTCACCGGCCCTACTCGAACAGGCCGAGCGAGGCGAGGTCGACGAAGCTGCCTTCGTCGACTGCGTCCGGACCTCCCTGCCCTACGCATGGGAGATGATCAGCTCCCTGGTGGCCCAGCTGAAGGTGGACGGCGGACAGTTCGCCGACAACCTGACGCCCCCGCCGGACGAGCAGGCACGCGGTCAGCTGCTGCGTGCGCTGGCGAGTGACGCCATTCGCGGTGCGCTGCAGCGGCACTTCGGGGTGCGGCTGGCGTTCCAGAACTGCCACCGGGTGGCCGTGTTCCCGCTGGACGCCTCGGCGGACGCGACGCTGACCCGCTTCACCTCGGTCCGCAGCCAGCTGCTCAACCAGTCCCCGGAGCTGCGGGACTGCTGACGGCGGCGATCCGCTCGCTTGCCGCTCCGTACGCGGGGGAGGTGCGATCCGTACCGGAGCGGCAAGCCCACCACGCCGCGCGGCACGCCGGCGCGGCCCCGGTCACGTCAGCTGCGGCAGCACCTCCGCGCCCAGCCGCCGTACGTTCTCCTCCGTCGTCGCCAGGTCGCCGGAGCCCTCGACCAGCAGGGCGAAGCGGGTGACGCCCGTGCGCTCGCCGGTCGCCGCCAGCCGGTCGGCGCACAGCCGCGGCGGGCCCACCGGGTGCAGTCCGCAGAGCAGTTCCGTGTATGCCAGCGGATCGCGCATCCGGCGCTCGCGGCCGTCCACCGTGACATGGGCGTCGAGCCCCTGGCGCAGCCAGCCCGGCATTGCCTTCAGCAGCGTCTCGGCCGCGTCGGTGCGTTGGTCGGCGATCTGGCAGACGCCGGCCGAGACATGGGCCGCGCCGGCGATCTCCGCCGCAGGGCGTCCGCAGGCGCGTGCGTGCCGCCGCCACAGGGCGACCATCTCGGCCTTCTCCTCGTCCCCGATGTGCATGCCGAGCAGCATCGGCAGCCCGCGCTCGGCGGCCGTGCGCACGCCCTGCGGGGAGGTGCAGGCCAGCAGCACCTCCGGACCCGGCGCGTCCGTCAGCGCCTCCGCGGGCCGGGGCACCACGGGCACCTCGCGGAAGGCGAAGCGCTCGCCGGTGCCCGCGACGGCCGGCTCGCGCAGCCAGCGCAGCAGCAGATCGAGCGATTCCGGGAGCCCTTTCTCGTACGCCTCCAGGCCCGACCCGAACACCTCCAGGTCCACCCAGGGGCCGCCCCGCCCCACGCCCAGCGAGAACCGGCCACCGCTCGCGATGTGCAGCAGCGCGGCCTGCTCGCCGAGGGCGACCGGGTGGGCGGTCGGCAGCACGCTCACCGCCGTGCCGACCCGGATGCGGCGGGTGCGGCCGAGAAGGAACCCGGCGAGGGTGACGGCCGACGGGCACGTCCCGTACGGCACGAAGTGGTGTTCGGCCAGCCAGACCGAGTCGAGCCCCGCCTCCTCCGCGGCCTCCGCCGAGCGGACCGCGCGGTGCAGCGCCTCCCCCTGGCCCTGCCCCGGGAACTGGGCGGCCAGCACGAATGTTCCTACGCGCATCGCAATTCCTGCTTCCTTGGCTCCGACACGGAGCTCCCCCACGGGCATAACCGGCCGACACGTACCGAGGACACGGGCGGGCGGAGGGATTTGCGGATTGTCGGCAGAATCGGTGGCGCGCGCGGGGGACTTGTGAGCTTCGGACCCTTCCGGGTACCCCTACGGGGGACGCGTAGGCTTGTCGCGAACACTCCCCGACAACTCCGTGAGGTGTCCCGTGTCGCCGCGCCGCAACCGACCCAAGGGCTCAGGCTCCTCCGGCCGGAGTGCCGAGGACGACCGCCCGGGCCGCTACGGCGGCTGGCAGTCCACCGAGGACTGGCAGGGCGACGGCTGGAGCGTGCGCCATGTCGCCGGCGCCTCCTCGCAGGGCAAGTCGTACCGCTGCCCCGGCTGCGACCAGCTCATCCCCTCCGGGGTGCCGCACGTCGTGGCCTGGCCCGAGCACGCGGGCGTGGACGACCGCCGGCACTGGCACAAGTCCTGCTGGAACGCGCGGGACCGCCGCACCACCCGGGTGCAGCGGTCCCGAAACGCGCCGAAGTTCTAGGGCGGCCCGGACGCCGGCCCCCGGGAGCCTCAGACGTCCCGCTTCTCCAGCAGCACGACGGCCCCGGCGAACGCGACCGCCGTGACGCCCAGCATGATCCACAGCGGGTCCCAGCCCGAGGGGCCGGACTCGCTGAGGGAGTTGGCGTAGAACACGCTCAGCTGGTTCGGGATGGAGTACTCGAACAGCGCCTCGCGCAGGTCCTCCAGCGACGACGAGAACATGAACAGCGCGATCACCAGCGGCGCCAGCACCGCCGCGATCATGATGGTGATGGCGCCCGCCGAGTGCCGCACGATCGAGCCGACCACGAGCGAGAGCAGGCCCAGCAGCGCGATGTAGAGGGAGACGCCGACCGTCCCCCTCAACCACTCGCCGCCGGACGGTTCGCGCGCCTCGCTCACCATGCCGACCTGCGCCAGGGCGACGAAGCCGGAGGAGACCAGCGTCACCACGAACGCGACCGTGAAGAACACGATCGCCTTCGCCGCCAGCACCCGGGCGCGCGAGGGGCACGCGGTCATCGTGGTCCGGATCATCCCGGTGCCGTACTCCGAGGCCGTCGTCAGCACGCCCAGCGTGATGATGCACATGCAGCCCAGCAGCAGCCCGAAGAAGCCGAGCGCGAGCGGGCTCTCGCCGCCCAGGTCGGCCTCCGAGGAGCCGGCGACCAGCGCGCCGGTGGACAGCCCGATGCCGACGACGAGCAGCACGAACACGCCCAGCGTCCACATCGTGGAGCGCACCGACCGGATCTTCGTCCACTCGGAGGCGACGGCGTGCCCGAGGTGCGTGCGCACGACCGGGATCGGCGAGGTGTAACCGGGGTACGGGGCGCCGGAGGGCGCTCCCCACTGGGGCGCGGCCTGTGGCGTGGAGGGCTGGGGCGTGCTCATCGGGCGTCCTCGGGCTTGGTCTGGTCGGCGGGAGCAGAGGCGGAGGGGGCCGCGGCGGGCGGCTGCGCGGGGGCCTGGGCGGGCTGCGCGGGGGCCTGGGCGGGCGGCTGCGGCGCCGGCTGCGCGTACGGGTTCGGCGTACCGCCCTGGGCGGGCGCGGACGGCTGAGGGCCGCCGTACGGGCCCGCGAAGGGCTGACCGCCCTGCTGGGGCGGCGGCGGGGCGTACCAGCCCGGCTGGCCCTGGCCGGGCACCGGGACCGGCGGCTGCGCGCCCGCCGGCAGCGGCTGCATCAGTCCGGCCTTCTGGTCGGCCGTCGAGCGGTAGTCCACCACCGACTGCGTCATCCGCATGTACGCCTCCTCCAGCGAGGCCTGGTGCGGCGACAGCTCCCACAGCCGTACGTCCGTGTCGTGCGCGATGTCGCTGATGCGGGGCAGCGGCAGTCCCGTCACCCGCAGCGCCCCGTCCGGCTCGGGCAGCACGTGCCCGCCCGCCTCGGCCAGCGCGGAGGCCAGCTTCTCGCGCAGCTGCGGCTCGGTGTCCGGGGTGCGCACGCGCGCGAAGCCCGCGGAGTTCGCCGCGATGAAGTCCTGCACGCTCATGTCGGCGAGCAGCTGACCGCGTCCGATGACGATGAGGTGGTCGGCCGTCAGCGCCATCTCGCTCATCAGGTGGGAGGAGACGAAGACCGTGCGGCCCTCCGCGGCGAGCGACTTCATCAGGTTGCGCACCCAGAGGATGCCCTCGGGGTCGAGGCCGTTGACCGGCTCGTCGAACAGCAGCACCTGGGGGTCGCCGAGGAGCGCGCCGGCGATGCCGAGCCGCTGGCCCATGCCGAGGGAGAAGCCCTTGGAGCGCCGCTTGGCGACGTCCTGGAGGCCCACCACGCCGAGCACCTCGTCCACGCGGCGGGCCGGGATGCCGGACAGCTGGGCGAGGCTCAGCAGGTGGTTGCGGGCGGACCGGCCGCCGTGGACCGCCTTGGCGTCGAGCAGGGCGCCGACCTGGCGGGGGGCGTTCGGCAGCTTGCGGTAGGGGTAGCCGCCGATCGTCACCTGCCCGGAGGTGGGGTTGTCCAGGCCGAGGATCATCCGCATCGTCGTCGACTTGCCGGAGCCGTTCGGCCCGAGGAAGCCCGTGACGGCTCCGGGCCGCACCTGGAAGGAAAGGTTGTGCACAGCGGTCTTGTCGCCGTAGCGCTTGGTCAGGCCGACTGCCTCGATCATGCTCCGCACCCATCGAAAGGTCCTGGACAGCGGGGCACACGCCCCCGTAAGGCTTAGGAGGATATCCAGGCCCCGCCGGTTCCCTTCAAGCGCGGGCAAAAGAACGCTCCGTGCACAGTGCGGCTAGGCGTCCCGCCGCCTCAGCACCAGATAGCCGCCGGCGACCGCCGCCGCCACCCACGCCAGCATGATCAGCAGCCCGCCCCAGGGGCCGTACGGGGTGTCGTCGTCCACCGGGGTGACCACCTGCATGATCCGGCTGCCGGCCTGGTCGGGCAGGAACCGGCCGACCTTCTCGGTGGCCGGGACGTTGCCGAGGATGCTGGAGATCAGGAAGAAGAACGGCATCAGGATGCCCAGCGACAGCATGGGCGAGCGCAGCATCGCCGCGACGCCCATGGAGAACATCGCGATCAGCGTCATGTAGATCCCGCCGCCGAGCACCGCCCGCAGCACCCCCGGGTCGCCGAGCGACGCCCGCAGCTCGCCGAGCATCGCCTGCCCCAGGAAGAACGCGGCGAAGCTCGTCGCCATGCCGACCGCCAGCGCCAGCGCCGTGGCCACCGCCAGCTTCCCGAACAGGAACGTCCCGCGCTGCGGCACCGCCGCGAGGGAGGTGCGGATCATGCCGGAGCTGTACTCGTTCGACACCACCAGCACCCCGAAGACGATCATCGCCAGCTGGCCGAGGCTCATCCCGGCGAAGCTGATGAACGTCGGATCGAAGGAGAGCCGGTCGCGTTCGTCCATCCGGTCGAACTCGCTCTTCGACAGCGCCGAGATCAGCATGCCCAGCGCGATCGTCACGACCACGGCGAGCGACAGCGTCCACACGGTGGACGCCACGGAGCGGATCTTCGTCCATTCGGAGCGGATGACCTGGGCCGCCGTCATGTGCTTGCCTTCCTCCAGCCCTCGCCCCAGGCCGCCGGCGGCTCCGGGGAGTCGGAGTGCGCGTGGTACTCCACCGACTCCGCCGTCAGCCGCATGAACGCCTCCTCCAGCGAGGCGCGTTGCGGGCTCAGCTCGTGCAGCGTGATCCCGTGCCGCGCGGCCAGCTCGCCGATCCGCTCCGCACCGGCGCCGTCCACCTCCAGCGCGCCGCCGCCGTTCTCCACCACCGTCATCCCGGCCCCGTGCAGCGCGTCCAGCAGCCGCTCCCGCTCGGGGGAGCGGATCCGGGTGTACGTGCGGCTGTTCCGCGCGATGAAGTCGGCCATGGAGGTGTCCGCCAGCAGCCGGCCCTGGCCGATGACGACGAGGTGGTCGGCCGTCAGCGCCATCTCGCTCATCAGATGCGAGGAGACGAACACCGTACGGCCCTGGGCGGCCAGCGACTTCATCAGATGGCGGATCCAGTGGATGCCCTCGGGGTCCAGCCCGTTCACCGGCTCGTCGAACATCAGGATGCGCGGATCGCCCAGCAGCGCGGCGGCGATGCCCAGCCGCTGGCCCATGCCCAGCGAGAACCCCTTGGCCTTCTTCCGGGCGACGGCCGTCAGGCCCACCGTGTCCAGCACCTCGGCCACCCGCCGTTCGGGGATGCCGTTGCTCTGCGCCAGGCACAGCAGATGGTTGCGGGCGCTGCGGCCGCCGTGCACGGCCTTGGCGTCGAGCAGGGCGCCGATGTACTTCAGCGGGTCCTTCAGCCGGTCGTAGTGGACGCCGTCGATGCGCACGTCCCCCGCGGTGGGCCGGTCCAGGCCCAGCATCATCCGCATGGTGGTCGACTTGCCGGCGCCGTTGGGACCGAGGAAGCCGGTGACGACGCCGGGCCGCACGGTGAACGTCAGCCCGTTCACCGCGACCTTCTCGCCGTACCGCTTGGTCAGCCCCTCGAGCTCGATCATGCGGCCACGCTAAAACGGCACGAGGCCCCCTGCCACTTCAGTGACGGAGGGCCTCGCGGAGGGTACGCCGTGTACTGCCTACTGCTTACCGGGACTGCTGCGCCGGGACGCCGCGGGAGACGGACTCGTCGTCGGCGGGGCCGGTCGCGGCCACCGCGGCGCCGGTGAGCGTGGCGAGCATCTCGCGGACGTTCGTCAGCTGGGCGTTGATGGAGTCGCGGCGGTTGGTCAGAGCGGCCAGCTCGCGCTCGGATTCCGAACGGATGCGGTCCGCCTTGGCGTTGGCGTCGGCGACGATGTCCTCGGCCTGACGCTGGGCGGTCTCCACCGTCTGGCGGGCGCGGCGCTCGGCGTCGGTGCGCAGCTTCTCGGCCTCCAGGCGCAGCTGCTCCGCCCGGTGCTCGATCTCCGCGAGCCGCTTCTCGGCCTTGGCCTGACGGGACGCCAGGTCGCGCTCGGACTGCTCGCGGCGCTTGGCCAGGTTGGTCTCGAAGTCGGCGGCGGCCTGAGCGGCCTTGGCGCGAGTCTCCTCGAAGAGCGCGTCGGCCTCCTCGCGCTTGGACTGCGCGTCCTTCTGCGCGTCCGCACGCAGCTGGGCGGCCTCGCCCTTGGCCTTCTCGACGATCCGGACGCCCTCGTCCTCGGCCTTGGCCTTGCGCTCCGCCGCGAACGACTCGGCGTCGTTGCGCACCTGCTGGGCCGCCGACTCGGCCAGCTCACGGTGCTGCTCGGCCGCGCGCCGGGCCTCCTCGCGCAGGTCCTTCGCCTCCTCCTCCGCGAGGCGGAGGATCTTCTCGACGCGCGCGCCGAGACCCGCGTACGACGGCTCCGCGTCGGTCACGGCGGCCTGGGCGTTCTGCGTCTCGAGGTGGAGCTCCTCGATGCGCTTTTCCAGAGCGGTGATGCGGGCGAGAGCGCTGTCACGGTCGGAGACGAGCTTGGAGATCCGTTCGTCCACCTGAGCGCGGTCGTACCCACGCCGCACAAGCTCGAAGCCGTAGGGGGAAGTGTCGCTCATGGGGTTCCTGTCGAATGAGACCGGTGAGGTGATAGGTGGAATCCTAGGGGCCGAAGCGGTGTGTCATCGAGCGGATACGGGTTTGATCTGGAGAATGACACCCCATTTGGACGGCTGACCAGCGCACGAGCTTCCGGAAATCAGGCCAAACACTTTCAGACGATCTCCAACGGTCGCCACGGCTACCCGTCCGACGCCTTGCCGCCCGAGCGCGGCGGTCCCACGGCCGCCCCGGCCTTGACCGCGCCGTCCTTGCCGGACGGCGGCGCCTCGAACGACTCCAGCGCCTCCAGCACGTCCTGCACCCGGGAGATCTCGGCGTTGATGTCCTCGCGCCGGCGCACCAGGACCTCCAGCTCGCGCTTGCCCTCCTCGACCGTGCGCCGGGCCTCGCGGATCGCCTCGGCCTTCAGCTCCTCGGCCTCCCGGATGAGGGTGGCCTTCTTCTGCTCGGCCTCCTTCAGCAGGGCCTCGGCCTTCTTCACGGCGGCGATGCGCACCTTGCCGGCCTCGGAGTTGGCCTCCGACACCAGCTCCTTCGCCTTCGCCTGGGCCTTGGCGAGCTGCTCCTCGGCGGCCTTGATCAGCGCGTCGCAGCGGTCGCCGGTCGACTTCATCGTCTCGGCCGCCTCCCGGCGGGCCCGCTCGTGCAGCTCCTCGATCTCGGCGGTGATCCGGGCGCGCAGCTCCTCGGCGCGCTCCCGGACGGCGGTGGCGTCCCGGCGGGCGCCGACCAGCAACTCGTCGGCGTCCGTGCGGGCCTTCTCCACCCGGGAGTTGCCCTCGACCGTGGCCTCCGCGACCAGCCGCTCGGCCTCCTTGCGGGCCGCGCCGACCATGGTGTCGGCCTGCGCCTCGGCGTCCGCGGTGGTCTTGAGCGCCTGCGCCTGCGCCTCGGCGAGCAGCTTGTCGGCCTCGGCCGCGGTCTCCGTGATGAGCTTGTCGACCTGCTCGGCGGCCTCCGAACGCCGCTTGTTGGCCTCCTTGCGGGCCGCGTCCAGCGTCCGCTCGGCCTCGTCGCGCGCGGCGGCGGTGACCCGCTCTGCCTCGGCGAGCGCCTCGGCCCTGACCCGCTCGGACTCGCCGCGCACCCGCTCGGCGTGCTGCTGCGCGGAGCCGACCGTCTGCGCGGCCTCGGCACGCAGCCGCTCCGCCTCGCCGTTCGCGTCCCCGAGCAGCTTCTCGGCCTGGGCGACCGCCTCGGCCCGCACCCGCTCGACCTCGGCGGCCGTCTCCGTGGTGAGCCGCTCCGCCTCGGAGCGCGCCTCGGTGATCAGCGTGTCCGCCTGCGCCGCCGCGTCCGAACGGATCCGGTTCGCGTCCTCGCGGGCGTCCGCACGGGCGCGCGCCGCCTCCTGGTCGGCCTGAGCGATGGCGTCCGACGCCTCGGTCCGGGCGCGCTGCGCGTGCTCGGCGGCGTCGGCGCGCATCCGCTCCGACTCGGCGATGGCCTCCGCCATGGTCCGCTCGGCGAGGGACTTCGCGGCCTCCGCCTCCTCGCTCGCCTCGCGCCGGACCCGGCTCGCGTCCTCGCTGGCCCGCTCCCGCTCGGCGTAGGCGTCGGCGCGGACCCGGTCCGCCTCCTCCTCGGCCTCGCGCCGGGTGCGCTCCGCCGCGTGCTCGGCGGCGCTGCGCAGACCGGCGATCTCCTCCTGCGCCTGCTCGTGCAGCCCGGCGACGGAGTCCCGCACCTGCTGGGCGTGGGCCTCGGCGGCGGAGACCATCTCGGTGGCGCGCCGGTCGGCCTCCTCGACCAGGCGGACCGCCTCGGCCTGCGCCTCCTCCACGCGGGTGCGCGCAGAGGCCAGCAGTTCCTCGCTCTGCTCGCGGGCCCGCTCGCGCTCCTGGTCGGCCTCCTGCCGGGCCGCGCCGAGCGTCTCCTCGGCCTCGCGCCGACGCCGTACGGCCTCCTCCTGCGCGGCGGCCAGCGTCTCCGACGCCTCCGCGGCCAGCCGTTCGGCCGCGGCCTGCGCCTCGGCGCGCACCCGGTCGGCGGTGTCCTGCGCCTCGGTCTTCAGCCGCTCGGCCTCCGTCGCGGCCTCGGTCCGCAGCCGTACGGCGACGGCCTCGCCCTCCGCGCGGGACGCGGACGCGTCGGACGCGGCCTCGGTGCGCAGCCGTTCCGCTTCCGCCTCCGCCTGCTGCTGCAGGGCGCGGATGCGCTCGGCGGCCTCGGTGCGCAGCCGGTCGGCCTCCTCGGTGGCCTCGCGGCGGATCCGCGCGGCCTCCTCGCGGGCGTCGGTGAGGGCCTGCTCGGCGGCGGCCAGACGGGCCTCGGTGTCCGCGTGCAGCCGGGCCAGCTCGTCGGCGGCCTCCGCCTGCCGGGCCGCGACGGCGCGCTCGGTCTCCTCGCGCAGTTCGAGCGCGGCCCGCTCGGCGTCCGCGCGGATGCCCTCGGCCTGCTCCAGCACCTCGTCGCGGTGGCGCTCGGCCTCCTTGCGGGTGCGCTCCAGGGTTTCCTCGGCCTGCCGGCGCAGCGTGGTGGCGCGCTCGATGGCCTCGGTGCGGACCTTCTCGCTGTCCGCGGTCGCGATCCGGCGCAGTTCGTCCGCGTCCGCCTTGGCCTTGGCGAGCAGTTCCTCGGCGGTCCTGGCCGCCTCCTCGATCTGCGCCACGGCCTCCTTGCGGGCCTCGGCGCGGATCTTCTCGCCCTCGGCGACCGCGTCGGAGCGCAGCTGCTCGGCCTCGCCGCGCAGCCGGCGCGCCTCCTCCTGCAGCTCGACCGTCTTGGCGCGGTACTCCTTGGTGTCGTCCTTCGCCGCGCCCTTGAGCTGCTCGGCGATGTCGTGCGCCTCGGCACGCAGCCGGTCCGCCTCGGCCTCCGCCTCGCGGCGGATCCGCTCGGCCTCCTCGGCGGCGGCCTTGGTGGTGTTCTTGGCGTTCTCGGCGGCCTTGTTGAGGACGTCCTCGGCGGTCCTGGCCGCCTTGGACAGCTGGGTCGCGGTCTCCTCGGCGGTGATCGTGCGGGCCTTCTCGGCGGCCTCCGCGACGATCTTCTCGGCCTCGGCGCGGGCGTCGGCGACGAGCTGCTCGGCCTCCGCCTTGGTGGTCTCGGCCTCCTTGGTGGCCTCGCTGACCAGCCGGGCGACCTGCTCCTTGGCCGTACGGGTGCGCAGCTCGTTGGCCGAGTCGGCGCTCGCGAGGGTCTTGGCCGCGGCCTCCTTGGCCTCGGTGACCAGCTTCTCCGCCTCGGACTGCGCCTTGCGCAGCGCCTCCTCGGCCTCGGTCATCCGCGCCTCGGCGGCCCGGCTCAGCTCGGCGGCCTGGCGGCGGGCGGCGTCCGACTCGGTGACCGTGGTGGTGCGCAGCTGCTCGGCGTGGTCGGTGGCCTCCTGGGCCTGGGTGGAGGCGGCGTTCAGCAGCCGCTCCGCGTCCGCGCGGGCGCGCCGCAGCAGCTGCTCCGCCTCGGCGCGGGCGGCCTCGGCCTCGCCGCGCAGCCGCTGACGGGCCTCGGCGGTCAGCCGCTCGGCCTCGGCGCGGGCGGCGGCCATGGCCTGCTCGGCCTCGGCGCGGGACTCCTCCAGCAGCCGGCGGGCCTGCTGCTCGGTGCGGGCGCGCAGCTGCTCCGCCCACGCGACGTTCTCGTTGACGTGGGACTCGACGGTGGCCCGGCGCTCGGCCAGCTCCTGGTCGAGCTGCTGGCGCCGGGTCACGGCCTCCTGGTGCAGCTCGGCCTGGAGGCGGGCCGCCTGCTCGGCGTGCTCCTGGAGGATGCGCTGGGTCTGGGCGCGGGCCTGGCTCAGCTCGCGCTCGGCGTCGGCGCGGATCTGGTCGGCCTGCATCTGGGCGTTGCGCAGCAACTGCTCGGCCTGGTAGCCGATGTCAGCACTGTCATAGGCAGGCCGCGTCATGAGCGTGCGCCGCGCCTCGTGCAGCTTGGCGCGCAGCACCTCGACCTGGTAGCCGAGGTCCTCGGCGTGCTGGATGGCCTTTTCCCGCTCGGTCCTCAGCCGCTTCATCTCGGCTTCGAACCGAGTGAGGTGGTCGACGTCAGCCGCCGGCTCTCGCTCCTGGCTCTCGTAGCCCCGCACTGCGCGGTCCCATCCGTCCCCTGGTCGCAAGTCTTTCCGAACGAGCTCCGTCCATCCGCCGAACGGGGCCCCCGGGGAATGGTGTCAGATCAACGGCGGAGCATGGGCTGCTGCCCCGACGCTCGTCCCCCGAAACCCGGACCCCGGCGGTCCTGCCGTCAACGCGACAGGACCTCGGTCGCCCTGGAAGGAGCGGCGACCGCCCCCAACCCTACCGGCCCCTATGTACGAGCATCAGTGCTCAGGTGACTCAACGGGCGCCGAAGTGACCAGTTCGGTGAGAACGCCGTGGCAGTCCTTGGGGTGCAGGAAGGTGATCCGCGATCCCATGGAGCCGCGGCGGGGCTCGTCGTAGAGCACGCGCACGCCCTTGTCCCGCACGGCGGCGGCGTCGGCGTCGACGTCCGCGGTGCCGAAGGCGATGTGGTGGACGCCCTCCCCGTTCTTCGCCAGCCACTTGGCGACGGTGGAGTCCTCCCGGATCGGTTCGAGAAGCTGGAGGTACGACGCACCGCCGTCCGACGTATCGTTGATCTTGAGCATGGCCTCGCGCACGCCCTGCTCCTCGTTGACCTCGGTGTGGAAGACCTCGAAGCCGTACGTGGCCCGGTAGAACTCCACGGTCGCGTCGAGGTCGTGGCAGGCGATTCCGATGTGGTCGATTCGCGTCAGCATGGATTCAGTGCAGCGTTCCGGAGGTGGTTACGCAACGTGCGCGCGATCACACCGACCGCCCGATGACGGGTGGAGTACCGCTCAGTACATTCGAGTAAACCCTCGTTCACTCCTCGGCCCGTGCAAGGCCGGTAAGGGGATCTCAGCTCATGTCATCTGCAACGAACGGCACGACGTCCGTCATCGTCGCGGGCGCCCGGACCCCGATGGGGCGGTTGCTCGGTTCGCTGAAGTCCTTCTCCGGAGCCGACCTCGGCGGCTTCGCTATCAAGGCCGCCCTGGACCGTGCGGGGATCGGCGGCGACCAGGTGCAGTACGTGATCATGGGCCAGGTGCTGCAGGCCGGGGCGGGGCAGATCCCGGCGCGCCAGGCCGCGGTCAAGGCCGGCATCCCGATGAACGTCCCGGCGCTCACGATCAACAAGGTGTGCCTCTCCGGCCTGGACGCCATCGCGCTCGCCGACCAGCTCATCCGCGCCGGCGAGTTCGACGTGATCGTGGCCGGCGGCCAGGAGTCCATGACCAACGCCCCGCACCTGCTGCCGAAGTCCCGCGAGGGCGTCAAGTACGGCGCCGTGCAGATGCTGGACGCGATGGCGTACGACGGTCTGACCGACCCGTGGGAGAACATCCCCATGGGCGAGTCGACGGAGCGGCACAACACGCGCCTCGGCATCGGCCGCGCCGAACAGGACGAGATCGCCGCGCTGTCCCACCAGCGCGCCGCCGCCGCCCAGAAGAACGGCGTCTTCGAGGCGGAGATCACCCCCGTGGAGATCCCGCAGCGCAAGGGCGAGCCGGTGGTCGTCAGCCAGGACGAGGGCATCCGCGGCGACACGACCGCCGAGTCGCTGGGCAAGCTGCGCCCGGCGTTCACCAAGGACGGCACGATCACCGCCGGCTCCTCCTCGCAGATCTCCGACGGCGCCGCCGCGGTGGTCGTGATGAGCAAGGCCAAGGCGCAGGAGCTGGGCCTGGAGTGGATCGCCGAGATCGGCGCCCACGGCAACGTGGCGGGCCCCGACACCTCCCTGCAGTCCCAGCCGTCCAACGCCATCGCGCACGCGCTGAAGAAGGAGGGCCTGGACGTCGCCGACCTCGACCTGATCGAGATCAACGAGGCCTTCGCCGCGGTCGCCGTGCAGTCAATGAAGGACCTCGGCGTTTCCGTCGAAAAGGTGAATGTGAACGGCGGCGCCATCGCCCTGGGGCACCCGATCGGCATGTCCGGCGCCCGTCTGGTGCTGCACTTGGCGCTGGAGCTGAAGCGGCGCGGCGGCGGCGTCGGAGCGGCGGCGCTGTGCGGCGGCGGCGGTCAGGGCGACGCCCTGATCATCCGCGTGCCGAAGGCCTGACCCTCGCCGAAGAACTCTCGAACGGAGCTGTGATGCAGGACGTCTCCTCACTGGTGGCCCAGGCCGGGGAAGGCCGGCCGCGTGCCGTCGCCCGGCTGATCTCCCTGGTGGAGGGGGCGTCCCCGCAGTTGCGGGAGGTGATGGCGGCCCTGGCCCCGCTGACCGGCAACGCCTACGTGGTCGGCCTGACGGGTTCGCCGGGCGTCGGCAAGTCGACCTCCACGTCGGCGCTGGTGACGGCGTACCGCAAGCAGGGCAGGCGGGTCGGCGTCCTCGCCGTGGACCCGTCCTCGCCGTTCTCGGGCGGGGCCCTGCTCGGCGACCGGGTCCGCATGTCGGAGCACGCCTCCGACCCGGGCGTCTACATCCGCTCCATGGCGACCCGCGGCCACCTCGGCGGCCTCGCCTGGGCGGCGCCGCAGGCCATCCGCGTCCTGGACGCCGCCGGCTGCGAGGTGATCCTGGTGGAGACGGTCGGCGTCGGCCAGTCCGAGGTGGAGATCGCCTCGCAGGCCGACACCAGCGTCGTGCTGCTCGCGCCGGGCATGGGGGACGGCATCCAGGCCGCGAAGGCGGGCATCCTGGAGATCGGCGACGTCTACGTCGTCAACAAGGCCGACCGCGACGGGGCCGACGCCACCGCACGCGAGCTGAACCACATGCTGGGCCTCGGTCAGTCGCGGGGCCCCGGCGACTGGCGCCCGCCGATCGTGAAGACGGTGGCGGCGCGCGGCGAGGGCGTCGACGAGGTCGTGGAGGCCTTGGAGAAGCACCGGGCGTGGATGGAGGAGCACGGCGTCCTGAGCGGGCGCCGACGGGCCCGCGCCGCCCGCGAGGTCGAGACGATCGCCGTCACCGCCCTTCGCGAACGCATCGGCGACCTTCACGGCGACCGCCGGCTGGACGCCCTGGCGGAGCGCATCGTCGCCGGCGAACTGGACCCGTACCGCGCGGCGGACGACCTGATCGCGGAACTGACCCGGTCCTGACGGAGCGGGCGGGGCCCGCAGAGGCCCCGCCCGCGCCCGCTACCGACTCGTCAGGGACGCCCCCGGTGCCCGCGCAGATGCTCCGCGATGGGCTTGAGGGCCTTGTCCAGCTCGGTCAGGGCCTCGGGGGACAGCAGGTCGATGAAGTGCCGGCGCACGGACGCCACATGGTGCGGCGCGACCTTCTGCATGGTCTCCATGCCGTGCTCGGTGAGGACGGCGTACAGACCGCGGCGGTCCGACTCGCAGTTCTCCCGCCGCACGAGCCCGGCGTTCTCCATGCGTGTGATCTGGTGCGAGAGCCGGCTCTTGGACTGGAGGGTCGCGGCGGCGAGATCGCTCATCCGCATCCGCGAATCCTCCGACTCCGAGAGGTTCACCAGGATCTCGTAGTCGTTCATCGTCAGGCCGAACGGCTGCAGATCCTTTTCGAGCTGGTACGTCAAGAGTCTGTTGACGTCCAGATGGGTGCGCCAAGCACACTGCTCCGCATCGGTCAGCCAGCGCGTGGCCGTCTCGGTCTCCATGAATGAAGTCTACCTAAAAGGTTGAAAGGCGAACTAGTGAGGGTCGTGTGACAGTGCGCACGCGTTCGACTGTCACACTCCGCAGACTACCGCTCACAGCCCGAAGCGACGCTGGACGTCCCCCAGCTGTCCGGGAAGACGCGGTGTGCCGCCTTGCGCCCCATGCCCTCCGGCCATACCCCCTCCGGCCTGTTGCGGACCCGCCCCCACGGGCTGTTCGGTCATCAGCGCCTCGGACGACTGGAGCAGCACCGTGCCCGCCCCGACGAACTCGAACTGGTGCTCCTCCCCGGAGGCCCCGCCGAGGCCCGTCAGCGCACGTAGACCGCCCATCACCCCGCTCATGTAGCCGTGGTCGTAGTGGTGGCACGGGGAGGGGCAGTCGGCCCACCCGACGAGCGCCTCCGGGTCCACCCGGATCGGCGGTTCCATGAACACCACCGGTCCGTTGGACGCGGCCACGAACTTCCCGGTTCCGATGAGCGTCAGAAAGCCCGGGACGATGGACTGCTTCAGCGCGAGGGTTGGCTGAAAAGCGAGCAGATTGCCGGAGCGAATGGTCAAGTTGCCGTCTTCGAGGTCATACGAATTGACGTCGAAGGCCCGGTCGGCCAGCAGCATCTTGCCCGAGCCGTCCGCCACCACCCAGTCGGCCGCGTGCAGAGGCGAATGGAACGACGTCCGCACCAGCCGGTCGAGCGCACCGTGCCCGATGCCGTTGAACTGGATGGCGCCGTAGTAGGCGATCATCTTGCCCTTCTGGAGGAACCATTGGTTGCCCTTGAGTTCCACACAGAAGGTGTACGGGTTGACGTTGTCGTCGACGGGCAACGTCATCGGATCGTGGACAACGGGCCCCGGCGGCCCATAGACACCGTTCACAGCTTCTCCTCCGAGGCCTGCACGTACACCACACCGCTGCCGCTCAGCTCCAGCTGGAACGCCTCGCCGGAGCCGCGCCCCACCATGTCCCGCCAGCCCAGGGCCGTGGACAGCTTGTTCCGTACGTCGCCATGGTGGGCGACGTACGCCTGCGGGTCGACGTGAACGGGCCGGTCGGGTCTGATGGGCACCTCGAAGACGCCCCCGTGGGCCATCACGGCCACGGCCCCGTGCCCGGTCAGCGTGGTCGTGAACAGCCCCTGCCCGCTGATCTGCCCGCGGACCATCCCCATGACCCCGCCCTGGGACCCCAGGAAGAGCGTCCCCTGCTGCAGGGTCCCCTCGAAGGCCAGCAGCCGATCGGCCTCGACGCACAGGGTCTCCCCGCCGAGATTGATCACCTGCACGTGGTGTCCGCCGTGCCCGAACAGCACGGTCCCGCTGCCCTCGACGGTCATGAGCGGCGTGTCCTCACCGGCCACGCGCCGCCCGATCATCGACACGACCCCGCCCTGCCCGCCCGCCATGTTGGGCGTGAAGGACACCTCTCCCTTGTAGGCGAGCATGGCCCCGCGCTGACTGAACAGCCGCTGACCCGGGGCGACGGTCGCCTCGATCATCTTCGCGTTGAGCTCACGGAAACCCATCTCACACACCCCCCGCGACGGTGTTCCGCTCGCTGGGCTGCACGTACACGAGCCCGTCACCCTCGAACCTGATCTGGAAGGCCTCGCCGCCGCCCTCGCCCATGAACGTCCGGAAGGTCACCCCGGACTGGAAGGACTGCTGGAGGTTCCCCTGATGCGCGATGTACGCACCGGGGTCGACGCTCAGCGGGAACTGCGGACTGACCCGCAGCACCACGGCCGGCCCGTCCGACATGATCGCCGCCTGCCCGTGCCCCTCGACCGTCGTCGTGAACAGCCCGTTGCCCTGAGCCGCGCCGCGCACCCCGGTGAACGACGTCCCCGTCCGCAGCCCCGAGTCCGTGGCGAGCAGATTGCTCGACTCCACGAACAACTTGTCGCCCTGCAGAGCCACCAGGTTGATCTCCGAGGCCCGGTCGGCGAACCAGCACGTCCCGTGCCCCGTCACCTCCATCAGGGTCATCTGCTCACCGGTGAGACGCCGGGTCACCATCCCCCGTATCCCCTCACCCCCGCCACTCAGCTTCTTGAAGGTCATCTGCCCGTCGTACGCGACCATCGAGCCGTTCTTCGCCTTCACGGCGTCCCCGGTCATGTCGACGGCCAGCACCTTGCTGCCTTGGAGTCGAAACATCGCCACAGGGAGGAAGGTACCTACCCCTGCCGGGACTCGGCCTGCGAGCGTTTGTCACAATGACGGAAAGTTTGTGCACCCGTTCACAAAGCGACCCCGAAGGTGACCCCCGTGGACCTCAAGACCGCCACCGCCCTCCGCCGCCTGCGCCTGGTCTCGGCGCCCGAGGCGGTGTCCTTCCTCGTCCTGCTCGTCTGCTCGGTGCTCAAGCGCACGACCGAATTCAACGCGGTCCCGGTGATGGGCGCGATCCACGGCGTCCTGTTCATCCTCTACGTGATCTTCTGGGCGGACGCCTGGAACCGCACCAAGTGGTCCCTGAAGACCGCCGCCCTCTACTTCGTCCTCTCGGTCCTCCCGGCCGGCGGCTTCTACGCGGAGCGCCGCCTGCGCACCGAGGCCGAGAACGCGGTGTTCGCCTCGCAGGCCCGAAAGGCCACGGCATGATCGTCGCCTTCTCCGTGACCCCCCTGGGCGTGGGCGAGGACGTCGGCGAATACGTCGCCGACGCGGTCAGGGTGGTCCGCGAGTCGGGCCTCCCGAACCGCACGGACGCGATGTTCACGTCCATCGAGGGCGACTGGGACGAGGTCATGGACGTCGTCAAGCGCGCGGTGGCGGCCGTAGAGGCAAGGGCTCCCAGAGTCTCCCTGGTCCTGAAGGCGGACATCCGCCCAGGAGTGCAGGACGGCCTGACCGCCAAGGTCGAAACGGTGGAACGCCACTTGGCGCACTAGCCCAGACGAGGGAAAGTCGGCACGGCCGTTCCCGCCCCCACGGGAGGCCGCCCCCATGGGGGCGGCACCCCCCACCCTGTCTGGCCACGACGGCGGGTGGGCCGCGTACGGCGGGAAGGGGACGGGCCGGGGGTGTCCGCCCGCAGCGGTTGGCGCGTCAACACGGGTACCTCTTGCGACAGACCG